>CAZPPO010000088.1:0-5716 GCA_964588475.1 uncultured Eubacteriales bacterium
CTATTCGAGCTATGATGTCAACGATAAAGCGCATATCTATTCGGCAAACAAGGACGGCTCAGGAAGCAAGCCGATTTTCGACGGCTTCGGATGGTCACTGGTGGTAATTGATGACTGGCTGTATTTTTCCGGTAACCGGGGCGATGCCATTGACGGAACATATACTATTTTCAGAATGAGGTTTGACGGTTCACAGGTAGAGAATATTAACAATGAATATAGTTACGGAATGTTCCTGTATGGTGAATATTTGTATTACATGAAAAAAAGTGACACAAGCTCGGATTCAATGTCAATTTGCAGAGCCTCTCTTGACGGTACAAACGAGCAGATTTTAGTCCCCGCAGGAAGAAGTCCCTTAATTTACGAAAACAAGCTTTACTATTTTGATAATCAGGGTAATATGTATAAAACGAATCCCGACGCAACAGAGCCTGAGGTTTTGTTGAGCGCAGCCGTTAAAACATATGTGCTCAGCGACGGGAAAATCATATATAATGATTTTAATGATAATATTTATACATGTGATTTAAGCGGGGAAAACAATAAGCTAATAAAAAGCTCAAGCGGCACGCCTATACACTGTGTCAATGCTTATCAGGGCATGATTTTTTATGCACAGTATGACACAAATTTCGATTATACCGCCTATGGATACAATTATACCATAAAAAGATGCGGCATGGACGGAAGCGATGAAAAATCCGTGTTTTCAAGTGTTTCGTATGGAATATATATAAATCTTGTAAACGATAGGCTTATGCTTATGGATTATGCCAAGAGCTCCGCCTCGTCAATCATGAGCGCCTCAATTAAGACAATGAGTCTTGACGGAGTTAACGCGGATACAATTGCGAGATAATTAAATAAAAACATTGAAAAATCGATTAATGTTGTTATCATTGGTTCTTACTTTAGTCTTCATGCAGTAGGAAAGTACGAAGTAAAGTTAATCAATATACTCAGTCGGTCTTGTCTGAAGTCGAATAAGCATTAAGCTTTTACATATCTTTATATAAGGAGGCAGTGGTTCATTAGCTTTGTGGTTGCCTTACTTATTTAATTCCCCCGTTTTTTAAGCTCTTATTTTGCCTTAATAACATTAACCATAAAAATGAGTGACCTTTACTTCAGGTCACTCATAATATTTAATTAGCCTTACCTTGGTATGACATTAGAATCAAGGACTTCAAGGCCAACGCAAACTCTCAAAAGCTTTCGGGCATCCGCAATTGTTATTTCTCCGTCATCAATAATATCACCCGCAAGCTCGGCAGCTTGTGTAAGTGTTTCAAGGTTTACAGCTGCTCTAAGTACTCTTCGGACATCGTGAAGCTTGATTAATCCGTCTGCGTCAATATCACCCGGTATTACAACCGTTAATCGGTCAACGGTCCCGTGCTCGTTTATAAGTCGAAGCTCGCTGCCCGTACCTACCAAATCATCGGACTGAAGCTTGTCACCGTTTTTATAAACCTCTAATTTATCTGTGTCAAACTGACTAATCAGCTGCTGCACGGAAATATTATATTTTTTGCACATTAAATATACACTGTCCTGCCCGTAATTCGCAATTGACCTTATATATTCGTCTGATATGATACTAACGGCAGGAAGCTCCTGTGTTTCAAGTAAGCCGCCGCAATGAACGCATTCTTTATGCCTTGAGCCTTTTTCTGTAAATGTGGCATGGAAATCGTAAATCCAATCACTGCTTGTACAATTCTCCGAATAATTATGACCGCAGGCACAGCTCACCGTATGTGTGCCGTTACCGTTATAAGCAAAAAACGAATAATTGTGCAAAGCAAAGGAGGCTTGGATTACATGGTTAGCTTCAATATTTTCAAAGGTATAACTATTTACCGGACCGACGCTTTCTCCATTTACTAATACATCCGATATGTGATAGCCGCTATCAGCAGTCACAGTAAATGTTTTACTGCTTCCCTGTGTTACCTTGACAGTCCCTTTAGGTGAGATTGTGCCGCCCTGTGTACTGTCTGCCGTAACATCATACTCGCGAAAAGGACTGTTATATACTATTACATTGTCAAAGTATCCCTCGCAGCCGCTCCCGAGGTTACCTGCTATAACGCTGAAATAATTGAGAGCTGCGCTGCCGGCTTCAAGCGGCTGGTCGTTTAGCTTATTATTATCAACGTAATAATCAAATTTGCGGTTAGTTAAATCAAGAACAATCTTTATCGTATACCATTGACTTAAATTAAAGGCTTCAACAGACAGCATCTCGCTGCTTCCGACACCGTAGCCAAAGAAACCCCTTTGCAGTGACATCCTTGCAATCCTTGTTCCCCATGTTCCCGTGTTGCTTGCAAACTCCATAGAGAGCGGCCATGTACCGCCGACCGCTTTAACATCTGCCTGCATAACCATAAACCCGCTAAGCCCCGCCGGAAGGTCTACCTTCTGCTCAGACGCCCAACCGTCTGCGCCTAAAAGACGAAAGCACTTGTTGCAGGGATTGTCTTCTCTTTCGTCAACTATTGTTTTCTGAAGTGCTTCGCCTGCTCCGCTATAGCGCAGCTTAAAAGAAGGCGGATAAGAGTCCAAAATAAAGCCTTCAAAGTCGTCAAAGAAATATAAGTTATAAGGCATTTCTATGTCCAAAATATTACTGCATATCCCGCTCTCATTAACAAGCGCTATATGTACATATTTCACACCCGAGGAAAGTGTATCTGGCTCGGTTAAGCTTATCGTACATACGCTGTTGGCAGCTGCCGGTATATTTGTTGTTTCTTCAGAAACTAACGCATCCGGTGCCTTTTGAGTATCTGTTACTTTATAATAAACCGTGCCTGAGGAATCGGAGAAAAATCTTATGGTAGCTTTTTGAGCATTTTCCCGCCAGACAGAAATCCCGTTTATAACCGGGGAAACCGTTTCCTCACAATAGGCTATTGTGGAAAATACGGAAAAGACAATGATTATGCTGAGAATTATTAAAAAGGCTCTGTTTTTCATAATTGCACTCCTTATCATATTTGTATTATTCTATCATCCTATTAAGATATTGTAAATATGTATTTTACCGTCAAGCTGTGCCGACTTGCTTGTTTTTTACACCTTTGTGTGTATAATAAGTAATAAAACATTCTGTATTTTTGATTTGAAACAGTAAAAACAAAGCGGGGATATGAATGAAAAGCCAAAAGAGAGCGAACACACAAAAAAGCACACACTCTCACCCGAATGATATATCCGTTTTATCAGGCAAAAAAATCTTTTCGGTTACAGTGCTCAACGCTACTATTACCCTTGCGGAAATTATTGGCGCAATTGTGTCGGGCAGCTTGGCGCTGCTGTCTGATGCCGTGCACAACTTAAGCGACACAGCCGCAATCGCCTTATCTTATTTTGCCTATAAAATCGCTCAAAGACCTGCCGACATTAAAAGAACCTTCGGCTATAGGAGGGCTCAAATACTGACGGCTTTTGTCAACTGTTCAATTCTCTTTGCCGTTTCTCTTGTTTTAATTATTGAGGCTGTAAGAAGATGGATGTCTCCCGCGATTGTTAACGGAACCTTGATGATAACGGTAGCCCTTGTTGGTCTTATCGCCAATATTCTTTCCGTCCTTCTTCTTAAAAAACACTCGCAGGACAGTCTGAACATAAGATCAAGCTATCTTCACCTGCTTAGTGACACGGTTTCCTCAATAGGAGTCCTTTTAGGCGGCGTGGCGATAAGGTTATGGGGAATTGTTTGGATAGACCCGCTGATTACCGTTCTTATATCAATCTATATACTGCGAGAAACCGGATTGGTTATAAAAAAAGCCGTCGGAATACTTATGCAATCGTCCCCTGTTTTAGATTATGAGTCAATAAAAACAGATATCGAAAAGCTGGATAAAATAAAGAACATCCACCATGTTCACTCTTGGCTGAGTGATGAGAAAACAATATACTTTGAAGCTCATATAGAAATGGAGGATATTCTTTTGTCTGACGCAAAAAAGGTTTGCAATGAAATCGAACAGCTCTTGAAAGACCGTTGGGGAATTAGCCATGTTACTCTCCAAGCCGAGGTCGATAAATGCTGCGATAAAAACCTGTTCCAATCCGGAAGCATTTAGAATGCTGAATCTATGAAAAAATAAGGCTGCTCATTAAAAGGACAATAAAAATGGCCCTGTGTTTTTACACAGTGCCATTTTTTTGTGCGACATTACGGATTATTTCTGAGCCGTCATTTTATTTATCATTTTAGCCATCATATTAATCGATTTTATGGGCATTAGCCGATACATCCTGTCCATCATTACAGCGTCTTTTCCGACAAAGATTTTAACCTTTCCCGCTTCAATTCCCTTTATTATAATTTCTGCGGCGACATCTGCACTTGTTGTTTTATGACTTGCCTCGGAGCTTTGTTTTTCAGGCCCTTTGGTTTGCGAATCTGCATTGGCGCTGTTTTCCATGGAATTTTCGGAAATGTTTGTGGCTATGGCACCGGGGAAAACAACCGATACATGAACCTTTGTTCCCTGCATCTCTGCATAAAGGGCTTCTGTAAAGAGCTTAACAGCCGCCTTGCTTGCACCGTAAATACCTTGACCGGGAACAGGCAAAAAGCCTCCCATTGAGGATACATTTACAACGAATGTGTCCGTATCTGTGTCCAGTTGGCTTATTACGGCGTGCGTCATATTCATCAATCCGAAAAAGTTGATGTTCATAACGCGTTCGACAGAAGCCTCCGACAGCTCCATAAATTTTACGAACGGTTGAATAATCCCCGCGTTATTTATGACACCGTGTAAAGCACCGAAGTCTTCCTTGACCCTCTTGGGGAAATCGAGAACGCTCTGTTTGTCAGCAACGTTTAAGACGTAGGTTCTTATTAACTTAGAATTAGATACAAGAGTCTTGGTCTGCTCAAGTGTTTTTTCGTTAATGTCACAGGCGGCAACACTAACGCCTTTATTTATAAGCTGAAGGGTAAGCTCCCTTCCCATGCCGCTGCCGGCACCGGTAACTATTATTACTTTTCTTTCTAAATTATACATTGTTATCCGCCTCCTTTATTAGTATTATTGCATTTTTTTGCAAATTACGCAATAGTTATTTGATAAATTTTTATCAAAGATTATAAATTTATCTCACTACGGAAATATTTTGTTTTTAATTACCGCATTCTATGCTAATGTCCGTAAATATTTTCAGTACATCGTCCACGCAAAGCGCCTCTTTTTCCGAACCCGCCTTCTCGTAAACTATGCTGCCGTTGTCCATCATAATAAGCCTGTTCCCGTATTCCACGGCATGCCGAAGATTATGTGTAACCATCATAGCCGTTAGTTTCTTTTTGCGTATAATTTCATCCGTAAGCTGCATAATTATCTCGGCTGTTTTGGGATCGAGCGCTGCCGTATGTTCATCAAGTATCAAAAAATCTATTGGCGTGAGTGTTGACATTATTAGCGCTATAGCCTGTCTTTGACCCCCTGAAAGCGAATTGGCCTTAACACCCAGTTTATTTTCAAGCCCGAGTCCAAGCACCGATAGCTGCTGCTTATAATAGCTTATTCTACTTTTATTGACTGAAAACCCCAAGCCGAACGAACGGCCCTTATTATCCGCAAGGCACATATTTTCGAGAAGAGTAAGATTAGGGCAGGTTCCCATGGCAGGATTCTGATACACCCTTCCTATCTTGCGGTATCTCTTAAACTCCTTCGTTTTTTCT
>CAZPPO010000088.1:5726-8220 GCA_964588475.1 uncultured Eubacteriales bacterium
ATAGGGATACTGCCGCAAATTATGTTGAGCAGAGAGGTTTTTCCGCTTCCGTTGCTGCCTACAATAGAAAGGAATTCTCCTTTTTCTACACTAAGACTGAATTTTTCAAAAAGGCACATTTTTGTCACTGTTCCGGGATTGTAAATCTTTGTGACATTTTTAAGCTCAAGCATTTTTCTTAACACCACCCTTTTGAAGCTTCCCAAGAACAAGAATTGCCAAAAACAAAACAGCTGTTATAAACTTAAGCAAATTTGCCGGCAATCCCAGGCTTATTGCAATTTGAATACTCGCCTTATATAAGACGCTTCCTATCATAACTGCCGTCGTACCCTTTACAAAGCTCATCCTTTTGAAGAGCGTCGTCCCTATTATGACGGTAGCAAGACCGAAAACAACCTGCCCTGTACCCATAGTGCTTGAAAAAGCTCTTTGCTCGTGACAGACAATACAACCGGAAAGTGCTACAAGGGCATTCGATATTATAAGCCCAATTATTTTCACCTTACCCTTATCCTTTGCAAGAGAAGTAACAAGAACGTCGTTATCGCCTACGGCACGAAGCAACAAGCCGCTTTTGGTTTTGAAGTATAAGTCCAAAATGACCTTAAACAAAAGAACTAAAAATAATGATATAATCAGCTTTCTGTAAATGAGCGACACATTCCCGAAAAGGGTCATTGTAGGCGCAGCGGTAAAAATGGTATTGACGGTTCTTTCAATAATAAGATTTGACCCCGCTATCTGCAGATTGATGGAAAAAAGAGCGGTCATTGTAATGATTCCCGCCAGTAAGTCTCGAATACCAAGCTTTACATGTATTAATCCCGTTACAAGCCCAATTAAACCTCCGACTAGAATAGCGGCTATTATGGTAAGATAAGGATTAGCTCCCCTCATAAGCAAAACAGCAGTGACAGCAGCACCCAAAGGGAAGCTGCCGTCTACCGTCAAATCCGGAAAGTCTAAGATTTTATAAGTAATAAATACCCCATATGACAGCAGCGCGTAAATCAGGCCTTGTGTAATAGTGCTGACAGCCAAATCCAAGAAAACACCCAAAAAAACATCCTCTTTTCCTAAGCGATACCCTATGCGTTTACCGCTTCAATTGCCTTTTGTGAAACCTCGGCGGGAACACTGATTCCCATCTTGGCAAGAGCGTCGGAATTGATATAGATACTATACTCGCTTATTACCTCATAGGGAATTTCTGATGCTTTTGCCTCTCCCTTTAAAATTTTAGCGGCTATCGCCCCGGTTTGCTTGCCTAATTTAATATAATCAATTCCCGCTCCCGCGACACAGCCGATTTTCATTTGTTCAACCTCGCTGCCGTAAACCGGTATTTTCACTTCATTTGTTTTTTCAAGAACCGCTGCCAGCACACCCACAACAGTGTTATCTGTTAGGTTTGATAAGCAGTCCACTTTTTTTGAAACGAGAGTATCGGTTGCAAGAGTTACCTCCGACTGCTGAACAACTCCGATTGCCTCAATGGTGAAGCCGTAATTTGCCGCTTTTTCCTTGTATTCTTCAATGGCGGAAACCGAATTTGGCTCGCTTGTGGTATAAATTATTCCGATTGTTTTAGCATCGGGCTGCAATTTGCGGATCAATTCCATCTGCTCATCCACCGCAAGCTTGTCGCTTGTTCCCGTAATGTTACCGCTATCTAATTTAGCTTTGACAGGGTCTGTGATTGCGGTAAAAACAACCGGAATATCCTTATCCTCTGCGGCGGCAAAGCATGCCGTGGCGGAGGGTGTTGCAATAGCGCACATCAAGGCGACATTTGCCGAAGAAAAGCTTTGAGCAATTTGTGATGCTATTGCGGAATCAAACCCCGCGTTTTGATAGTTTGTTGAAAAGTCCTTGCCCTCTTTAAGTCCCGCCTGGGCAAGGCCCTGCAAAAAACCTTCCCTGCAGTTGTCAAGTGAGAGATGCTCACCGAACTGAGAAATACCTATTACGGGAATCTGCTTACCGGCGCAGCCTGCAATCGCGATGAGAGTAATACCAAGTATCAATATGGTAAAAATATTCTTTTTCATTTTTTTATCTCCTTACTCAATTTTAAATTATTAAAACTTATTTTACTTGTCTTTTGCCATCGCCCTGTTAAAATGAACATATGAACCGCTCCCTTCAATAAAAAAAGCCTTGCCCCTAAAGGGACAAGACAATAATCCTGCGGTACCACCCAAATTGACGACAAAGCGTCCACTCCTCACGCACTATCATGCGCTTCACCCTGTAACGGTGGTGTGCCGTCTCGCCTACTTTGTTTTTTTCAGCTCGCCCTCATAAGCCCATTCGCCTTGTGTCCGACTTCCGCAATCCCACCGCCTGCGGCTCTCTTTAAATCGACCTTCAAGGATACTAATCTTAATCATCGGTTAAATATTTGATTGTGTCAATTATATATATGCGATTTGCCTTTGTCAAGCTTTTTTTGTGTAAGATTACGAATAACATTTAAGTGTTTTAATTT
>CAZPPO010000089.1:0-4298 GCA_964588475.1 uncultured Eubacteriales bacterium
GTAGTTTGATATAGAAAACCCCTCGGGCAACGGATATTCAGAAACCGGATTTAAACCGAGCCAATACATCTTAAGCTGTACCATAAAGTTCTTATTCTCCTATATATTATAAAGTGTTGTAAAATCCTCTTTTAAGCTTTGATAAAGCTTTTTATACAGCTTAAAATACGGCTCGTAAAGGGTTGACGCTTCTTCTTGCGGCATAACGGGTTCGTTCTTTTGTACAATTAAAGAGCAAGCCTCCTGCAGTGATTTATACTCACCCACACCGACACCCGCAAGAATAGCCGCTCCGAGCGCTCCGCCCTCATCAGCCTTAAGCGTTTTGACAGGGCATCCGTAAAGGTCTGAGAGCATCTGTCTCCACAGCGGACTTCTGCTGCCGCCGCCGCAAACAGTCATATCGCTGACGGGAACTCCCAGCTCACGAAATACGTCAATACACTCTCTTTGCGAGAATGCGACTCCCTCCATAACCGCTCTTATGAGATGCCCTCTTGTATGAGCGTTTGAAAGACCGAAGAAAACGCCTTTGCAATAAGGATCCGGGTGCGGTGAGCGCTCCCCCATTAAATAAGGCAGAAAAAGAAGTTTATCAGCTCCCGGGGGAATCTCGCTTGCAAGCTCATCCATTATCTCATAAGCGCTTTTTCCTTGACCGTCAGCTGTTTCAATCTCTTTACCGCAGCAGGTCTCTTTAAGCCATTTTAGTGAAAGCCCCGCCGCTTGTGTACAGCTCATTACAGTCCACTTGCCCGGAACCGAAGCGCACAGGGTATGAACTCTGCTTAGCATATCTATTCGCGGCTCGTCGGAAACGGCATAAACAACGGCAGACGAGCCTATTGTCGTAAACGCAGTCCCCTGGGCAATAATACCCGTACCTATTGCGGCTGCGGGATTGTCACCCGCACCGCCTGCAACGGGAATACCCGCAGAAAGACCTGTAAGCTTCGCAGCTTGCTGTGTTGTTTTTCCCGTTATCTCCTGGGATTCGTACATTTTGCCTAAAAGCGCCTTGTCTATCCCTAATTTCCCTAATACCTCATCGGACCAACAGCGGTTTTTGACATCCATCAGCTGCATTCCCGAGGCATCGGAAACCTCAGTTGCAAATTCTCCTGTCAGCATATAGCGTATATAATCCTTGGGCAAAAGAATATGGGCGCATTTTTCGTATATTTCCGGTTCATTTTCCATTACCCAGAGGATTTTTGACGCTGTAAAGCCTGTCATCGGCGGATTTGCGGTAATTTCAATAACACGCCTTTTACCTATCAGAGTATTTATTTTGTCACACTGGGGCGCGGTTCTTTGGTCACACCAGATAATAGACCTTCTCAACGGCTTACCTGCTTTGTCAAGCATAACAAGCCCGTGCATCTGCCCTGAAAGCCCTATTGCGACTACCGAAGCTCCTTTTTCGGCGTTTGCGCACACGGCGCGAATACCGTTAACAACAGCATTCCACCAGTCATTTGGGTCCTGCTCCGCCCAGCCGTTTTGTTCCTGATAAAGAGGGTATTCAATAGTTTTGTATGAAACGGTCTTACCGTAAATATCATATAATACCGTCTTTGTAGCGGACGTTCCTATATCTATCCCGAGCAGATACTTCATATCAGTCTCCTTTACTATTCTGAAAAGAGCAGTTGGTTTACTATACTTTGAAGCTTCTCCTGGTTGCCCGACTTCGGTTTTTCCGGCGCTCCCTTCTTACAGGCAAATTCCGACAGCTCTGAAAGAGTTGCTTCTTTGTCTACAATTCTTTTGCCGATTCCCTCGTTATAGCTTGAATAGCGCTTTGACAGGAATTCTTCTATTCTGCCGTCCTCTAAAATCTTCGCGGCGTTAATAAGACCCAAAGCATAAGCGTCCATTCCGAGTATAAAGGCTAAGAACATATCCTCGTATGTATTGCTCGGGCGGCGATTTTTGGCATCAAAATTGAGCCCTCCGTTTACAAAGCCTCCCGCTTTGAGCACCTCATACATACACATCGTGGTTTCGTATACATCCCAGGGAAATTCATCCGTATCCCAGCCAAGCAGTAAATCACCCTGATTTGCGTCAATGCTCCCGAGCATATTGTTCATCGCGGCTACTCTTAGCTCGTGCCTGAAGGTGTGACCCGCGAGCGTCGCGTGGTTTGCCTCCACGTTTATCTTAAAATCCTTATCGAGTCCGTACTGTTTTAAGAAGCCTATTGCCGTGGCCGTGTCATAATCATACTGATGCTTCATCGGCTCCTTCGGCTTTGGTTCAATATAAAAGTCACCAGTAAACCCGATGCTCCTGCCGTAATCTACCGCCATATGCATAAGCCTTGCGATATTATCAAGCTCGAATTTCATATCGGTATTGAGCAGCGTCTCGTAGCCCTCTCTGCCTCCCCAAAAAACATAGCCGCCAGCTTTAAGCTTTACCGCAATGTCGAGCGCCTTTTTTATCTGCGCCGCAGCAAAGCAAAAAACCTCGGCATTGTCTGAGCTGCCGGCACCGTTCATATATATGGGATTGCCGAAAAGATTCGCGGTAGCCCAAAGAAGCTTCTTATTGTGCTGGAGCATCTTTGCTTTAATGTAGTCGGTAATTTCGTCTAAACGGCTATTTGTAATATTGATGTCATCCGCCTCGGGCACAATATCAACATCGTGAAAGCAAAAATAATCTATCCCGAGCTTATTCATAAACTCAAATGCCGCGTCTACCTTCATATATGCGTGTTCCATTGTCTTGACTTCTACTTTGAAGGACTTGTCTGCGGTTCCCACCCCGAACATATCCACGCCGGTGGCGCACATATTGTGCCACCACGCCATTGCGAAGCGAAGATGCTCGCGCATCGGTTTACCGAGAAATATCCTGTCTGCTTCGTAGAATTTGAAGCTGAAAGGATTTTTGCTTTGAGCACCTTCATATTTTATTGCGGGAATTGCATCGAATATTTCAGACATAAGCTACCTCCATTATTATGAATTACTAATTCTGATTACCGCCTCTGTTGAAGCGAAGGCCGCTTCATCATCGGCAGTTCTTTTGGATTTATCGTCTATATTATTGATGAAATCAAGGAAGATGTCGGGCGCATTCGAAAGCTCTATTTCTTCCTTTTCGCCGTCCTTAAAGAGAAGAAGCTTCTCGTTCTTTACCTCGAGAATACCCTTGTCCCCCACTACTCTGATACGGTCGTCGCCGTGGGTATCCGAATCCTCATCCCTTAAGAAATCTACCGTTACGGTTGCTAAGACACCGTTTTGCAGCTTTAATATCGCAACGGCGCTGTCGTCAAGTCCCTCAAAGCCGAACGAGTTTTTTCCTGACGGAAAATAGTGAGAATCGGCAATATCTGAATTTGCAAGCCAGAGAATAAGATCGACCGAATGAATACCTACCCACATAAATGTGTTGCCGTACTCCTCGGGATTCGAATAGAACGGCGGGCGCTCGCCGAATATGTATGACTTCTGCGCGTTTATGAGCTTAACTTCCCCGATTGTCCCTTTCTTTACTTCGTTGTAAAGCGTGAAAAAGCACGGCTCATAGCGAGAGGTAAGCATAGCGGCAATTTGAGCTTTTGAAGCTTTGTAAGAATTTTTAAGCCTTTCAAGCTGCTGTTCGTTAATCGCCACGGGCTTCTCGCAATAAACGTGAATACCTCTCTCCAAAGCGTATGCCGCCATATCGGCGTGGTCCCCGAAAAGACCGTCTATAACAACCAAGTCGGGTTTGCACTCGTTTAGCATCTCTTCATATGACGGGAAAACGGCCACCTTACCGAACCGGTTTATCAAAAAAGAAAACCCCGGTGTTTCTTGCCCTGTAATGCATACTCCCACAAGCTGTATATCAGTCTTTAATGCAGTATGAAAATGACCGCACCCGCCCATAATACAAACTCGCATTCTATCAGCTCCTTACAATTTTTTTCAGTATATATTATTTATACAGAATTCGCAATAGGAACTTAGATGAAAACGCTCATATGATATGGTGTTTATCGTTTTAATGTGATATACTTCCTATAAGGAGGGGTAAGAATGCATTTTTATCTTGAATCATTAAATGAGCTTGAAAGAGAAATTATTATTGAGCTCGAAAAGCTTTATATATATGACTGCCACGAGCACCTTATGCCTGAAAGTAAGCGACTGTCTCAAGAACCCGATGCTTTCACTCTTTTTTCGCATTACTGTCAGCACGACCTTTACACCGGTGGAATGGACAAAAATACTATGGCAAAAATACTCTGGAAGCCCGGTGACATTGACTGGAAGTGGCAGCATTTCGAGCCTTTT
>CAZPPO010000089.1:4308-7994 GCA_964588475.1 uncultured Eubacteriales bacterium
GCCGCCCATATTGCAATGGAGAAGTTTTACGGCGAAAAGGAGCTTACGCGTGATAACGTACATATAGTAAGTGCCAGAATAAAGCAGGCTAACACAAAGGGCCTTTATGACAGAGTGCTTCAAGACAGCTGTAAAATAATTTCCTCAATAAACTGCGACGGTCCGCTCGGGGATACCCATTCGGGGCGTATACTTCAAACTGTAAGGGCGATTGATGAGCTTTGCTCACGAGAGGATATCATTAATAAACTCGGAGAAAGAATAAGCTCTCTTGACAATTCTTTAACGGTAATTGAGAAGTATATTTGCAGTGCCAAAAAAAATAAGGCGGTGGGAATAAAGTTTATGGCTTTCCCCATTGACGGTGCGACTCGCAAGGAGGCCGCAGACACGCTTGCAAGATTGCTTTCCGATAAAGACCTACGCCTTCCGAGGAGAAATCCTCTAAACGAGTACATACTTTGCCATCAGATGCGTTTAGCCCACGAAAATGAGCTTGTATGCTGTATGCACACGGGCTATTGGAACGATTACAGAGAACTGTCCCCCTCAAATTTGCTGCCATTTATAATGAAGAATCAGGATGTCAAAATCGACCTATACCATGTGGGCTATCCTTATGTTAGGGAGGCAATAATGCTCGGAAAGGTTTGGCCTAATGTAAGAATGAATATGTGCTGGACCTACCTAATAAGTCAAAAATTCGCCTTTGAAGCACTGGACGAAATGATAGAAATGCTTCCCGACAATAAAATTTTCGGATTCGGTGGCGACTATTATATTGTGGAAAAGGTTTTCGGACATCTGACAATGGCAAGGGAAACAATTTCCCGTGTTCTTGCGAAAAAGGTTCAGGATAGGGTTTTAACACTTGAGAGAGCCTTGGAAATAGGAAGAAAAATGCTTTATGACAACCCGAAGGAGTTTTACGGATTTAATGACTAGAACAAAACAGACGGTTAGTCCGTTTTGGGTGGGTTTAAGAGTATAATGGAAATCATATAAAAGCCTTAAGCAGTATAAGCAACGCGATATTGCTTATACTGCTTTTTTTGTTTCGGACTCTAAATCAGATTTCAGATAATTTTTATCGATATCGGTTCCATTTCTGTTTTTTTACCGTTACTGAGGACTATCTGAGCGTTTGACATTAAATCGTTATAGAGCGCCAGCTTTCCGCTTTTCAGCGCGCTCATGTAGACGCCGCGCGGCTTTTGCGCCAGAAGCATTTCCCTTGTCAGAGCAGACAGGTCTTTTAGCTGCAAAAGCTCTTGGGCAACGTCGTCGATATACGCGTCGAGGGGTTCACGCAATGCATTTATTAAAACCACCCTGCCCTTTCCGGTATCGCCCGCTCTCCAGCGCTCGAAAACGCTTTTGTCCCCCTCAAGGGTTTGCGGTCCCGGTTTGGCGTTGGAGCGCAAAACCGGACAAATCACAACACCGCCCTTTTTTACATAAGCGTCTATTTTGTTTAAGACTTCCTCCTCTATATATTCACCCTCGTGATTTCTTGTAAGAAATACTAATGCCTTATAACGGTTTATTTCAAGCGCGCCGTCGTTTATCATTCTCTCGGAGCAATAATCAAAGTCAAGCTTTCTCCTCAAGGAGAAAACCTGGGAGAAAAATGAGGAGCCGTCTAACCATCTGATTGAGGAATCGGTGATTTTGGTCATTGTATCGGGATACAGAACCGCTACGTCTATGACGGGCTCTTCTCTTAAGTCCAACAGCTTCGCGTACTTTAGCCAAAGAGCTTCACTCTCATCACAGCAGATAAAATTCCCGGAATAATAAAACAGATGTTGACCGTTGTTGACTATTATGTTATAAAGCCTGTTTACAATTCCCCTGGCTGTGCTGTAGCCTGCGGGCTCAGAGCCGAACGGGACGTTATAAAATCTTGCCGCGCTTGAAAGCATCCGGGTTATTGCAAAGTTTAGCTCATAGCTTTCGTCTTCATTTGTCGCGCGTATACCGCCGCCTATGGCGCACATTCCTTTTGTTTGATCGGTAAAATCAGTCCCCGCCTCACAAAATCCCCAGCCGCCCGCCGATTGGTATATGTCATGGGATTTTAAGTACTCTCTCATCCAGACAGCCCAGCGGTTGCACCAATCAGTCATTTCTTGTACATACCAGTCGACAAAATCCTTTCTCTTGCGAAGAACAGTAGCCCGAGAGGGAAGAAACGTCTTTATTTCTTCAAAGGACTCAATATGCTCCTGCCATTGCTTTGAGACGTTATCTGCTGTTTTGTATTTGTCAAAAAGCCATTTTAAAAATCTGCCGTTTGCCTCCCTGCCATGCGCCCACCAGCCTATGTGCATATGCTCAGGGTGGCCTTTATAGCCCCAATTCCCCGTTGCGGGATATTGACTTTCCCCGTAATTGCCCGTAGGTCCGAGGCGTACTCCGTACAAGCTTTCATTGCCTTCGTAATGCTTCCCGAACTCATAGAGATACCTTTTTATGTACTCGTTCTGATGCTCGTTGAAAATCGTGGGCACATTGTTCTCCGTTTGATGCTCTTGGCACTCAAAGCCCCTGAAGCCCTCGATCTTCTCCCGAAACCATTCGGGTAAGGCGTACGCGGAGCCTCCTATTATCAGCGGAAACCATTTTAAGCCATACTGACGGGCAAGCTCAAGAACAGTATCATAATAGCTCCAGTCATATACTCTCTGCTCTTTTTCAATAAAATTCCACTTCACATAGCTTTCAAAGCAGCCAAAGCCCATACTTTTTATGTACGGCAGCTGCTCGCGCATGTTTTCAAGCGCATTTTCGAGGTTCTCCGGCGTATAAGAGGGAGTGTCCGCCCCCACGGTAGCTATGAGCTGCAAGGGCTTTTTCAGATTAAACGGAGTTTTTATCTCATAGGGCTTGACTCTGTCGGCCTTTGCGGCATTTATTATCGCTTCGTCTCTGCCCTCATTAATATACAGGCTTTTAATTTTTGGCATCCCGAAAACATCTATACAGACAGTGGCGGACATTTCATCCGCGTTTTCCGGAGTAAAAAGAAATGCCCCCTTGCGCAGCCTTCCCGTGTTGCAGCAGGTATATCCGGCAACAGCCTTTGCCGGTTTACCGTTAACATTAACCAAGGCATAATTGGGAGCGGTATCCGAAAACTCCACGGCTATTGTGTAGACGTTGTTTTTTTCGGGCGCACAAAGCGAGCGAAATCTCGCCCCTTTTCTGTTATAAAGAAAATCCTTACCCCTCCCCACTTGCGAATAATCGTCCGAGATTTTTTCGAATTTGACCATTTTACCCTCCTTTACAATTACAAGGATGTATTGCTCAAAACAGAAG
This sequence comes from uncultured Eubacteriales bacterium, assembly GCA_964588475.1. Classification (GTDB taxonomy): domain Bacteria; phylum Bacillota; class Clostridia; order Oscillospirales; family Acutalibacteraceae; genus DTU089. Next base: position 7,633 of record CAZPPO010000089.1, read on the forward strand.
CGTTACACTCGCCCGACAGCTATGCGTTTAGGAAAAAACCCCTAAACCTTTATAATGAAGGTTTGCGGGGCTTTTTTTTGGTGCGGATAACAGGACTTGAACCTGCACGCTTTCGCATCAGATCCTAAATCTGACGTGTCTGCCATTCCACCATATCCGCATATTCTAATGCTGTAGTTCAGCTTGTATATTATAACACTTACAACCGCTTTTTCAAGTGTTTTGCTTGCCTTTTTTTTCGTATGAAAACTAATATTGTTAAAGGTATTGCAAAATCACAAAAACTGTGATAACATATTTAAGCTTTCCGGGTGTGGCGCAGCTGGTAGCGCGCTTGACTGGGGGTCAAGAGGCCGTGAGTT
>CAZPPO010000090.1:0-1690 GCA_964588475.1 uncultured Eubacteriales bacterium
TATATCACCTGTTTTATTTTTTCAGAAAATGGTTCACATCTATTTACATCACAGATTTTCAAAATCCCTATAAAATAATAATATACTTGTAAAAGTTGATTTTTATGATATAATAATTTAGTTAAAAAAATATCAGGGTCATTCGGAGGGAAAAAACAGTGAAAATTCTCGTTATAAATGCGGGGAGTTCATCGATGAAGTATCAGCTTTTTGATATGGATGAACATAAGATGCTTTCAAAGGGCGTTTGTGAACGAATAGGGATTGACGGTAACGCCAAGGGCTCGTCGGGAGAAAATAAATACGATTTTAATGTAAGGATGGACAACCATACCGATGCGTTTAGGGTCATTGAAGGCATACTTACCGAGGGAGAAAATAAAGTTCTTGAATCACTTATGGATATTGGCGCTGTTGGTCACAGAATAGTTCAGGGCGGCGCGAATTTTACTAAAAGCGTTCTTGTAAACGATGAGGTTATTAAGGGAATCGAGGAGCTTGCGGAGCTTGCTCCTTTACATAACTATGCTCATATACAGGGGATAAGGGCCTGCATTGATGTTTTTGGAAAAGCAGTTCCACAGGTTGTTGTGTTTGATAATGCCTTTCACAGTACCATGCCACCCGAAGCGTATACCTTTGCCATACCCTATGAGCTTTCGCTGAAGTACAATATACGCAGGTACGGCTTTCACGGAACATCTCACAGGTATGTCAGCGGAAAATGTATTGAAATACTCGGAAAAGAACACACAAAAATTATTACATGTCATTTGGGAAACGGTTGCTCAATATCAGCTGTGGTCGACGGAAAGGTTATCGATACAAGTATGGGTCTTACCCCTCTTGACGGATTTATGATGGGAAGTCGCAGCGGAACTCTCGACCCTTCGGTAATAACCTACCTCCAAAAAAAAGAAGGCTGGTCTGCGGATGATACTGATTTAATACTTAATAAGAAGTCCGGTGTTTTAGGAATAAGCGGTGTTTCCTCTGATGACAGAGATGTTTTTGCAGCTGTAAAGCAGGGAAACGAAAGGGCTTTATTAGCAAGGAAAATGCAAAAATATCAAATAAGAAAATTCATAGGAGCTTTTGTGGCTGCAATGAACGGTGTTGACGCAATAGTCTTTACGGGCGGTATCGGGGAGAATACAGCTGATTACCGAAAAGACATATGTGAGAATTTATCCTTCCTCGGTATTGATTTTGATGATGCCGCTAATAACCGCTGTATAAAGGGAGCTCAGGGAGAAATTACCGGCAATAAATCCCTTGTGCGGGTATTCGTCATTCCGACTAATGAAGAGCTTGTTATCGCACAGGATACTCTTGAGCTTGCAATAAGTCAATAGTTTTGTAATAGTATATGGCGGTTCATCGAAAGCAAGATGAACCGCCCTTTATTTATACCTCGTTTTTCCTATATTCGATATAGCTCTGTAGTATGATAACTGCGGCTACCGCATCTACCACATCTTTGCGGTTTTTCCCTCTTACATTATTTTCACTTAAAAATCTGTGAGCTAATACTGTCGTCAGGCGCTCGTCCCACAGCCTTATAGGCAAATCAATTTTTTCATTCAGCGTTTTTACAAACTCCTTGACCGATTGAGCCTTAAAGCCTTCAGAGCCATCCATATTTTTCTCTTATCGCTGATATCATAAATAGATATTAGTCAAAACGAAA
>CAZPPO010000090.1:1700-5319 GCA_964588475.1 uncultured Eubacteriales bacterium
TTACAATCATCCGTACGGATTTTTCAACTGCCAAGGCTGATATTTTCTCGGCAAGGTAAATCGGGTTTGTTTCTTTTAAAACTGTTAACGGAAAAGCAAGCGTTTCGGATTCGTCACATATTGCCAGACCGGTTTTGACATCACCGTAATCAATCGACATCATAATCATAGCTTGCTCCCTATTCGACGGGCGGACTAATTACAGGCGAAGCTGTGGTATTTGTTGCTGCTGTTGAAGTCTCGGTTGATGGCTCGGTCGGTAATGTAGCGGGTGCTGTAACCTTGGGAGATGTATTGCTGATGTTGTTTGATTCATGTGTTGAAGTAAGGAGGTTTTCACCGCATTGCGTACATACGGAGGGCATGCGTGATTTTCTATAATAGCCATATGCAACCTTTGTACAGATGTCACTTGCAAGATAACCGCTTTCGGCGCAATATTTTCTTGAAACAACCTCAGAGGAATCCTTGAAGGATTTCTTCTTTAGACCCTCGTGTGCCTCATCCATAATTCTTTCAAAAATTTTACCCGCGGGATTGCCGCTGGCGCTGATTTCCTTATTTGTATCATATCCGTACCAGACGGCCGCAACATAATACGGCGTTCCTCCGACAAACCACCTGTCATAGTTATCGCTTGTAGTACCGGTTTTTGCAAAGGTCTTAAAGCCGCTGATTCCGTATCCCGAACCGGTACCGCTTGACACGACGGTTTCAAGCAGTTTACGCATTACGACTGCCGTTCCCTCAGCCATTGCTCTTTCGCTTTTTTCCTTGTATTCTAAAATAACCTCGCTACCGTCGCTGTTTGTGACCTTTGTGTAGCAATAAGGCTTATAATAAACCCCTCCGTTGCCAAAGGTTGCGAAGGCGGCCGCCATTTCAAGGGTTGTGACGCCCTTAGTCATTCCTCCGACTGACATTGAAGAAAAGTTGATGTCGGTTTGAGCGCCATCCTCCACAAGAGTTGTTATATGAAGCTTCTTTGTCATAAAATCAAAACAATTCTGTGGTGTCAGCCTCTTGCAAACCTGTGCTGCTACCGTATTTAAGGACTGTGCCACAGCGTATTGTACAGTTACAAAGGAATCGGCCTTGCCGGGTGAGCCTCCATAGTTTATGGGCCATCTTTTTCCGTTAACGAGAATACCGTAGTTTTGAATTTGGGAGGAATAATGAATTATACCCTTTTCTATGGCAGGAGCATATATGGACAACGGTTTTATAGATGAGCCCGGCTGTCTTGGAGAGTTGGCCGCTCGATTGAGTCCCCTAATCGTTGTTTTTTTGCCCGCTCCGCCTGCAATAGCAACTATTCTTCCGTTATAATCCATAATTGTTATAGCGGACTGAGTCTTGGTATTCGAAAAGGATTTTCTGTTTGTATATACATCGTTCACTATTTTTTGTATCTCAATATTTACAGCCGTATATATTTTTAAGCCGCCGTATATAACCTTTCTCTCTGCATCGCCCCTGGTGATATTTAGCTTTTGAGCAAGGTCTGTGATAACCGTCTCAATAACATAGTCAACGTAATAATCGGAAATCTCGGAGGTTTTTTTAATTACAACATCGTCCTCTGAATCCTCCGTGTTTTGCTTTGTCGGAACATAATCCTTACTATTTGTAAATACCAGCTTGTAATTCTTTGCTTCTTCATACTCTTCTTTACTTAGGTATTCCTGGTCATACATGTTTTTAAGGCAAAGAAGCTGCCTTTCGCGGTTATTTTCAGGGTTTATTAGGGGATCATAAGTATACGGAGCATTAGTAATCGCAGCTAAAGAAGCACACTCGGCAACATTTAACTGTGAAACGTCTTTGCCAAAATACTCCTGAGAAGCTGTTTTTACTCCGTAACAGCCCTGGTCAAGATAAAGAGTATTTAGGTAAGCTTCTAATATAGTTTTTTTATTGTAATGCTTTTCAAGGTTTAACGCCGAAACTATTTCCTTATATTTTCGGCTGAAGGTTCTGCCGTCCTCGCCGGTAAGATTTTTAATCAGCTGCTGGGTAATGGTTGAGCCTCCCTGCTGAAATCTGTATTCAACCACAACTGCTATCGTTCTGTACCAGTCTACTCCCTTGTGATCGTTATATCTTTTATCCTCAAGTGCTACGAAGGCGTCTATCAGGTCTTGGGGCATTTTATCAATACTCATCCAAACACGGTTTTCCCTTCCGTGCAGCTTAAAAAGCTCGACAAGCTTATCGTTCTTGTCATATCCATAGATAAAGCTTGTTTTGTCCTGATTTGCAATATAATCATCAAGATCAACGATTAATTCACCGTTAACGGAGCTGACTATATTTGTAAGCATATAAGTAACTATTGTAGTAACGGTTATAACAGAAACAGCAACAACAATCAGTAAGACAAGCATCAGCCTTTTTACAGCCTGGCTCATCTTCTTTTTTCCTTTTTTCTTTTTTTTGTTTTGCTTTAGGACTTTAGTCAATATAACACCTCCGATATACCCTGTGATTATATCATAATTATTGCCTTTAAGGTTTAGTTTAAGAAAATTGTAATTCATTTGTTATATTTTTATAAAAATAACCAAAAATATCATAAGAACTGTGCAAAGGAGCAAAAAAATGAATTTAAAGGCAGCATGCATAACTGCGGTTATTTTATTCGGCTTTGTGCTATTGTTAGCACTTAAGGAGCCTATGCTGTTAAAGGGTAAAAATGAAACAGACAAAAGCAGTACTGTTTTGTTTTCCGAAACGAGCACAGCGGCAGCCTCTGTTTATACGCTTAAGGAATTTAACGGAAAGCTTGCCGTTTTTGAAACGGGAACGGACTCCCCCTTAGAGGTGTTCAGTATATTAGTAAGCTCCCTGCCTGAAGGTGACAGGGATATGCTCAAAACCGGAATCAAAGCAAATACCAAGGCAGAATTACTAAGACTTATCGAGGATTATACAGGATGAATATTTGCGCAGATATTTTCAGCCAACGCTATGTCAAAGGGTGTCGTGATTTTAATATTCGAGTCCTCTCCCATAACAAGGGCTACCTTGATTCCTTGCGACATAACAAGTCCCGCAGTATCGGAGTGTTTTGACAGCTCCTCCTCACTTGCAATATTTAGTGTATTCCAAAGAAGTGTAAAGCTGAAAGTCTGGGGCGTTTGAACCCGGAAAAGACAGTCTCTGTCCGGTATATCATAAGCAAAACTCCCGTCCCTACTTGCCATAATAGTATCAACACAGGGTACTACGGTAGTTACTGCTGCGTATTTCTTCGCAAGCTCTACATTTTTTACTATTATTCTGGGATTGATAAACGGGCGAACCGCGTCGTGAGTAGTAATGATATCTTCATCTGATATTTCGAAGGACGACTTTATGTATTTGCACCCATTAAATACCGACTCGTTTCTGCACTTTCCGCCCGCTACAATATGAATATCTTTTGAATAACAGTTATATTCCTCAAGTATTTCTTTTGTTTTATCCAAATAATCAATCGGAGCGCAAATTACATAAGAATCTATAACCTCGCTTTTTATAAAAGCTTTTAATGTCCTGACAATTATTGGCTCTTTATCAATAGTTAAGAATTGTTTGGGGACTGTGTTTCCCATTCTCATTCCTGCTCCGCCTGCTA
>CAZPPO010000090.1:5329-7895 GCA_964588475.1 uncultured Eubacteriales bacterium
CAATTTCGCATATAATCAAAGTATTGCCGCCTTTCTAATCCTCGAAACCGTCCGTACTTTCTTTCATAAACAAAATTCTGATAGTCATTAATATCAGCTTTAAGTCAAGCATTAGCGAATAGTTCTGAATATACATAAGGTCTAACTTAAGCTTGTTGTATGGTGTGGTGTTGTATTTGCCGTAAACCTGAGCGTAACCTGTAAGACCGGTCTTCACCTTATGTCTATATGCAAATTCGGGAATTTCCTTTGTATATTTATTTACATGTTCAATGCGCTCTGCACGCGGTCCTACGACTGACATCTCCCCCTTTAAAATATTATAAATCTGGGGCAATTCGTCAATTCTCCAGCGACGCATAAACCTACCGACTGAGGTTATGCGCTCATCGTTATTAATGGCAGGTTTAGGTCTTCCGTCAGGCTCTGCGTCGACAATCATACTACGGAATTTAATAATATCAAACTCTTTGCCGTCAAGTGTTATGCGCTTTTGTCTGTAAAAAACGGGACCTCGGTCATAAATCTTTATAGCTGCCGCAATAATCAGAAACAAGGGTGAGAGAATTATTATAAAAATAAGCGAAAAAATTATATCAAGCGCTCTTTTTATAATTTGTTGTTCACGCTTGAGACCAACTCCCTCACAGCAAACAAGAGGACAATCAAAGTAATTTATATCGAAGGAGCCTCTAATGAGAACATCTGATATTTTAGGAACAATATATACTTTTTTACGCTTTTCGTAACAGTATTTCAAGATATCGTTTCTCAGCTGTGAGGGGACATCACATATAATTACTGACTCATATTTTTCTACCGCTTCGCAAACTCTATCAAAGCCGTCTAATATGTTAACTGATTCGCAAATGGTGTACTTATCAATCATTTCGCTCATTTTCAAAACAAGCTCCGTTGCCAGATGACTGCCGTAAACGATAATCATCCTTTGTGGCGGGTTAAGCTTTTTCATTATGCTTGTCCCTAAAAATGCCCAGCCTGTTACAAGCAATGCTTGCAGGCAAATTAGGTATATAAAAGGAAGAATTTTCACAAGCGTTGCTTCAATAAGGCTTACTTGAACGTATGCTATTGAATTTACAAAGGTCAACGCAAGTATTCCCGAAAAAATAATGTCGCCCTTTCTGTGCTCATCAATTTTTTGCAAGCCAACAAGAGAAGAAACAAAAAGAAGAACTACCAAATAGGCGGCAATGGTAAAGGTAATTCCCTTGCTCCTGTATGGATGCTCAAAATATATGTTATATTGCGTGTTCCATATATAACCGTAAACTGCTGTTAAACAGCAGTCAAGAAATAGAATTGTTATAAACCTGACGGTTTTTTTGTATTGCTCAAAGGTTTTCATAGTATCATTCCAATAATTAAATGTTAATTTTGAGGACTTGCACAAAGTAAGCGGTTCTTAAATATAATATATAAAGGGTGGTGATTTTTTGTTAGGTTTCCTACTAAGCGAGCTTTCCAACCTGATTTTTTTGATTCTTCATACCTCCGGTTCAGAGCAATTTCCCGTCCCTCTATCGTCACAGGAGGAAAAAGAATGTTTAGAAAAAATGAAGATAAACGACATGGCGGCAAAACAAAAGCTGATTGAGCATAATCTGAGATTGGTAGCCCATGTTATAAAAAAATACTATTCAAATTATAACGAGCAGGAGGATTTAATTTCAATAGGAACAATAGGTCTTATAAAAGGAATAAATACCTTTGATTCGGATAAAGGAACAAAGCTTGCAACATACGCTGCACGATGTATAGAAAATGAAATTTTAATGTGGTTTAGAAACCAAAAGAAAATTTCTCAAGAAATTTCAATTACCGACCCTATTGATACCGATTCACAGGGAAATCCGCTTACCTTAATGGATATAATATGCGTTGATGACAATACATTAGATAATTTGGATTTAGCATACCGTAAAGCAAAGCTATCAGCCCTTATAGAGAATTTGCAAAGACCGCGTGACAAAGAAATTCTTGTTAAGAGATACGGTCTTCAAGGCGGAAAACCCCAAACACAAAAGACAGTGGCGACATCACTGGGAATATCAAGATCATATGTGTCAAGAATTGAAAAGAGGCTGCTAAATGAGCTTAAGGAAAAGCTTTCGGATGATTAAATGTCTATATTACACCAAACCCGCATATCACTTTCTCCTCTGTTGGCAAAAGAATAATACGGTATGAATCTGAGCTTAACGGTTTTCTTTTCTGTATCCTTGGCATTAAAATACAATTGCTTGTTCTCAATTAAAACCCCATCTGCCTCACAACAAAAGGCTCCAAATTCATTGTTGTAAGCACAGCTTGCTTTTAGCGGTGAGGTGACGGCAAGCTTGAAAACAGAGTACTTGTTATCGATGTCCTCAAGACAATATACAATAGGACCTCTCATTAAGGCGGCTTTTCCGCGATTGTTTATTACATTTGAATTTGACATAACCAAAACAGGTTCAATTTTAAGGTTAATATCTATTTTACAGCAAGGCTTGTCCACGTCTATGTAGACATATCCGTTTTTTTCTTCTCCTTTATATAACCT
>CAZPPO010000091.1:0-7806 GCA_964588475.1 uncultured Eubacteriales bacterium
GCTCCCCACAACGTCATATTCCGGATGTTCCGATAAGAACGACACCTGCCTTTCAAACCTATAGGGCAGGCAAATATCGTCTGCGTCCATACGGGCAACATATTCTCCGCGTGCTACGGCAAGACACTTATTGAGACAATAAGCAAGTCTCATATTGCTTTTGTTTGAAACAACGGTAATATTATCATGCTCCTCTTGAAAACGCCTCGCAACAAGAAGCGTATCATCGGATGAGCAGTCATCGCACATTATAAGCTCCCAGTTTGTATACGACTGCCCCAATACAGACTCTATTGCGTTCGACAGAAAGCTCTCGCAGTTATATATTCCCATTATTACCGACACGAGGGGAGTAGACATAAAGGTCCTCCTTAAGCTTTGTTAAACATTCCCTTTATAAGATAGAAAATGCGCGGACTTATTAAGGCAATACGGCCTTGGAGCCTATGAATCACCGAATAATCAGTATTTCTCAAGAAATAGTCTTTGTAGGTTTTTAGATTGTTGCATAGAGTTTTCAGCAGCTGCTCGTCGTTCATTTTGGATGCATAATATATATAAATAAATTGAAGGCTCATATTGGCGATTGTGCAATAAGCCAAGTCCCGCGCTTTCGGGTATTTGTCTTTAGAAAGCTCGGCAATTCTTTCATATGTTTTTAAGCCGCTTATTTTGCGCTGTGTCAGCGGGGACTTGGTGTTTGTTACACCGCCTGCATGCTGGTAATAGTAGTACATAGGAACGGGATTATAGGCAATTTTTTGACAGCACAGGAAATAACGGAATGAAAAATGAAGGTCCTGTGCCATTCCAAGCTCAAGATCAAAATACAGTTTATTGCCCCTGATTATATCCATATGGTAAAGCTTTGCCCAGGCAAAGCCGCAAAAGCCCCATGACGACATCAATATCTCAATGGCCTCGTCCCTTTCCAAAAGCTGCTCTTTCCCCTGTGGATTGTGGGTTTTTTCTGTGTCGCCCTCCACCACATAGTGGCCGCATATCTCCAAATCCGAGCAGTATTTTGTGTGTAGGTTAATCAAGGTTTGCAGATACTCTTCCCTTGTCCAGTCATCGGGGTCGGGAAAAATAATATATTCTCCTTTGGCATTGTCAATTCCGACATTCCTTGCGGAAGAAAGTCCCGCGTTAGGCTTATGTATCGTGCGGATGCTTTTATTATTTTTTTCATATTCATCACAGATAGCGCCGCTGCCATCCGTTGAGCCGTCGTCTACCAGTAATATTTCGAAATTACGGTAGGTCTGTTTAAGAAGAGCGTCAACCGCTCTTTTAAGATACTTGCCCATATTGTAAACGGGAACTACCATCGTAATCATTTCATTTGCCATATAAATCCGTCTCCATAATCGTTGTTATTACTTCGCGTAATGAGTCACATCGCACAAAATTCATAGTAACCATTTCTCTTTTCTTACTGATAAAAAGCTTAAAAATCAGATTTTTGGTAATGCGGTTAAGCTTTATACTAATTCTCCCCATGCCATACATCAAGGGTCTATCCAAATCAGCCTGCTTCATACAGAATTGCCGCCAAGAATCCTTCAGCCATTTATCGTCCGATAGCCTTCGGGATTGCTCCTTAAATTGCTTTAACCTGCTTAACGCTTCTTCTTCCCCGGCTAAACGTATTGCTTCTGGTGTTGCCTTTAGGATAGTAAAATCAACGCACACCGTCTCTCCTATTGTAATTTGAATCAGCATTCCTTCATTCCAGAGCGGACTGTCTTTACGATATCCGAATATTCCGTTTCCCTGACCATACAGAATTCTTCCTCCCGAATACTCTTCAAAGGTCCCGATACAATGACTGTGCTGACAAATTACGAAATCGGCTCCGCTTCGAACCATCAGGCGGCACTTTTTCTGAAGCATGGGCGATGCGTAACGATAATGCTCAATTCCTCCGTGATAAAGAACAATGAGAAAATCGCACTGTTCTTTTAGTTTTGCTATCTGCCCCGGTGATTCAAAGACATCAAAAAAGTTAGCTCCCGCCTCGGTATCTTTGGCAAGATTAAACTCCTCCTCAGCAAAGCCTAAAAGTCCGATTTTTTTACCGTTAGCTTCTATGACTAACCCGCGTTGCGCCTCTTGCTTATTTCCCGCTCCAAATGTCTTAAGTCCGGCATCACGGCTTAATAAAACTGTTTCAGATACTGCTTGTTCTCCGTAATCCTTAATATGGTTATTTGCCAGGGAAAGCACATCTATTCCCATCTCTTTAATAAAGCTCAAGTCCTCGGGCTTTGCCCTTTGGTTTGGTCCGCATTTCACGGATTTAATGTTTGAACTCGTTGCGGGGCACTCAAGATTAGCCACACATAAATCGGATGAAGCGAGTAAGGGGTATAAATCGGAGATAAGGGTTATATCGTGTCTGTCAAAAAACGAGCGAAAGTCGTCAGTAGGACAAATATCACCCAAAATCGCTATCTTTATATCTTTCATAGCCTTCCCTCTCAATTACTCGGATTTATCTTCCAGTGCGCACCCACGATTGTGTCGTATTCCCGGGGTACAAAATCGGGTGCGCCGCCGGCAGGAAAAAACGTTAATTCCCCAAAGTACACCTGTCCTTTTACCTGATACAAATCGACTCTGACATATTGAAACGGTTTGCTCAGAGCTGCCGCTATTTTCTTCATTTCCTCGAAGTGTTGCGGTTTTTCAACAAAGCAGTCGGGGTCATATGGAAATTCTTTGCCAAAAGGCATTAGATTCCAATTCATATCATAGAAGTTTCTGGTATTATGCTTTGTATTGCGGCCGATTTCAAGCTGCATATATGTCGGCTCTCCGTTAAAGCAAAAAAACTTATAGTCTCTCAGCTCTCCTGTTTCATCCTGTAAAAACTTTTCTGCAATAATGCGTCTGGGCATATCCTTATAAACCCATTCCCGCCCGCTCCAAGCTAAATCTTGACGAAGCCAGCTTCTCATTATCAGCTTTTCACGCTTCCAATTAACCTTAGCTTTATCCTTTACAATCAAATTCCAGCCGCTCCCGTGCGCAGCCTTTAAGACAAACTGATTAGGCAATTTGTCGGTGTCGATTTCCTTGACATCATAATATACCTCATAAAGCTCGTTTAGCAGACCTTCATAACCGAGCTGCTTTATGTATTCTCTGACGGCGTATTTATCCGCGCATATCTGCATAAGCGGTTTCCTGTCATTTAGCTTGTACCACTGAATTTTTTCGCTGAACTTTTGAGGATTATCAAGATTAAGCATGCTCCCTCTTGATTTTTTCTTATAATACCGGATTACTGCTTTTTCATCATCAATAAGCCTTGGAGAAATGTAGCTCATTATACAATGGTATTCACTTTTTGCCAATCGGATTAAGTAAGACAGAGTGCTTTCCATAAAATTACTCCTGCGACATTTGACTATATTTTTTTTCAATCATTGCGACAGCGTCCTTCGCGTCATAGCCTTTTTTTCTAAACGCCTGTTCTATACACTCGTTATCAGGACGCACCCTTTGCACATTCCTAATAGCGTTTGACCAGTCTTCGCTTTCATTTGGATCTAAGTATTCAATTAAATTAAGACCCACATCTGTTTCCTTTGGGACACCTGTAGAAGCAAGCACACGCAGTCCGGCGGCCTGAGCCTCAAGAGCGGCAATTCCGAAGCCTTCGGAAAATGAAGGCATAACAAGCAAGTCAAAAGCAGCTATGCGCTGGGGTATGTTATTGTCATTACCCATAAAATGTACGGCATCGTCAATTTTATTGCTTTGTGCAAGCTCTATAAGTGTGTCAAAATAACCGGCGTCATCCTTGCGACCGTAGCATACAAGTTGCACGTCCATGCCCTGCTGCCTTAGCTTTGCTATTGCCTTAATAATGACGCAGTGATTTTTAATCGGGACTACTCTGCCTATCATGCCTGCAACCAAAGACTCGGGAGAAATTCCAAGCCTTGTCCTCTCAGCATCCTGTTTTTCCTTTGAAAAAAAATAATTCTTTGTGGAAATAACATTGGGAATAATGGTTTTATCCTTTTTAGGATAAAAAAGACGCTCTGCCGCTTGAAGTGAACAAGCCCAATAATAATTTGCGTACCGGTTTACAAACAGCTTCATCAAAAAAAGCTTAAGCTCGGCCTGCATCCTTTGGGCTTTGCTTCCATGATATGTAATATTAGCGTGACAATGGACAATCCTGCATTTGATATCGCACTTTTTTGCGGCCTTTGCTACTACTCCTCCGACAGCATTAAGGTGACTGTGAATAATATCGGGCTTTCCGATTTCCTGAACCAGATCCATAAAAGCACATGTGTAAGACGCAACTCCTACAGAGCCTGCTGACGGCAGATAATATATTGGAATGCCAAGCGCTCTTATTTCTTCGTCCCATACTCCGTTTTTTTCTTGCTTTGCTTCGGTATGTACAATCATAAAATAACTTACATTGCCGCCCCTATGCCTGAATATATCCATAATCAGACTTTCCGTTCCGCCAGCATTCATAACGCCATTCATTACCCAAACAGTAATCATATTTTACTATCACCTTCCGAAAATCCATCTAAAGCTGCCCAAGTCCGGCGAAACATTAAGCTGATGCAAAAAATAAAAGAAATACAGTATGACAATCGTCGCCTTTAAGAACGCCCTAATATTCGGTGCATATCCCTTCGTGAGCCTCGGATACGCAAAAACGAGAAATGTTTCAGTGAAAATGCCTACCCTGGCTAAATAAGCGCTGTTAGAGGTTGCCACCATAAAGGCGGCATTGACAAACATCAATAAGGAATAAAACTGCGTTTCCGGGTCCTCGCGTACACTTCGCACACTTCCAAAATAAAGAGTGATTGGTGCAAGTGTCACAAGAATTCTGAAGATATTCACTTCAGTTAGCATATAGTCATATTCGGTCAGCTCGGTATTCTTTATAAAGGACATCAGCGAGAATATGTAGTCATACGATAACCTGAGAACTATGGTCATTGCTAAAATCAACAGTATCGATTTGACCGAGATTCTTTTGTTTGCGATAAAATAAACAGGTAGCATTATAAGAGCGGTTATATGAAACGCGGATGCCGCTAACACAACAAGCAGATACTTCCAAAACTTTCTGTCATACATATATCTGTGACCTGCAAACAAAATTGCCGCGGCAAGGTATTGACGCACTCCGCTGAAAGTGCCTGTCCATGTTCCAACGAAAATAAACAGCGCAATACATATAATAAATAGCTTTTTTTGAATAAAGAGCTTTAGAGTGAACATAATACATCCGAGGTGAAAATAATGCAATTAACACAAAAGGAAACAACATTAATAAAGGATTTACAAACCGCAGAAAAGCTTTGTATTGAAAAATACTCTAAGCATTCCTCCTGTGCCGTCGACCCTCAGCTAAAAACAACGTTCTCGCAAATCGCACAGAAAGAGCAACAGCATCTAAATACCTTAACTCAAATTGAAGGCGGAACTGTTCCTCAAATGGGAGGCTCTGCTTCCGCCCCTATGCAGTCCTCCTTTACGGCAACCTACGGAACAGGAGAAAACAAAGATAAGCTCAACGACAGTTACCTTTGCAATGATGTTCTTGCAGCCGAAAAGCATACATCTTCCCTTTATAACACTTGTATATTTGAGTTTGCCGATGTAAATGTAAGAAACACTCTAAACCATATACAAAAGGAAGAGCAGGAGCACGGTAAAGCAATATATGACTATATGTCGGCTAACGGAATGTACGGATGATTCACCTGGCTGTATCAAATTCTTATTAAATGATGCAGCCGTTACATAAAATACAGAAGATTTTTCTGCCACAAAAAACGGAACATCTTTATTTAAAAACATTATAAATAACAACACGAGACAATACTGTTGTGTTATTAAAGAAATATTGTTATAATAAACTAAAAATATAACTGAAATTCTATTCTTAAAAAGCCACTGCCGGCCGGGAATTTAAGACCGTAAGCAGTTGCTGTTTTTAAATGGAATACGGTTATATATTAAAGCGGAAAGAAAGGAGCCTTAAAAGGGAACTGATAATGAATAGTATTAAAATCCTGTCTGTCCGTGAACATACTGATTGTTTTGATAAGGCTGTTGATTATTTTTCAAGTAAATGGGGAATTGACCGCAAGATTTATGAGGATTCCATAGCCCACAGCCTGACTACCAAAAGCCCTACACCGCGATGGTATCTGCTATTAAAAGGCAATAACATAATTGGCGGTTACGGACTGATTGAAAATGATTTTATGGTTCGTAAAGACTTGACTCCGTGGCTGTGTGCGCTTTATGTTGAAGAAGATGAGCGCTGCAAGGGATTTGGCAGAATGCTGTTGGAGCATGGTCGTGCACAAGCCTATGAGCTTGGTTTCAAAAAGCTTTTCCTTTGCACAGAGCATGTGGGTTTTTATGAGCGCTATGGCTGGCACTTCTTTGGCATGCAGGCCAGTGAGTTCGGCGGATATACTCGAGTATATGAGGTTGAAAGTAAATCAAGATGATTTTTGCATTATGATAAAAGGAGCAAAGAAAATGCCCCTTGTCAAACGCAACCTGACAAAAGGCAAAAACCTTGGAAACCGCATAAACACTGGGTCTCATTGGCACCCCCGGGCTGAGTCGAACAGCCGATCACCCCTTAGGAGAACGAAACAGGCGATTTTGGGCACTCCCAGATTATCACAGATAATTGCCGAAAAGCCTTGCTGTTACTGCGTTTGAACGGGATTTGCTTCCCGTTTTGTCATCGCTGAAATCGGGTGATTTTAGGTCGTTTTTGAATGTCAAATTAGCAGGGAATTAGCAAGAATCAATTTTCGTTCTAAATTTTAAGTCCTTTGCTTTTCAAAAATTCTATTAATTCTTCGGGTGTTCCTTTTATGAAACTATCTTTTTTCAGTACAAATGAGAGTTTCGCCTCTGTGACAAGAATAATAAAGTTTTTTGTTTTTACAACTTTTTTCACCTGAAAAATAGAAACGCTATTTTTTGTTTCTATTGATTCGCAGTGAACTTCGACCTTGTCGTCAGAAACAATATAATGCATATCAATCGGGTTACCGTTATTTATTTCGCGGTCACGCATAACACTCAGTTTTAATGCTTTAAAATATCTCGTGATATTAACCGTCCATATGAACAGCGGCAAAACAATATAAAGTGCTTTTAAATCATTGTTGTACGGAAAAATCGCCGGTAAAAAAATCGAAACAATAGTAAAAACAAATAAAAGTGCAAAGAGTATGTTCAGCATTAATAAAATCGGTTTTTTCCAATAAAAATAATTCAAATATTCTCTTACGCTTGTTTTATCCTTCGTATATTTGTTTTCAAATAAAGTTTCCATTTTTCTTATCCTCCAAAATAAAATATATGTGACATAGCGTAATTTTTGATGTTGCACCACATTATACTCGATACAATAGTCGTTTTTCAATTCTTATCGAGTATAGTCGATAAGAATGCTACATTTTAGTATTTCATCGACTATGAAAGACGACTTTGGTTTTGCATAATCTCATTCCTCGCTACTGCTCTCGTTCTCAATGGATGAAACCATAAATTCCGGAATATGCTTGTATAGCATATTCTCGCTTTCCACTTCAACGTCATAAGTATATCCAGCCTTTTTTAAACCATAACATTCTGCAACTTCGCCTTCTCTGTAATCAATGATAAAAATCGTACCAAAATGAATTTTGCCATCAAACTCAAAGCTAACTTCGCTACCTATCGAGAACATACTACACATAATAACACCTGCCTTAATTGAATTAAACTTCTGGCGGAATA
>CAZPPO010000092.1:0-7766 GCA_964588475.1 uncultured Eubacteriales bacterium
TAAGTCATTAATAAATCTACAAAATAAATACAAAAAGCCCGGGCTTAAGGTTTACAATTGCCTTCAAACAAACGGCTATGCTATTGACGAGAAATGGGCAAGATTTTTTGTTAAAAACGACTTTCTTGTCGGCTTGTCACTTGATGGCCCCTCCGAGATACATAATTTAAACAGAAAGGATAATTTGCAAAGGGACACTTTCAACCGTGTAATGAAAGCTGTAACACTTTTTAACCGCGAACGTGTCAAATACAATATTCTTTGCGTTGTTACGGGCTTTAGCGCTAAACGGCCGGAAAAGCTTTATAATTTCTATAAAAAGCAAGGCTTTTTGCATTTACAGTTCATTCCCTGTCTTGATTTTTTGGAAAATCCCGAGGAACACGAGCCTTTCACTCTCTTAAACAAGGATTATGAACATTTTCTTCTGAGAATTTTCGATCTTTGGTTTGAGGACCTTAAAAAAGGACTTTATATAAGCATACGTCATATTGACAATTGGCTTTTGATATTGTCGGGCAGACAGCCCGAGGCTTGCAATATGTCCGGGAAATGCTCGGTTCAGCCTGTGATAGAGGGTGACGGCAGTGTTTTCCCCTGTGATTTTTACGCAACGGACAAGTATCATCTTGGCAATATTAAGGAGCATACCTTTTTTGATTTGCTGTGCCGTGAAACTGCAAGGGATTTTGTCGAAGCATCTCAGCAGCCGCAGGAATGCACGGACTGTCCCTACTTTTTACTGTGTCGAAACGGTTGCCTAAGAGAGCGCTGCTTGTTACCGGACAACCGCTCGGGTAAAAATCGTTTCTGCGAGGCCTACAAGACCTTTTTCAATAAGCGACAAAGGCAGCTATCGGAAGCATTAATTATTATGGAGCGTATGTTTTTTCATTAAAAACATTGGCAATAAATAATAGGGGGAAATACTTATGCATAAAAAAATAACTAACACCGTTACCTGGACCGGAAAGATTGACTGGGAGCTCAGACGTTTCCACGGTGATGAGCTTTCGACTCATAAAGGCTCGTCGTATAATGCTTACCTTATTAAAGATAAAAAGACGGTTCTGATAGATACCGTTTGGGCTCCCTTCGATAAAGAGTTTGTATCAAACCTGAAAAAGGTAACAGACTTAGAAAAAATTGATTACATTATAGCAAATCATGGTGAGGTCGACCATAGCGGCGCATTGTCCGCGCTTTTAAGGGAAATCCCGAATACACCCGTCTATTGTACACAAAATGCAATAAAGTCCCTGCGCGGTCAATATCACGAAAATTGGAACTTTGTTCCCGTAAAGACAGGGGATACTCTTGTAATAGGCAATAACACTCTAATTTTTATAGAAGCGCCAATGCTTCATTGGCCCGATTCTATGTTTACATATATGAAGGGCGAGAACATTCTTTTCCCGAACGACGGCTTTGGTCAGCATTTAGCATGTGATTCATTGTTTAATGATACCGCAGATGAAAATGAAATAATGAACGAGTCGTTAAAATACTATGCAAATATTTTAGCTCCGTTCAGCTCTCAGGTAACCCGAAAGATTAAGGAGCTCATGGAAATGAACCTGCCCATTGAAATGATTTGTCCAAGTCACGGAATAATATGGAGAAGGTCGCCCGAGAAGATAATAGAAAAGTATTTGTCTTGGGCAGACAGCTATCAAGAAAATCAAATCAGTATTATTTATGATACAATGTGGAACTCAACAGGGAAAATGGCGCAGGCAATAGCGGACGGCATCCGTCTTAAAGACCCACTCGTAACGCTAAAGCTTTTCAACTGCTCTAAAACCGATAAGTCAGATGTATTAACAGAGGTTTTTAAGTCACGCGCCGTAATAGTAGGCTCACCTACCGTAAATAACGGATATCTTTATTCTATTGCAGGGATTTTAGAGCTGATTAAGGGGTTAAAGCTTAAAAACAAAAAGGCCGTCGCTTTCGGAAGCTACGGCTGGAGTGGAGAAAGTGTTAAACTAATTAATCATGAGCTTTCACAAGCAGGCTTTTCTGTGGTTGACGACGGCTTTAAAACAACCTGGACGCCGGACGAGCAGACCCTCCTAAAGCTTCGGGAATACGGGAAAGCTCTTGCCCTAAAGCTTCAATAAATTTCCTGATACAAAAGCCCTTGCCCCGGGCAGTACCATATAAGCCTCCCGTGTTCTCGCGGTATCCTCACTTGCATATCCCACTCGGGATATTGCTTAAAAAGATACAGCTTATCACTTGCCTCAAGTGCAATAAAGGGAATGTAAGAATCCTTTGTCATCGGATGGTTGCTTGATATAAACAGCTCATCCTCGATTTGCTCCACTTTAAGCTTTTCGTTCTGCTGTGCTTTTTTCAAGGTCAAACTTTTAAGCTTTCTTCCGCAACAGGAAACAACTGCTTCGCCCGTACTTAAAGCAATGTTCCCGCAACATGAGCATATGAAAAATCGTGTTTTCTTGAGGTTTCCGCTTACAAATCTGTTCTTTTGTATGGTACCGTTAAGCATCTGCTCAATATTCACTCCAAGGTTCTCCGATAACCCTGTTAAGAGGGATACGTCAGGACAACCTAACCCTCTTTCCCATTTAGAAACAGTCCTATCCGAAACATTTATTAAATTGGCAAGTTGTTTTTGTGTCATATTTTTATCTTTCCGCAATGACGCAATCAATTTGCCGATTCTTTCGCAATCCATATAATCGCCCTCCTCTTTTTAATTATAGAGCAAATTAACAGGCTTTGCAACAAACGCTCGGTAGAGTTATATATTTAAGGACAAGATTTATTTGTATTTATTGGTTTTATATATGTGTAATTAGCTTGCTTACATCGTCGTTGTGTCCCAACACAAGAATGTTTTCTCCCGAGGAAAACACATAATCCGCTCCCGGCATAGGCTTTAATTCATCGGAGTCCTTTTCCTTTACGGCAAGAATGCTCACTTTGTATTTTGCCCTAACTCCGATTTCGCCAATACTGATGCCCTCCCATTTATGAGGTGTGGGTATTTCAAAAACAGAATAGCTTGAGGTGAGCTTAAAATAATCTACTATCGCATTTGACCCGAGCTTTACCGCAAGGCGAACAGCCATATCCTTTTCGGGATATATTATTTCATTTGCACCTACTAAGGTCAGAAGCTTCGCGTGGGCATCGCTGTCAGCGCGGGAAATAATACGGCGCGCGCCTGCCTCCTTGAGAAGAGCAGTAGCCTCGAGGGATACCTGAAAGCTGTTTCCCACAGCTACTATGCACACATCAAAATTGTTAACTCCCAGAGACTCTATATATGTCTCGCTCGTTATATGTCCTATTTCCGCATTCGGAACGTAAGGCAGGGCGCTGTTGACCTTATTCTCATCGCAATCCACTGCAAGCACATCATAATCATATTTGCTTAAGGATTTTGCCAGCTGAAGACCGAAGCGGCCAAGACCTATGAGCAATATGGATTTCATATTATTCCCTCCGTTTTTCATTCTCGGTCAACCGACCGCAATCTTTTCAAGCGGCAGCTTATAAAGCTCGGGTCCGCCGTTTTTCCTAATGGCGTAAATGATTGTCAGGCATCCGACACGACCGAAATACATAAGAAAAATCAACATAAACTTTGAAATAACGCCTAAGCCCCCTGTTATTCCCGTTGAAAGCCCCACAGTGGCTATTGCAGAGGCCGACTCATACATACAGTCAATAATCGGAAGCTTTTCAATAAACGAGATGGCAATTGAAGCAAACAGAAACAAAGCAAGGTAAGCGCTTACTATTGTCACAGCGTTTTTAAGAACACCGTCGTCAATACGCCTGCGGAAGGCCTCTAAACTCGTATGCCTTTTTGATACCACAAAAAAATTGGTCAATAAAACCGAAAAGGTAGTGGTTTTAATTCCGCCCGCAGTCGAACCCGAGGAACCCCCTATAAGCATAAGAGCTATTGTCAAAAGCAGCGAGGGCTCAAGCATAACAGTTGTATCAACACAATTAAAGCCTGCCGTTCTCGGGGTAACCGCCATAAAAAATGCGTTCATCAGCTTTTGTAAAAACGCCATACCCTTGAAGGCCTGCGAATTATACTCTATTGTAAAAAGTGCTAACGTGCCTATTGCTATGAGTGCTGTAGTTGTAAATAGCACAAGCTTTGTATGCAGCTTATATTTTTTCCAATGAAGCTTATTTGTCCTGACGTCGTTCCAAACATAAAAGCCCAGACCGCCAAAAACAATCAAGAGGGCTATTGTCATAATAACAATCGGATCATTATTAAAATGAATAAGTGAAGAGCGTTCTCCATATTTGCCGAAAATGTCGAACCCTGCATTGCAGAAGGCCGATACGCTATGAAATACGCTAAAGTAAATTCCATTCTTCAAACCCATTTGCGGAATGAGCCTAAACGATAAAATAACCGCTCCCGCTGCCTCCACAATAAGCGCTCTTGAAATAACGAACCTTGCCATTTTTACTACTCCGCCGACCTGTGTTCCCGCTATAGATTCCTGCATCAAAACCCTTTGACCGTAGCCTATCTTTTTTCCCGTAAAGGTTATTATAAATATAACCATAGACATAAATCCAAGCCCTCCTATCTGAATTAAACACAGCAGGATGAGCTGACCGAAAACCGCCCAGTGGGCAAATGTATCAAATACAACAAGCCCGGTTACGCAGGTTGCGGAGCATGAAGTAAAAAGCGAATCGATAAATGAGGTAGAGACATTACCTTTAGATGAAAACGGCAGCATCAGCAAGAGCGCGCCGATTAATATAATAACCAGATACCCGAAAACAAGAATTTTTACGGGCTCAATTCTATGAGAAACCCGCTTTATTTTTAGTACTATTCGTGCAATAGTACTCTGTCCTTCGGCAAAGCTGCCTTGTCCCAGCATCGTTTGTACCCTTTCCTTAAACTCAAGCTTTATGTTGCAATATATACCTTTATCTTGAATTTTGCAATAGCTTTTACAAATATATTTTCATTCCTGTAACTTTTGCAGGCTGCTTATTTTATAAATAACAGCCTCAAGGTCTTTTGTAGTGAGCAGTCTCGGGACAGGATATGTCGGGGTAGCTTCCCTTATCGCCCTTCTTGCGATAAGCTCTATGTCCTCGCGCTTAATAACATCAAGCTTAGAGGATATATTGAGCCTTTCGTTCAGCTTTTCAACGGCATTAATAAACATATCTGCTTTTTCTTCTGTAGTTTTTTCCGCAGTATCAAATCCGGCGGCATCGGCAAGCTCGGCAAGCTTGTTGTGAGCCGATTTTCCGTAATATTTGATTATTTCAGGGAGCAAAACGGCGTTTGCAAGTCCGTGAGGCGTTTTATAAATTCCTCCTAAGCTGTGCGCTATCGCATGAGCATAGCCGATATACGCTCTCGTAAAGGCAAGACCCGCAAAATAGGACGCCCTTAGCATATTCTGCCTTGCCGTAATATCATCACCTTTTTCATATGCCTTTTCAATATTTTCGAATATCAGCTTTACTGCCCTTTGCGCATATTCCTTTGTGCTTTTTGTATTGCTGTGACCTATATATGCCTCCACGGCGTGAGTGAGAGCATCCATTCCCGTTACAGAAGTGATGTTGGGGGGAAGTGACACGGTGAGCTCGGGGTCAAGCACCGCGCATTTCGGACGCAAATAAGGATCCGTAACGGCGAATTTCTCATGAGTCTTAGTGTTAGTGAATACAGCCGTTATGGTTGCCTCGCTTCCCGTCCCGGCTGTGGTGGGAATAGCATACAAGGCGGGAGGCTTTTTCATTATCTTCATATATCCCCTCATAGCCTCGATTTTTTTCTTCGGACGGGCCACTCTTGCTCCCACCCCCTTTGCGCAGTCCATGGGAGAGCCTCCTCCGAAGGCTATTATGGCTTGACAGTTTTTTTCGGTATAAAGCCGATAGGCTTCTTCAACATTTTCAAGTGTGGGGTTAACCTGAGTATCGTCATAAAGCTCGTACCTTACCTTCTCCCTGCCCAGACTCTCAAAAAGCTCATTTAGCAAATTTAGCTTCATAAGGCTTTTGTCGGTAACTATTAAACAAGACGAAAACCCGTCCCTTTTTATTATTTCGGCAACTCCCAAAGCTGAGCCTTTACCTTCAAGCAGCAAGGACTCCTTCCAGGGTAAAAGCAAGCTTCCTAAGAAAAGAATTTTTTGTACTGCTCTTATCAGAATTTTTTTCAATACATTCACCTCATTATATACTTTTTATTATATAGATTTACAAGAGTAAAACAATATCGTACAAACCATAAAATCATTGACTTATAATTTGCCTAATGATAGAATGAGCGAAGGAGTGTGAGCTTATGAGCAAATTTGCGCAAATCAGACAATCGGGTAAAAATTTAGACCTGAATACACCTGTGACTAGCCAAAAAAGCGTAACCCTCATCGAGTATATCAGTATTTGCTTAGCCCGTATAGGCGGCGTGCTTGTAACGACCTTGGGAACCGTGGCAAACACCTTTATATATGAGTGCTATTACGGTCAGGTCGCGGGTATGACTGCAGACAGGCTTGCGAATATCACTCTTGTTCAAACCACAATAACAACCGTTCTCGCATATTTAGTCGGCGCTATTGTGGCAATTGTCGCTCATAAATGGAAAACCAAATGGGGCAGATACAGACAGTGGTATTTAATTTGTCTTGTACCCGTTTTCATAATTACCATACTCAACTATGTCATCCCGACCACCTTAGGGGAGACGGGTATGATAGGATTTAGATATGTCCTTGCAATTCTCAGCACTATTTTTAACGGCTTTAATAATTTAGGGACAAATATCCCTCAGGTTATTTCTCCTAACTTTAAGGAAAAAAAGACAGTGGCAACACTTTGGCAGATCTTTTATTATCTCGGTTACGGCGGGGCATATATTTACACATTCGCATACAGCGAGCTGTTTAAAAACGGTAAATACACCTTCCATAAAAGCGATGGCAAAGAACTCAGCAGCGACCAGCTGGTGAAATTCTGGGAAAAATGGGTGAAACAATACCCTATTGTTTCCATCGAAGACGGTATGGCAGAAGATGACTGGGATGGATGGAAAATGTTGACCGACAAAATAGGAGATCATATCCAATTGGTTGGCGATGATTTGTTTGTTACCAATGTAGAACGTTTGGCTATGGGCTTTGAAAAAGGCGTTGCCAACTCTATCCTCATTAAGGTTAACCAGATCGGAACCCTCACCGAAACTATCAACGCCGTTACTATGGCTCACAGAGCCGGCTATACTGCCGTTATTTCACACCGCTCCGGAGAAACCGAAGATACCACCATTGCCGATCTTTCTGTTGCCCTCAATACCGGAATGATTAAGACAGGTTCTGCCAGTCGTACCGACCGTATTGCAAAATATAACCAATTGCTTCGTATCGAAGAGATGCTCGGTGAAGACGCTGTTTTCCCCGGTAAATCTCTCTTCGGCCGCTAATTTTTATTGCGCTCTCTCATGACCATTAATATCATCACCCTCGGTTGTTCCAAGAATACCGTTGATTCTGAAGTGTTAGCATCCAACTACCAAAATCAGGGATACACGGTCCTCTTTGAGGCAGATGCCGAGAGTGATATAGTGCTCATCAATACCTGCAGTTTCATTCAGGATGCCAAAGAGCAATCCATTGAGGAAATCTTCAACCAGATTGAACGTAAAAACAATGGATTGGTAAAGAAAGTCTTTGTGATGGGTTGCCTTGCACAACGTTACAGAGAAGATCTCCAACAGATGCTTCCCG
>CAZPPO010000093.1:0-7709 GCA_964588475.1 uncultured Eubacteriales bacterium
CATTCAAAATAAGAAACAACCACACCGCCGGCAATAAGCTGAGCCCTTGTGGGATAACTCACATTTGAATCAATTATCGCGTTTCCGTAAGTGCTGTAAATAAGCACATCTTGAGTGTTATCTCCTACCGCTTCGTCATGATAAGTAAACTCTTGCTTGCTCGACGCATCGTTAGGGTTAACGGCAACCATATCAAATCCTGATGAGCCGTATACCGTCACACCATTAACGACGCTGACATTTGAAGTAGTGTTATTCAGCCAACCGTTGTCCTTCGTGTTCACGGTATCAAGGGCGTATGCCTTCCTGATGGATTTTATGCCGTTAACCTCGGCTGTTCCGACAAAGTCATATTGAGCATACTTTTGTTTCACGTAAGAATAGTCATCGGTTCCCGATGCTTTAATCGGGTTGTTTACGTTGCTGTCACAAGCAGCGGCAAAGTCCGCCGCCTTGGCGGGGTCGCAGCAGATGTCTTCGGAGGTACCGTCGCTGTTGAGCTTAAACACATGGATATCATCTTTTCTTGCGATTTCAACATCAACTTTTCCTATATACTCGTATCTGTTGTCAGCCGAATAAGCTGCGTAATCCTTTGTATAAACAGAGTTATAATAATCATCCGAGAATACCTCTGTTTCGCCGTTAGGACCTACCGTCTCAACGGGCTCTTGCTTGTCTGTAAAAAGGTATACTGTTTCCGCTTCTAATTTGGAAAGAGCCGTTTCGCCTGCCTTCAGCTCCCCTCCGAGGCGTCTGTAAATTGCCTCGTATTGTGTTTCGGTGCTATCATCACCATCGTTAAACGTGTTCTTAAATGCCGCTACAGCCATTTCCAAGCCGGATCTGGCAAGGTATGCTGCTTTTTGTTTGTCTGTACCCTTAACGGCTATTGAGGTCGCAGTGTCCGCATATGTCAGCATAGCAGGCACCAGCAGAGTCAAAATCATTAACAGAACCATTACCGCAACAAGTGCCAAGCCGTTTTTCTTAGTTAAAATATTCATCTTGCCTCTCCTTTCCGGAATATCAAAACTGCTCTTTACATATTTTATGCAAAACCTTTTGATTTGTCTAACATTTGATAACTGTCAGCTTACATTATGAACCGTAATTACCGTATTTTTATGTTCTTTCAGTGGAAACAATAAAATGCAAATATGCGGACATATTATATTCTCTGCGGCGCAATCCGCATATTGGTGGAGATAGGGGGGCTCGAACCCTCGACCTTACGGATGTGAACCGTACGCTCTGACCAACTGAGCTATATCTCCGAACAATAATCTGCGGTTAAAAAGAGAAGAGAAGCGTGCGACTATTGCCTAAACTATAACTCTTAGTATTTCCTCAACTGAAGTTGAGCCTTCAATGGCCTTGTTGATGCCTTCCATACGAAGTGTTTGCATACCTTCTTTTATGGCAAGACTTTTTATTTCCGCCGCACTTGCTCTTTTGAGAATCAGCTCGCGCATATCTTCGGTTACTCTGAGAAACTCAAAGACACCCATACGTCCCTTATAGCCTGTATTATTGCAGGTAATGCATCCTTTGGGACGGTAAAATGTTATTTTTTCTCCCGGCTTATAGTTTTCCTTGGGGAAATCAGGTATTGATTCAAGAACCTCCTCAAGAGTCACAGTATATTCCTGCTTGCAACGAGTGCAAAGTACGCGGACAAGACGCTGAGCGAGAACACCCACTACGGAAGAAGCTGTAAGGAAGGGCTCAACACCCATCTCATCAAGACGAGTTATAGCTCCGGAGGAGTCATTAGTATGCAAGGTTGAGAAAACCATATGTCCTGTAAGAGCGGATTCAACAGCGATTTTTGCTGTTTCTCCGTCACGAATTTCACCGACCATGACAATATCGGGGTCTGCACGAAGTACGGAACGAAGGGCAGCTGCAAATGTCATTCCCGCTCGGACATTCATTTGAACCTGGCAAAGTCCTTCCATACGGCGTTCAACCGGATCCTCAAGTGATATAACGTGCTTCGTTACATCGCTCACTTCAGCAAGTGTTGCATAAAGCGTTGTGGATTTACCGGAGCCTGTCGGCCCCGTAACAAGAACAAATCCATACGGCATATGTATTGCTTCTTCAAAAAATTTGGATTGACTCTTTGAAAACTTAATATCCTTAAGCTGAATTGACTTGGAGCTTCTTTCAAGAAGACGCATAACGCATTTTTCACCGTATACGGATGGGAGCAAGGCTATTCGAATATCAAAGGTTACACCCTCAACTTTAACTGTGGCACGACCGTCCTGTGGTACTCTGCGTTCGGCTATATCCATTCCGCCGATAACCTTTACTCGTGAAATAACGGAAGCGTGAAATCTTATTGGGTTTTGAAAAATCTCATGCAAAACGCCGTCAATCCTGTAACGAACTCTCATAGCCTTCTCAAGAGGATCAATATGAATATCGCTGGCTCCCGCTTTAATTGCATTGTTAATTATCTGGTTGACTATCTGAACAGCAGGCTTGTCGTCAATTCCGCTCTCTTCAATGTCGTATCCGAGCTCTGCTTCTTCCTCTTCCTGCTTAAAGGTACTGATATTAGCGGCAGCATTTACATAATTTTCAATAGCGGCGTTAAGCTCCGCGTCGGTTGCTACAACGGGGACGATTTCAAGTCCGCCTGTCATTAAGGATAAATTGTCTCTTGTTACAACATCATTCGGGTTTTTCATTGCAACATAAAGAATTCTGTCATCCTGATAGAGCGGAAGAATACCGTTCTTTACAGCAAGCTCTGTAGGAATAAGGTTAGCTGCAGTTACGCTAACTCCAAGATCGTCAATAGAAACGAACTTGCATCCTGTTTTGGCAGCGAGGGCTTTTGCAATATCATCCTCTGTACAGTGACCCAAGCGAACCAATATGTTACCAAGCAGACCCTTTTCCTTTTGTTGCAAAGCGAGCGCTTCAAAAAGCGCGGATTCAGTTATTTTGCCTGTTTTAATCAAAAAATAACCTATACTTCCGGGAATTACTACATTGTTATCCATATACTACCTCTATATTATGTTACCGATAGACATACAAAGAAAACTTATTCGGATAATTCAATTATAACAATATTCGCTCTTTTAAGTGCGTCCTCTTCACCATCTTCAATTACCAGCTGGTCTATTCTGTGAAGCTCCTGTAGGTTTGAGATATGCTCTAAAAAACTTATAATGTTATTATACGTACCGTCTAAGGTTAAGGTTATTTTTGTTTCAGTAGTGTATTGAGAGGATATTTCGGGAGTCTCCATAGAAACAACATCCACATTATAGCTGTCGCAAATGGTGTAGTAATTTTGCATTACCAAATACACATCCTCGGTAGGCGGGAGCATCTTGTCCATAATATCCTTCTGCGCCACCAAAGAGGCATTCTGAGAACGCACCTGCTGAAGATATACTATCTGCTCGCAGCTTTTCTGATATTCTTCCTGCTGAGCTGCAATATTGTCCTTAATCTTAAAAATATCAATGATAAAATAAGCTGAGCATGCCATAATTGCCAAAATAAACAGGATTAAAACAACACTAATCAGTATAGGAGAATCCTTTATGTCCGAAAACTTGATATCAGAAAGCTTAAGTCCTTTTTTCATATCATTCTCCCTCCTTAATTACCCGTTTGAGCGGCATCTGCGGAAGTGGGCGGCGCAACTGTTGTAGTCTCCATTTTAACACCTGTTCCGCTGCAGGTTATTGTTAAGCTGAAATCACAGATTCTGTCACCGGTATCAGTCTTTTCATTTGTGTATGCAAAGGTTGCTATTGCAACCTCAAGAACGCCCTCGATTTTTTTAACCTTTTCAATATATTCTAAAAGAGTCTCATAGGACAGACATTTTCCTTCAATAACACATTGCTTTGAATCAAACCAATCATTTGCCGAAATCTTCTTCAGCCAAAGTCCGGGAAAATCAATGTTTCCTAATGATACAACAAAGCTATGCGCGTAGGGTTCCTTGGCAGAAACAAGAGCCAAAAGTTCTTTTTGCGCCTCAACCTCATTAAACAGTGCCCGATAGCTTTCAAGCACAGGGAACATTGCCACGGCCTGTGCGTTTAATTTTCGTATATCATCATATTTTGACGACACATATTGCCTTGTTCCCAAAATTACAACAAAGAACATAAACAATACAACGAGAGCTAAAAGCGATATTTTCTTGATTTGTTCTTTTTTCTTTGAGCCCACTACTTTTTTTCGGTAGCTTGCAGGCAGAAGACTTACCTTTAACACGACTTATCCCTCCAATGCTTCCAAAGCTAAACTGATACATCCGGTATATTCCGCGGGTGAAAAGTCTGCATTTTCATATTCACCGCAAAACTGTGGAACTTCAACCGGTACGAATGCCATTTCTTTAAGCTTTTGCGCGACAATATTTTCCCCCTCCATAAGAGCTGAAAAATAAACCGTTTCAATAGGCTCAAAGCCTTGCATCTGATAATAGCTAATCGAAGATGAAAGCTCGTTACTGAGCATTGAAGCTATTGAAGAATAATCATCGTCCGAGCAGCTTTTAGGATTGTCAAACGCATTTTTAATAAGATATGCGGATCTCTCCGGAATATTGAGCGAACGCACCATCTTGATTTCTCCATCATCCAAGGCAATAAAGTTTATGACATCGTCACTTATTTTCAGCATTCCGAGCGTTTTATTGTCACTGTATTTGAGTGCTGCGCGGCACCATGCCAAAACAGAGCTGTCAATGTCGTACACCTTGAATTTTGACGCGCTAAAAAGAGTTATGAGACTTTCAAGCATAGTGCGCCTTGCGGCTACAAGCAGAACATTCACAATCGGCTGATCGTCATCATTTGTGCCTTCCCCCGATACTACATAGTCGATTTCCATCTCAGCAACGGGAATGGGAATAAAATCCTGCGCCTGCAAAACAACCATTTTACGCAGCTTATCATCGCTTACCTTAGGGAAGGAGGCAAAACGCATTATAACATTCTCATTGTTGACACCTACGACAATATCCTGTGATTTGAAGTTGCCCTTAGTAATCATCTCATTAAGAATTTCATAAAATTTGTTGCTGTTTCTGACAAAGCCTTCTTCAATAATTCCTCTTTCAATTGGAATTTTAGCAAACGCGGAAACATGTGCTTTATCGCCGGTTCCAGTAAGCTCAACGGCTCTTAATGCGCCCGCGTCCATTTCAATTCCGATTGCTGACTTGATTTTCGCCATTATATCTATCTCCTTTTCAAACAAGGATTTCTGTTTATGCTCCTGTAGCGGTTGTTGCCTGGAATATCGGCAGGTAAAGAGAGATGAGCATCGTTCCTACAACACCGCCAATCGCTATGAGCGATATGGGTTCGAGTGCCGTTCCTAAGTTCTTTGAAAGCGAAGCAACGTCTTCTTCGAAAAACTCCGCTACTTTATCAAGCATTGAAGGCAATGTACCTGCCTCCTCACCTATTGATATCATACTAATCAGCATTGGCGGAAAGAGCCCGGATTCCTGAAGTGATTCATGTATAGAGCGACCGTTTTCTATGTCTCCGATAGCTTTGCTAACAGCCTCGTTAATCAAATCGCTTCCCGAGGTCGGACCTGCGCTTTCGAGCGCCTGAACGGCAGTAACACCTCCGTTTAAGAGAGTTGCCAGAATACGGCAGAAACGCGCAAGAACAGTTTTTGATATGAGCTCTCCGATTAGCGGAAGCTTCATTTTGTTATTTTCCCAAAGTCTGTGTGCAATAGGAGTCTTAAGCCCGTATTTGGCACCGAAAAACAGAAGAATTACGGCTACTATATAAATATAATAGCGTGAACGAATGCTTCCTGATAGGGCAAATATTGCACCCGTGATCGGATTTAGGTCAATCGTTTCCGGAATCATCTTCTGGAAAATGGGAACCATTACAACAAGCATGGCTATCAAAAGAACCACTGCGAATACTCCTATCATTTTAGGATATGTAGTCGCGCTTTTGACAGCGTCCTTGAGCTGCTTATCCTTTTGCAGCTGAAGCGCAAGCGCGCTTAGCGTTTTTTCAAGCATACCTCCCGTTTCACCTGCCTGAATCATAGAACAGTAAAGGTCGCTGAAAATATGCTTATGTTGTAGGAATGAGTCCGAAAGACTTGCTCCTGCCTCAACATTCTGGGCTATTTCGGTAATGGCATGAGCAAGAGGGGCGTTTGCGGTTTGGGTAGACAGCGTCTGCAATGATTGTGTAACAGGAATACCGGCAGAAATCATCGCAGCCATCTGACGGCTGAACAACGACAAATCGGTAAGCGTTACCTTCCCCTTGACTTTCTTAACGTTTTTACCCTTTTCCTCGTTGAAATCTGTTACGGTAATACCCGCTTCGCGAAGCTTTTCAAGCGCCTCGTCTCTGTTAGCGGCAGATATTTTACCGCTAAAAGCATCACCCTGTTTGTTTATTGCTTCATATACATAAGCCGGCAATTTTCAACCCTCCCATGGTATTAGTACCCGGACGAATACATAAGCCTTTGTACTTCTGTTCTGTCAACGCAATATTCCAAGACTGTTTCCTTCGATATTTTTTGTTCTTTAAGCAGCTTTAAGAGAGCCTGGTCCATTGTTTGCATACCAAGATTGGTAGCGGTCTGCATCGACGCGTAAAGCTGGTGGTCCTTATCTTCACGTATTATATTTCTAATTGCGGGAGTATCAGTCATATACTCGACGGCAACCACCCTGCCCTTTTGGTTAATTGTGGGCATAAGCTGCTGTGATATTACCGCTTTGAGCGTATTGGAAAGCTGTGTACGCACATTTCCCTTTTGAGCTTCCGGAAAGCTGTCTACAATACGGGAAATAGTAAGAGGAGCGGTCTGCGTATGGAGTGTGGAAAAAACAAGGTGACCTGTTTCAGCCGCGGTAAGAGCTATTGAAATACTCTCAGGGTCTCTCATCTCGCCTATCATTATAACATCCGGGTCATGACGAAGAACCTGCCTTAAGGCATTATTAAAGCTTAGCGTATCGGACCCTATTTCTCTTTGCCTTATGCTTGATTTGTTGTGAGAGTGTAAAAACTCAATAGGGTCTTCGATAGTAACGACGTTCTCCGCAAAGTTCTTGTTGATGTAGTTTAGCATGGCGGCAAGAGTAGTGGACTTGCCCGATCCTGTGGGTCCCGTAACAAGCACAAGCCCGCGGGGCAGACTGCAAACACGTTTGACATCCGGAGGCAGTCCTAAATTCTCAAGAGCCGGGATTTCAAAAGGGATAGCCCTGAAGACCGCCGCAAGCGTACCTCTTTGAACAATAACATTTCCTCTGAAACGCGCACACTGAGGCACAGAATGGGAAAGATCAAGCTCAAGTCTGTTCTGGAGTTCGTCCTTCTGGTTCTGAGTCATTATCTGAAACAGAGCATTTTCAACATCCTCAGGACGCATTATCGGGAATTCCTGTTTAAGAAGCTCGCCGTTTATCCTTACACAAGGAGCCATACCTACTGCTAAATGAAGGTCTGAACCCTTTTTTTCGACCGTTAGCCGAAGGAGCTCCTCGAGTGTTATCGGATAGTTGCTTGGTTTATTCTGGTATTGCAATAATTTTCAACTCCAAACAAAAATACTTCAGTTTTGTTTATAGACCAAATTCAGTGAACATTGTCTGAATAAGCTGAATGTTCTCCGGTGACTCATAAACATAAATGATATATTCCTCCGCGTCTGCAGAGCCG
>CAZPPO010000094.1:0-3032 GCA_964588475.1 uncultured Eubacteriales bacterium
ACTTGAAGAAACATTAAATTCGGGCAGGTATGGTTATTAACACAAGCAACCGGAAGCTTTTAGCTTCCGGCTGTTGTTTCAATCAATATTGCAGGATAGTCCGTTGACGTGTTTGAGCTTTTTCGGTATTTCGATTTTTTGCGGACAACGCTTGATACATTCACCGCATTCTATGCAAAGCTCTGCGCGCTTGTCTTCGTGGATTTTACTGTAGCTTTGAATAAAATTCTGCTCGTCTCTTGACAGGTTGTATTCATTGAAGAGTGTGAAAATTTCGGGTATTGCAATATCATTGGGACACGCCTCAAGGCAGTATCCGCATGAGGTACAGGGTACGGCGAAGTTTTTTCTGAACAAAAGCGCAGCCTTGTTTACCGCTTTTGCTTCAGCTTCATTAAGCGGGATGCTTCCGGAAAAGGTTTTGATGTTGTCAAGCACCTGCTCTTCATCGGACATACCGCTCAAAACAGTTAAAACATTAGGCAGCTGTGCCGCAAACCTAAGCGCATATGACGCAGGGGAGGCGTCTGAAAGTGAAGAGAAGACGGCGCGCGCTTCATCGTTCAGCTTTTGAAGAGAGCCGCCGCGAACCGGCTCCATAACGATACAGGGAATGCCTTTTTCCTCTAACAGACGGTACAGCGTTTTTGCATCCTGATTCTCCCAATCATAATAATTGAGCTGAATTTGAACAAAATCCCATTCGTATTCCTTTAGCCAGCGCTCAAAAAGTCTTAAGCTTCCATGGAAGGAAAAGCCTATATTTTTTATTTTGCCTTCCCTTTTCATCTGCTTAAGAAACTCATAGGAGCCTGTTCTTTCAAAAACCTCGGCAATATCATCTGTTACACTGTGAAGCAAATAAAAATCAAAATATTCGACATTGCAACGCTTAAGCTGAAAGTCAAAAAGCTCTTTTGGGGACGGATTTGTTTTTAAGACCCACCCGGGGAGCTTTGTAGCTAAATAATAGCTTTCACGCGGATATTTACTTAAAACCTCTCCGACAAATTCCTCTGAATTTCCGCCATTATATACAAATGCCGTGTCAAAATAATTAACCTTGTTGTTAATTGCGATATCGACAAGCTTTGCCGCCTTTTCAAAGTCTATATCCTCACTGTCGTCATCAATCTTCGGAAGCCGCATAAGACCGAAGCCGAGCTTCGAAATTTTTTCGCCCTTTATTAAACTGCTGTAATTCATAATATTCGCTCCTATTTTATGGCTTTATTAATCATACAGCATAAAGGAGTAATTATCAAGCAAAAAATGTTTCAATAAGCTTATCGCAGTTTTCGGGAGTATACCTGAAGTAATCAATATGATCGCCCTCATAAAAATACTTTATTTTTTTAATGGGGAAATCCTCCTTAAATGAGTCAATAATAACAAGCTTTATCTTAATTTTATCAGGAATAATGCTCTTTATGTAAACCGAAACTGTTTCGCCTGCTTCAATATTAGGAATAAATTCGGCAAGGCCGGCAAGATTAGGCATAAGCTCTACAAAAATACCGTAATCCTCAATACTTCGCACCACGCCGCTGACCGTTTCACCCACAGCGAACAACTGTGCATTTTCGCTCCAGGTTCCCAGAAGCTCTTTATGAGAGAGTGTAATTCTGTCCTTTTCATCGAGGCTTTTGACGATGCATTTAATGTCGTCGCCGACGGCAAGCCTTGCGCCGGGATGAGGTATTCGCGATACTGAGACGCTGTCAATCGGAAGTAAGGATGTTATTCCGCAGCCTATGTCGCAGAAAGCTCCGAAATTTTCAAGATGTGTAACTACCGCTTCAATAATATCTCCCTTTTTCATATTTTTACATTGCTCGTTGTATTCCTCCTGAACGGCACGACGGGACAAAAGGACTGCTTTTTTTCCGTTTAATGTTGTGATATCGTTAACATAAAAACAGACCGGTTTATTAACCTTAGATATTATTGCAATGTCTCGCGTAACACCCTCTTCTATTCCAAGGGCACATTCAGAGCGTGGAATTATTCCTCGCATTGACCCAAGATCTATGTGTAAATTGTGGTCACAGTCGCATACTATAGCGCGGCCTTCAAGGATAACGTTCTTCTGAGCCGCTTCCATGAGCCTTTCATCATTGGCGAGATAATACGCGTTACTTTCCGTATTTATAAGTTTTCCCTCCGGACGGTACTTTGTCACGTTATCACCTGTCTTCGTTTTTTTAAATTACTATTTAAATCTATGTTAAAGCATGTTATAATATATCAAATATTTATTGTTCTAAGGGGAATTTAGGCGTTTTGGATGTACTTGTGGGAGATATATTGGAAATGAAAAAGCCTCATCCGTGCGGGAGCCGTTTATTTACGGTGTTACGCTCGGGTATGGATTTTAAACTATCCTGTCACGGTTGTGGCTGTGAAATTATGATACCGCGAACAAAAGCCGAAAAAAAGATTAAGAAAATTATCAGAGGTAACGTCGATGCTACAGAAGCTTGAAAATGTCGAAAAGAGATATAAAGACGTAAACGAGAAGCTTTGCCTCCCGGAAACAGTGCAAAACCAAAACGAGTACAAGTCTCTTATGCGCGAGTTAAAGCAGCTTACGCCTGTGGTAGAGGCTTTCAGGGAATATAAAAACTCAAAGGCAGAGCATGACGGCGTTCGCCTTCTTCTGGAGGAACCCAACGACGCAGACATGCGGCTTTTTTTAGAAGAGGAGCTTTCCTGTGCCAAGGAAAAGATAGGGCAGTGTGAGGAAAGGCTCAAGATTCTTCTTCTTCCAAAGGACCCTAACGACGACAAAAACGTTATAGTTGAAATTCGTTCGGGGGCAGGCGGCGAAGAGGCATCACTCTTTGCCGGCGTATTGTATCGTATGTATTCAATGTATGCTGAAACGAAGGGTTTTAAACCAGAAATCCTCTATGCAAACGAAACGGGGCTTGGCGGAATAAAAGAGATAAGCTTTATGGTTGAGGGTGAGGGAGCGTATTCAAGGTTCAAGTTTGAAAGCGGAGTACATAGAGTACAAAGAGTTCCCGAGA
>CAZPPO010000094.1:3042-7672 GCA_964588475.1 uncultured Eubacteriales bacterium
AATCTCAAGGGCGAATTCATACCTCAACCGTTACAGTAGCAGTGCTTCCGGAAGCAGATGAAGTGGATATTGAAATTAACCCCGCCGATTTACAAATTGATACCTTCCGCTCAAGCGGAGCGGGAGGTCAACATGTCAACAAGACCGAATCCGCAATAAGAATAACATATCTTCCCACGGGGACAGTCGTGGAATGTCAGGACGAACGAAGCCAGCATAAAAATAAAGACAAGGCTATGAAAATTCTCCGTTCAAGGCTTCTTGAAACCGAAAAGCAGAAACAAAGCGAGCATATCGCAGGTGAAAGAAAGTCACAAGTGGGAACAGGCGACAGAAGCGAAAGGATTAGGACATATAATTATCCTCAAAGCAGGATTACCGACCATAGAATAGGTCTGACCCTCTACAAATTGGAGGCGTTTCTTAACGGAGATTTGGATGAAGTAATAGATGCTCTGATAACGGCCGATACAGCCGAAAAACTTAAATCATCAGGCAAAGGACAGATATGAAAACTGAAGTTGTAAAAATTTTGCCGGGTGACACGGAAAATTTGGAAAAAGCGGCAAAACTAATTAAAAGCGGGGAAATAGTCGCGATTCCCACCGAGACCGTTTACGGTCTTGCTGCCAATGTCTATGATGAAACCGCTGTCAGAAAAATATTCAAGGCAAAAGGACGACCTCAGGACAATCCGCTGATAGTGCATATTTCAGAGCTTTCGCAGTTAAAGGAAATAGCTATGTATATTCCGGACAGTCTGAAGGTATTGGCAGAGCATTTTATGCCCGGTCCTCTGACTGTTGTTTTACCTAAAAACCCAAAAATCTCCGACACCGTAACGGCAGGGCTTCCAAGCGTAGCTGTAAGAATGCCATCCCATAAGACGGCAATGGACTTTATTTCTGCTTGCAATGTTCCTCTTGCAGCCCCTTCGGCAAATATTTCGGGCAGCCCCAGCCCCACATCTGCGAAGCATGTCTTTGATGACTTAAACGGAAAAATATCTATGATAATTGATGGCGGTGAATGCAGTGTAGGAGTCGAGTCCACAGTAATTTCACTGTTGGGTGATGTCCCAGAGCTTTTAAGACCGGGGGCTATAACGCTCGAGCAGCTGCAGAGTGTGCTTGGCGAGGTTAAAGTCAGCCGTTGCGTATTAGCTCCGCTTCAAAAAAATGAAAAAGCAAGTAGTCCCGGAATGATGCACAAGCATTATTCGCCGAAAACGAAGATAATAACAGTAAAGGGCAGCGCGCAGGATTTTGCGAATTATGTCAACGGAAAAAAGAACGAGAGCGTTTGTGCCTTAGCCTTTAGCGAGGATTGCCATTTGCTTGATGTCCCCTTTGTTGCCTTTGGTGATAAAAACGACTTAATCTCCCAGGCGCGCAGATTGTTCTCCTCTCTTAGAGAGGTTGACGAGCTTGATAAAGAGGTTTGCTTTGCCCAGCTGCCTTCAAGTGAGGATATAGGGCTTGCTGTGGTAAACAGACTTTTAAGAGCAGCTGAGTTTTCTGTAGTGCAACTTGATAAAAAGAAAGACGGTGACTTTACTGTTGTAGGTCTTACGGGAAAAACGGGTTCGGGTAAATCGTCTGTTTGTGAAATTCTAAGGGAAAAGGGCGCAGCAATTATAGATGGCGACAAGGTTGCGCGTGAACTGACAACGAAAGACAAGCAGCTTCTAAATTGCCTTAAGGATAGCTTCGGCAATGATATTGTTAAAGGCGGCAAGCTTAACAGGCGCCTTCTTGCGTCAAGGGCATTCAAGAACAGAGAAAGTGTCGATAGGCTTAATCGTATTATGCACCCGCGCATAACCGAGTATATCATGGAAGAACTTACAAGGCTCAGAAGTCGCGGTTTTTCGGTTGCGGTTATTGATGCCGCCGCGCTCATTGAAAGCAAAATTTCGGAAAAATGCGATGTTATTGCCGTGACATATGCTCCGCAAGAGGAGAGACTGCTGAGGATTATAAAGCGTGATAATATAACACAAGAAGAAGCTCTTGTAAGAATCAGGGCGCAAAGAGAAGATGAATTTTACAATTCAAGGGCGGATTATATTATCAGATGCTACGAACCCTTTGATGTAGATAATGAAATAAAACCGCTGCTTTACAGACTCGGTTTATAGGAAAGGAAGATTATATGGATAAAAAAGACGAGGCAAAAGCTCTCTTAGAGAAGCTCGGCCACACACAGAAAAACGCTGTTTTGACACTTGACGACCGAATGGTTAAGCAAGCCGACAAATTTTGTATTGATTATGTGAAATATCTTGACTGCTCAAAAACCGAACGTGAGGCAGTCAGCACATCTGAGGGAATAGCAATAAAAGCCGGCTTCAAGAGATTTAATCCCGACGAAAAGTATTCAAAGGGCGACAAAATTTATATAAACAACAGGGGCAAAGCGATTATGCTTGCGGTTATTGGCTCAAGACCGATTAAAGAGGGCATCAGGATAGCCGCGGCACATATTGATTCACCAAGGCTTGACTTAAAACCCAATCCTCTTTACGAGGCTGACGAGCTTACGCTTTTTAAGACTCATTATTACGGCGGAATAAAGAAATACCAGTGGACTGCTATTCCTCTTGCCCTTCACGGCGTTATAGTAAAAAAAGACCGGTCGGTTGTGAGCGTGAATATAGGCGAGGATGACGGCGACTTCAGGTTTGTAATTACAGATCTTCTTCCTCACCTTTCAGCGGAGCAATTAAAGCGTACTCTTTCCGAGGGCATTAAGGGAGAAGAGCTCAATGTCCTTATAGGCAGCAGACCCTTTAAGAGCGATGAGGGCAGCGACCTTGTAAAGCTAAATATTCTGAAAATACTGAATGAAAAATATGGAATAACGGAGACCGATTTTTTGAGCGCCGAGTTAGAAATTGTACCGGCTTTCAAGGCATCCGATATAGGCTTTGACCGCAGTATGATAGGCTCCTACGGCCACGATGACAGAGTTTGCGCCTTCCCTGCACTTATGGCGGCTGTAAACGTAAAAAACCCCGAATATACAGTTGTTTCGGTTCTTGCCGACAAGGAGGAAATCGGGTCTGAAGGAAACACGGGGCTCGTATCAAGATATTTCGAGAATTTTGTCAATGACTTGGGGAAAGCAGAAGGGATTTTCGGGTATGAAATTCTCAGAAATTCAAAATGTCTTTCCGCCGATGTTAATGCGGCCTTCGACCCGACCTTCCCGGATGTTGCGGAGAAAAAGAATTTCGCTTTTATTAACAGGGGAGTAGTAATCACAAAGTATACAGGCTCAAGGGGTAAGGGTGGAACCTCAGACGCCTCGGCAGAGTATATGGGTGAAATCCGAGCAATGCTTGACGGGGCAGGTGTTGTGTGGCAAACGGGTGAGCTCGGGAAGGTTGACGCAGGCGGAGGAGGAACCGTTGCGAAATATATCGCAGCTTTGGATGTTGATGTTGTGGATGTAGGAGTTCCCGTTCTTTCAATGCACGCTCCTTTTGAGGTAGTGTCGAAAATCGATGTATATATGGCATACAAGGCGTTTGAAAGCTTTTTTAAATAATATATAGCTAAGACAATAATGCAACTGTTTTGGGAGTGCTGTAATTGGTAGGATTAAAAATCGGTATCGACCTTGGAACCTCGACCTTTAGAGCATATGTCGAGGGGAAAGGGATAGTCCTTTCAGAGCCTTCAGTTATTGCAATTGATATGCAGGACGGTTCTGTAGCTGCCGTGGGACGTCAAGCTTATGAGATGATAGGGAAGGCTCCCTGTGCCTATAGGGTTATAAAACCGATTGAGGGCGGAAGTGTCGTTGATTATGATATGGCACAGCTTATGCTTGGCATATTTTTTAATAAAATATGTAAAAATAAAATATTTAAACCTACCGTTGCCGCTTGTATGCCCTCGGGAATTACGTCTCTTGAGCAGCGCACTCTCTTACAGCTCTTCCTTAACGCGGGGACAGGGCGAATTTGCTTATTTGAACAGCCGCTTGCGGCGGCTATAGGCGCGGGAGTATTGTTGGACAAGCCCTTCGGCACGATGATAATAGATATAGGCTCGGGTACGACTGATCTGGCGGTTGTCACAATGGGTGGGACCGCCGTATCATATTGTATAAAAACAGGCTCACAGCTCTTAAATAAAAATATAATAGATTATTTAAGAATAAATCGCAAAGTTTTAATAGGCGAAAAAACCGCAGAGGAATTAAAGCTGCAGCTTGGCGGAGCGGTTAGGCGACAAGAAGAAATAGCCGCAGTATCAAGAGGAAAATCTGTCGATGACGGGATGCCCTTTTATTTTGAGGTTACCGCAAACGAAATTAACATTGCAATTAAGGACAGCATTGAAAATATATGCAAGAGCGTATTATCCGTACTCGAAATAACACCTCCGGAATTGCTTAAAGACATAACCGAAAGCGGAATTATTCTCAGTGGCGCAGCCTCACGCCTTTATGGACTTGACAAGCTTATTTCCGAATACACATCTATTAAAACGATGGTTGTGGCACAGCCCGACACAGTCGTTGTCAAAGGATTGGGAAGGGCTTTAAGAAACGTTGAATACTTGAAGCGGCAAGGCTATATCTTCAAGACATTCGAAGATTTATAAGAAAATGGAAAACG
>CAZPPO010000095.1:0-7603 GCA_964588475.1 uncultured Eubacteriales bacterium
TAGCCGTAATATTTTTGGTAGAGGTGCGACTTATCATTATTAGCTGCCGTAATTAACCCCAAAGGCGGGGGCGGTAAACGAAAGGGATAGTCGCCGAGATAATCCGGCAGCCTTTTCCCGAGATTATCGGAGCACCGTATAAAATGCCGTGCTCTGTCACAGAAATGTGGAGCGCTATCACAGTTTAAACCCGTGATGTGCTTTGCGCGTCGCGGTTTTATT
Organism: uncultured Eubacteriales bacterium; assembly: GCA_964588475.1. GTDB lineage: Bacteria > Bacillota > Clostridia > Oscillospirales > Acutalibacteraceae > DTU089. The sequence continues at coordinate 223 of CAZPPO010000095.1, forward strand.
ATAACTGAAAGGATGATCTTACAATGAAGAAAATTATTTGTCTTTTGCTTAGCGTATTTATGGTTGCATCATTTGCAGCTTGCACGGGAGACAAACAGCAGGGTCTTGCAGAGCTTGATAAAATAATAGAAGCAAAAGTTCTCAAGGTAGGAATGGAGTGCAACTATGCGCCCTTTAACTGGACTCAGGCACAGGCTTCGGATACTTCCGTCGCTCTTGAAGGGGGCGGCTACGCCGATGGCTACGACGTTCAAATAGCCAAAAAAATAGCGGATGCGCTTGGCGTAGAGCTCAAGATAGTTAAAACCGAATGGGAAGGCCTGATTCCGGCACTGACTTCCGGAACTATTGATCTTATTATCGCCGGCATGAGTCCTCTTGCCAAAAGAAAGGTCTCGATAGATTTTTCCGATTACTACTACGCAAGTGAGCTTGTATTAGTCGTTAAAAAAGACGGTGCCTATAAGGATGCCGCTTCTCTCGCCGATTTCGCGGGGGCAAAAATCACCGGTCAGCTGAGCACCTTCCACTATGATGTTATCGATCAAATAACCGGCGTTAAGAAGCAAACCGCTTTAGCCGATTTTCCCGCGATGATAGTCGCGCTTGAATCAGGCGCTATTGACGGATACGTATCCGAGCTTCCCGGCGCCGTATCTGCTGCGGCATCAAACTCCGCCCTTACATATATCGAATTTGAGCAAGGCAAGGGCTTTACCTTCGAGCCTGATGAGGTTAACGTATCAGTCGGTCTGAGAAAAGGCAGCGATATGACCCAGGAGATAAACAAGGCTCTCACCGAAATAAGCCAGGAGCAGAGGATCGAGCTTATGAACGCGGCTGTCAAGAATCAGCCTGTTTCAATCGAATAATAAGGACTGTTGTTAATTATGCCTGACAGTTTTTTTGGATGGGTAGCACGGATACTTACGGAATATTATCCTCTTTTTCTGCGCGGCGCTTGGACAACGCTTGAGATTTCGATAACCGGCACTATCTTCGGATTCATTATCGGACTGTTTGTTGCCGTAGTAAGAACTGTGCCGCTTACGGAAAACGATTCTTTAATAAAAAAAATGCTTCTGAAGCTCGTAAAGGCACTATTTGTCGCCTATATAGAGCTTTTCAGAGGTACGCCCATGATTGTTCAGGCGATGGTTATATTCTATGGAATTCCTCAGCTTTTGGGCATACATCTGCATGTTATAAGCGCGGCTATACTGATTATATCTATTAACACAGGGGCATATATGGCGGAAATTATAAGGGGCGGCATTACCTCGGTCGATAAAGGTCAGACAGAAGGCGCAAGCTCAATTGGTATGACACACGCCCAGTCTATGATGAGCGTTATTCTCCCGCAGGCGGTTCGCAATATAATGCCGTCTATAGGAAACGAATTTGTCATAAATATAAAGGATAGCTCTGTCCTCAATGTAATATCGGTGACGGAGCTTTATTTTATGACTAAATCGGCCGCCGGGACTTATCTTAAATATTTTGAGTCGTTCTTCATTACCGCCATCGTTTATTTTATACTGACCTTTACCGTTACGCGCATACTGCGTCTTTTGGAGAAAAAAATGGACGGAAAGGACAGCTACACTATCTTCGGTTCCGGAAGCGAACCCAAAGCCGAAATCCGAATTAAGGAGGACCCTCGCCTTGACTGAAGTTTTTCAAATCTTTGAACTGTGTAAGAAATTCGGCGATAACAAGGTTTTAACAGACATTAACCTGACTGTCGATAAAGGCGAGATTGTGAGCATAATAGGTTCATCCGGCTCAGGTAAAAGCACGCTCCTTCGCTGTCTTAATCTCCTTGAAACGCCTACGGGAGGCAAAATCCTGTATCACGGTGAGGACATTCGCTCAAAAGGCTTTTCTCTTCCGAAATACCGTGCAAGGGTTGGGATGGTTTTTCAGCAATTTAACCTCTTCAACAATATGACGGTGCTTCAAAACTGCGTATCGGGACAGATTAAGGTTCTCGGAAAAAACAGGACCGATGCCGAAAGTACAGCTAAAGAACATCTTGAGTCAGTGGGAATGCTTCAGTTTATTAATGCAAAGCCTAAACAAATTTCGGGCGGACAAAAGCAGCGTGTCGCTATAGCCAGAGCATTGTCAATGGGCCCCGAGGTCATACTCTTTGATGAGCCCACAAGCGCACTCGATCCCGAGATGGTCGGCGAAGTACTTTCAGTTATGAAGGATCTTGTGAACACGGGGCTTACCATGCTTGTCGTTACACATGAAATGTCCTTTGCAAAGGAAGTGTCGTCGCGCGTCGTTTTTATGGACGCAGGAACGCTTATTGAGATAAATTCTCCTAAAATTATCTTTACCAGGCCGGAAAAGGAAAGAACAAGGGACTTTCTTTCAAGATTTTTAATAAACACCTAAATTTCCTTGCGTCCTTACGGATTTTGTGATATAATATTTTTGCCAAGTAAATACAGGGGTGCTGATTTAAATCGGCTGAGATAAAGGCTGCTGTGGCCTTTGACCCTTTAACCTGATTCGGATAATGCCGACGAAGGGAGTATGGAATAATTCCAAAGCTTTTATCGCCAAGCATCATTCGCTTGGCGATTTTAATTTTTGGGAGGCTAAACAATGAACAAAACACGGATACTTGTTGAAAGCGCCGTTATGATTGCCTTGTCTACCGTCCTTAGCGTTTTTGCCGTATACAAGCTGCCGTTCGGTGGCTCTGTAACGCTTTTGAGCCAGCTTCCGATTATCCTTATCGCTTACCGCCACAAAACAAGGCAAGGGCTTTTTACGGGAATTATTTTGGGGGCAATACAAATGATACTCGGTGCCGATAACTTCAGCTATGTGAGCGGCATAGGCGCGATGACAATACTCGCTTTTTCGGATTATATAGCTGCCTTCGGCGTTTTAGGGCTTGGTGGTATTTTTAGAAAACGCTTTAACAGTCCCGTTCTTGAGCTGGCATTAGGCTGTGTTATTTCATCGCTGATGAGATATTTGTGCCACATAATATCGGGCGTAACTATTTGGAGTGCCTATGCACCCGAAACACAGACGGTACTGCATTATTCGGTAGCGTATAACGCATCATATATGATTCCGGAGCTAATAATTACCGTAGCGGGAGCAATAGTCATAGGCTTTACCTTTGATTTGCTTGTTCCTGAAATCAAGTTAAGAAAAAGAAGTAAGTAGAGAGCCTTCTTTCATTTTAATTAAGCAAAAAATCCGCACAGGCAAATTGCGTGCGGATTTTATGTGTTTTTGTGATTATTTATGGTAAAGCTGCTTTCTTTCGTAGTGCGGTTCGCATGTAAGATTTATTCCGAGCCTTCTGTAAACATCCCTGTCCACTTGCGAGAGCATAACCGTTGAATGGGCTTCACATCCGCCCAACGAAGGCAAAGCCGCAAACGCAAGAGCGGCATTTTGACTTGTGGCGGCGCTCATAGACAGCGCAATCAAAACCTCATCCGTATGAAGGCGGGGATTCTTGTTGCCGAGAAAACGAGTTTTTAAATCCTGAATGGGCTCGATGATTTTAGGGTCAATAAGAGTTATCTCGTCCGCTTGACCGCTGATGTTTTTAAGGGCATTTAACAGTGCCGCCGAGGAAGCTCCCAAAAGCTCTGAGGTCTTGCCCGTCACTATCTGACCGTTTTGAAGCTCAATCGCAACCGCGGGTTGATTGTTTGTCATCTCGCTCTTTTCTATAGCTTTCTTGACAACCGCTCTGAAATCAACGCTTATACCCGCCTGATTCATAAGGCTTTCTATCTTAATGACCGCTTCCTCTAAGGTTTTATCATTTCTGGCGTCGCACAGTGCCGCAAAATATCTGCGAACTATTTCTGCCTTGGAGGCCTCGCAGCAGACCTTGTCATCACTTATGCAATAGCCTGCCATATTAACACCCATATCAGTTGGGGATTTGTAAGGGCTTTTACCCTCGATTTTCTTGAATATCATATTGAGAACCGGAAAAACCTCAACGTCACGGTTGTAGTTTACGGTCTTTTCACCGTAAGCCTCAAGATGATACGGGTCTATCATATTTACATCGTTTAAGTCTGCGGTTGCCGCCTCATACGCAAGATTTATAGGGTGCTTGAGCGGTATGTTCCAAATCGGGAAGGTTTCAAATTTGGCATAACCCGCCTTTATCCCCCTTAAATTATCGTGATAAAGCTGAGAAAGGCAAGTTGCCATTTTTCCGCTTCCCGGACCGGGGGCGGTAACAACTACCAAGGGCCGCTCAGAGGTTATATAGTCATTCCTGCCGAAGCCCTCCTCGCTTACGATTTTTGATACATTATAGGGATATCCTTCAATAGGATAATGAACAAAAACCTTGACCCCGTGCATGCGAAGCTTTTCCCTAAAAACAGATGCGACATTCTGACCGCTGTATTGAGCTATAACTACGCTCCCGACATAAAGTCCGACGCTTCTGAATTCGTCGATAAGTCTGAGAACGTCACTGTCATAAGTAATACCGAGATCTCTTCTTATTTTATTACTCTCAATATCACCCGCGTTAATTACTACTACAAGCTCAACGCTGTCCCTTATTTTCAGGAGCATTTGCAGCTTGCTGTCAGGCTTAAAGCCGGGAAGCACCCGGGAGGCGTGATAATCGTCGAAAAGCTTGCCGCCGAACTCTAAATAAAGCTTGCCGCCGAACTCGTCAATCCTTTTCTTAATCTGCTCAGACTGCTTCTGAAAATATAAATCAATATCAAATCCCTTTAGCATTTTCTGCTTTTCTCCCGCACCTGTTTTTAATTGAGCTTACACAAATAACAACATTATTTTACCAGTTTTGTACGCTGTTTTCAAGACTCTTGAGGATTTATTTGTTTAATACTTGTGAAAAATAAAAACTGATGATTTTTTATCTTTTGTTTTAACACACATCTTATCATATCTGCTATTTCTTGGTTTTTTCTTAAAATATTATTTGTTCCCCTTAATTATTGACAAAACTTATTAGTAGTGGTAGAATTTATTTGGTAATATTTTACATATTTCATAATGAACAAATCAAATTTCCTTGTTTGCAGACAAGCTCAGGAATTCGGAAGGTATTGATGATGTTAAAATTTGGAACAAAAGCCCTGGCAGTCATTCTTTCAGTATTATTTGTTGTGCAATTACTGCCAATGAAAGTATTTGCTCAGGAAATTAACACTTCGACAGAAAACACCGCGTCGGATGCGTTATCAATGGACACTGTAACCGATGCCGAAAAGATAATGCATTTATCATATCGGGTGAAGATGTTTCTAAACGGGAAGAAAATATCAAGCATTTTAAAAACACGGACGGGAGCTGTATTGCAGTAGATTACGGCTATCCGGTACACTATAAGGAGAAAGCTGACGGTCAATGGATGAACGTTGACTATTCGTTGGTCAGCAGTGGCAGAGGGGGTCAAGAAGGTCCCGTCGAATATAATGTTAAGGCTGCTCCCTTCGGAGTATCGCTTTCCGACAGGGTCGAGGATGGAAGGACTTTCTCTCTTAATTTAAACGGTTATAAAATTGAATGGAGTCCGGTAGGGGCTAATAATTCTCAGGTTGAATTTGCCGAAAAGGCAAATGATAATACACAGCTTGAAGGGAATGACAGATTTCTTGCCCTTGCAAATGTTTCCTCAAAATGCTCCTATTTGAATGTGTATAATGATGTAGATATCGAGTATTGCATCAGCTCATACGGTGTTAAAGAAAATATTATTTTAAACTCTTCAAAGGCTCAAAACGAATTTGTTTATAGATATAATATTGGCTCACTTAAAGCTGAACAGACAACAAGTAACACAATAACCCTTCTTGATGCTAACAGCAAAGCAGTTACTAAGATTACTGCCCCGTATATGATTGACTCTGAAGGAAAAACCTCCGACTCGATAAGCCTGATAATTGAAAAAATTGTTGGCGGAGTAATAACGCTTCGATTAACAGCAGATTTGGAGTGGCTCTTGTCTGCTGAGAGACGGTACCCCGTCACTATCGACCCGGTAATGAATACTCAAATTAATTATAGCCAGACTTTTATTGCAAGCAGCGTAAATTATGATGATACGAATTTCAGCGGACGCGGTGATATGTATGTCGGCTAAGAGAGTACAAATTATGTAAAATGTCGCGGGTATGCACAGTTCACTTTTCCAACCCTTCCTAATGGCAGTATTATCACGGATGCGATATTTCAGATTTATCAGCATAGCTACAGTTGTTCGCCAAGTGATAGCACCAAGACAACGTATACTCTTCACAAGGTTACATCTGATGTTAACGTCAGCACAGTGACCTGGAACACCGGAATTAGCTATTCGTCACTCATTACCGATTATGTCACATTAAGCGAAGCCGACAACGGATACGTTCACAAATTTGATATCACAAAACTTGTTAAAGAGAAATATGAAACTTCTGATACGATCAAAAATCTTGGTTTGCTGCTTAAATGTACCAATGAGTCTCTTACTCAGCCTTATGCCAATGTTCGGCTTTTTACGGCAAATTATCCCGGAATTCCTTCCGGGGCATACCCATATGTCTATTTCCGGTACATTGATACCAAAGGCGCAGAGGGATACTTTTCCTACACCACAGCTTCGGCTGGTAGCGCCGGAACGGCGCTTATTAACAACTATACGGGCAATCTTGTGCTCACGCACAGCGATGAGTCCACATTCCGCATTAAAGTACCTGCTACGATAAGCCATGTCTACAACAGTGTCAGCTCGAACAGTCAGGTGGACACAAAGCCTTATGTCGGCAAGGGCTGGAGGCTGAACGTCCAGCAGACGGTCAAGACAACAGGTATTGCGGATTATCCGTATAAATACACGGACGCGGACGGTACGGAGATCCATTTCTATAAAAAAGTTGAAAGCGGCGTTACCCGTTATTACGACGAGCTTGGCGGGAAGCTTGAGTTGATTATCGGAACAGGTAATCCAACATATACGATCAAGGACGATCAGGATGGTGTGCTGCTGTTTAGCGGCAGCGGCTGTCTGTATGAGATCAGGGACAGCAACGGCAATTTTATGAAGATATACCGTGAGGTCTCGGATAATAACAGGATTACATATGTTAAGGACTCGTCTAACAATACAATAACCTTAACAACGAACGGTTCCGGTTATCTTACCTCCCTTAAAAACGATCAGAGCAACCGTACCACGAGCTATACATATTCAAGCAACAGGCTGACGACTATAACCTACCCGGGCACGGACAACAAAACAAGCACATACGGCTATTCGGGTGATTTACTGATCTCCGCCAAGGGCTATGACGGCTATTCTCTGAACTTTACCTATTCCGGAACGGGCAACCGGTTCGGCATCGCCGAGATACAGGAAAAG
>CAZPPO010000096.1:0-7595 GCA_964588475.1 uncultured Eubacteriales bacterium
GCTCCTGATACTTTTCAGAATATGCTCTTTTTCTCATACAAAATTTGAAAAAAGGTTTTTTATATCGTATGCTTTGCGGGGTGTTTCTCGGAATCAGTATTATAGCTCCCGGTATAAGCGGAAGTATTATGGCAGTTATGATGGGTATATACGATGAGCTGATTAACATAATTTCAAATCCTTTTAAAAACCTGAAAAAGAATATTGTTTATTGTATTCCTCTTTGTATTGGAGCAGGTCTTAGCATTCTTGCCTTTATTAATCTGCTCAAGCTGCTGTTTTCAAGCTTCCCGACTCCCGCATACCTTCTCTTTATAAGCCTTATTGCCGGAAGTATTCCTACGGTATTTCAAAAGGCAAAAAACGGATTTAAGCTCAAATACATAATCGGGATTGCCGTGGCGCTCGCCTTTGCACTTACAATAGGAATGCTTGCAAAGAACGATTTTATTCTTGCCTCAGATTTAACGCAGGCTCAAGACAATATAAAAATCGCATTTTTCTCTTTTTGCGGTGCAATAGCGGGAATGACGAGTATGATCCCCGGCATGAGCGTTTCAATGATGCTTATGATGCTCGGCGTCTATGAGCCGTTGCTCGGCGCCGCCTCAGAGCTGACAAAGCTCAGCAATATTGGTGATAATGTGCTGCTTGTTCTTCCGACAGGTATTTGTTTTGTAATCGGAATGATTCTTTTTTCCAATCTTACTAAAGTCTTATTCAGAAAGTTTGAAAGCCTTGCCTATTTTATGGTTTTGGGCTTTATGTCCGGCTCACTTTTAAGTATTTTTCCGGGTCTTCCCAACTGTTTTAGAGATTGGCTGCTAAGCGGTGCGGCTATATGTATCGGTGTAGGAACGTCTTATCTTTTTAAAAGACTCGGTCAAAAATTCAATGTGAAGGAGCAATTTTAGTAAAAAAGCGGAAGGATTGATTTAGGTGAAAACAAAAAATCTAATAATAACAGCCGGGGCAGTTACTGCGGGGGCATACCTAATAAACGACATATACAAGAACCTGTCAATAACATTTCCTCCGAAAAAACCGAATTCTGATGAAAACAGCGGACTCATTCACCAACTGCTTTTTTATCTTGACAATCCGTCTTTAGCAAAAAAAGACGGCATTGAGATTGATGATAGGTATATACTGCAGGCAATAGTCCCCGCAAAGAGGTACATTGACGGCAGATATGACTGTGCCGACTTTCGTATGCAAACGCTTATGCGCATACTGTATTTGCACGGTGACAAAATAAAAAGTATTTCTCCAAAGGGCTATAGTTTGATTCGGGAAGCATTTCTCGGGGAAAAATACTGGATGGCGGAACCCGGTGAGGATTCGGCTTGTTATTGGTCTGAAAACCACCAGCTTCTGTTTGCGGTTTCCGAATACCTTGCCGGTCAAATGTGGCCGCACGAAAGGTTTTTAAATGACAATGCCTTGGGTCTTGAGCATATGAACAGGGGTAAAAAAAGAATCGGTTACTGGATGGAGCATGTTTTCCGCAACGGCTACACGGAGCTAAACTCCTCCAATTATTATCTTTTCGACTTGGGCCCTGCCTCGAACTTTATTCAATTCGCAGCAGATGACGACGCGATAATGAAAAAGCGCATGATGATGTGTATGGACCTTTTGTTATACGATATTGTATCTAATATCTACGATTATTCCTTCACCGCTCCCACAATGCGCGCTTATACCGATAATGTCGCAGGCGGCAAGGGTGACAAGGTAAGGCAGCTAACCGACTATATATTTAAGCTAAATGACAATCACAAAACCTCGACCCATCACATGCTTATTAATTTTATTTCGATGATGAACGCTAAGGACAGTAAAGGAAAGCCCGAAAGGCTTTATGAAATTCCCAAGGTACTGATAAACATCGGCAAAGACAAGGGGACAAGAATAATAAAGTCCTCTACGGGACTTGATGTTTCAGAGCTCCCCGAAAAAGGACTTGTCGGTCACAACGATAATCAGATTATGGTACAGTTCGCTATGGAAAGCTTTACAAATCCCGAGGTAATATATAATACCGTTACTTATCTTCGAAAAAACTCTATGCTTGCTAACAGCTTTCTTAATTATTTTAAGGTTCTTAACATAAAACCCTTTAATCAAAGGGCTGTGCTTGAGTTTGTCAGCAAAAGGTTTAATCCCATGACCAACGGAATAGCTCAGCAAAGGGCAAATCTCTATGCATACCGCACGGCGGATTATCAGCTCTCGTGTTTTCAAAAATATCATCCCGGCTCCTTCGGAGCTCAGCAGATGCTTTCCGTGCTTAATTTCGGAAACGGCTGTGTCGTATTCACGGCGCATCCGGCACGTCATGAGGAGGAAAAAACAGTAAAGGCCGTTCCGGGCTATTGGGCGGGCTTTGGCAGAGCGCCGCATACGGCACAAATGGAGAATGTACAGCTGCATATTTTCAAAATACCTAAAATAAGCGGATTTTTAGAGCTTTACAAGGTCCCGCAGTTTACACACACCTATCTGCCCGAGGCACTGCTTGATGAAGTCAGAATTTCCGGCAGGTATGCTTTTGCAAAAAAGGGAAAGGCCATGCTGGCATTGGCGGGCAACACTGCCTTAAATTATAACAGCTTTAGTGAAATATCAGCAAATGCCCTAAACAGCTCTCTGTCTGATTACCCTCAAAAAGACTTCGATTTAATTCAACGGGGAAATAGTCAGTTTTGGATTTATGAGCTTTCAAATTCGGATGATGAAAGCTTTGAGGCCTTTATCAGCAGAATCAAGTCAAATCCTATCTCGTTTGACGGTAAAACACTGCTGTACAAAAGCCTCTCAAAGACATATGAGCTTACTTATAACGAAAACCTTAAGGTTGACTCGGTAGCTGTGCCAACTCAATATAATCGGTTTGAAAGTGATTACATCAGGGCTAAACGGGAGCCTGACACTATGAGATTCGACTTTTCGGGAAATTCTCTTTTTCTCGATTATGAAAATGCTATAAGACAGTTAGGCTGAAAGAACAAGGATTTCTATCCAATGATTGTATGGTAAAATGACTAAAAGAACGAAGCTTAAAAACAGGGAGCTCCCTCGATATACCCGCTCTGAGGAAATATTAAATATGGTAACTCACATAGTCGGCGGCGCCTTCGGAATAGCCGCGCTCATACTGTGTGTGCTGACAGCTGTTTACCACCGCAATATGTGGGGACTTGTCTCAGGTATCATATATGGCGTTTCGATGATACTTGTTTATTCCGTCTCAAGCGTATACCACGGATTGAAATCCCTTATGGCTAAAAAGGTAATGCAGATTATTGATCACTGCAGCGTGTATATACTGATAGCGGCCTCTTATACTCCGGCATTGCTTTGCGGTATAAGAAAATACAATGCTGTTTTGTGTTTTACGGTTTTCGTCCTCGTATGGGCAGGCAGTATATTCGGAATAGTTTTTAAGGCGATTGACCTTAAAAAGTACAGGGTTCTTACAATGACCTGTTACTTCGCTGTGGGCTGGAGCATGGTTTTTCTTATCAAACCCCTGTTGGCTGTTTTTCCGATTCGTTTTTTGATTTGGATATTTTCAGGCGGAATCGTTTATACGCTTGGGATGATTTTTTTCAGTATCGGTCGCAAAAAACCATATTTTCACTCTATTTTTCACCTTTTCATACTCGCAGGCAGTATACTTCAGTTTTTCGGAATTCTTTTTTATTGTATGTGAATAAAGCCCATTGTTGTGTGCCGCAATACTGCACTGCAAGCTATAGTGCAATAAATGAACTGTTCAATAAAAAAACCGGTCATTACAGGCGAAAGCTTCATGACCGATTTTTTATTTTTTATTACCATAAAGGCGGACTACCTTCCCCTCCTATAGCTTTATAACAGTATCATTATCGCTGTATCTGCCCGTTTTACCGACGGTAGAAAGCAGCATTTGCGTCAGGTCAAGGGCTTTGCCCTCTTTTCTTAGCTTATGCTCAAAAAGCTTTATTACCGGTTTAGTTCTTTTAAGCGTATTTTTTATAAGGTTGCCCTGCGGCGTGCCCTCTATGTACGGCATGTCTCCTGCGAAAATACTGATGCCTATCTCGGATACAAAATCCGCCAGCCTTTGCTCCTTAAGCCTCTTGGGCACCTTTATAAACAAAAGCCCTCCCACGTGCTTTAGCTTAAGGAAATTAAACATTCTTCTTCCTACAGCCTTTATACCTTTGCCTGAAAGGGCTTTGTTAATTCGGTGCTGTATCATAGAGGAAAAGCGTTTGTCAAAATATTGCCGAGGTGTAAGACTGTTTAAGTCCCACTCAAAATCAGGTACGGCAAGTGTTTTTATGCTAAGGCTTCCTTCCTGTGATATGCTAACCCTTCTGTATACCGCGGGACTTCCCACAAGCGCGCTCGTACAGATATCATACAGCTTTTTTCCGTTTTTATTTATATACTCATTGACGCTTTGTATATGCATATGACCCGTAAAAATAATGTTAATTCCCAAATCGGGCAGAGCCTCTGCCGTCTCTTTCCATTTTTTAAGCTTGGCATCTTCTACAAGGTCGAACACAGGCACAGAAGGAATAACAGGATAGTGATTGATAGCAAACATAAAGCAGCCGTCTTTCTTGGCGTCGCTCGCCTGCTTTTTTATCCATTGCATAAGTTGCCCGTCAATGCTGCCTCGCTCCTCATAAGTATCTGCGTCGCAATTTATAGCCAACAGTCGGACATCCTTTTTCAACTGTGCCACATATGAATGCGTTCTCTTATCAAAGGCGATAGCCTCCCCATAGCCGAAATCTTTATATAATTCGGGAAGCTCTAAGCGTTTTGTTCCCTCCACCGGAACGAAGCCGTCATTCTTATAGCCTCTCGGGCTGTCATTAAAATCATGACGGGCAGTAATGATATAAATTTTTTTGCCCTTTTCACGCAGCTTATAAAGCTCTCTTAAAAAACCCTTATGACTTTCCTTTTCGCCGTTCTTCGTCAAATCACCGGGAATTATAACGAAATCTGTATCTTTGTCCTCTGCGATTTTTTCAAATGTGGCTTTAAGTATGGCGGAGCTTTCTGCAAGGCACATCTGCTCGCCCTTCATATACTCGTCATACCCTTTCCCCGAGGCGCCCAGTGACGGCTCAAAGTAATGCGTATCCGTTAAGAGATAGAAGCTGAAATCTGTCATCTTTTTCCTCTTTTACTACTTATAAATGTATTTTAACTTTAACACATTACACTATAAAGTCAAGAAAAATCCTGCCGTTATTAGGCAGGATCTGTGGTCTTCGGGAAGATGACCGATACTTATACAAGCTCAGTTTGAGCTAAACCGAAGCTTACCGTCAAGGCTTTATCAATACGCGTCATATCGCCGTTTCCCAATGTTCCCATTTTTTCTTTAAGCCTTTGCTTGTCAAGTGTTCTGACCTGTTCAAGAAGAACAATTGAGTCCTTTGAAAGCCCGCAATTGTCGGCGTTAACATTTATGTGAGTGGGAAGCTTTGTTTTTATTTTTTGACTTGTTATCGCTGCGGCAATAACTGTTGGACTGTATTTGTTGCCCACGTCATTTTGGACGATAAGTACAGGTCGCATTCCGCCCTGTTCAGAACCGACAACGGGACTGAGATCCGCATAATAAATGTCTCCCCGTTTTACTGTCATGGAATCACTCTCCGAAATTCAACTTTATGCTTATTTTTACCGGTTTAACATAAAATTAAACATCAATTTTTGGGAATTACGAATTTTTTTCCCAATCATTACTATTATATTCGGACAAGAGATAAGTGACAAAAAATCAATTAGTGTAAACTATATTATTTTCAGCCGCAAAAGAGCAGGCAAAAGACGAAGCGGAGCACTTAATCACGAGATTGGGGCAACCCTCAAACGCAAATTCGCTTATATAATTAACACTCTCTGGAATTGTAACGCTTGAAAGATTTATACAAGACGAAAAAGCCTTACCCTCTATTCTTTCAATTCCCGGAGCAATGATAACCGATGTTATTTTTTGCCCCGCACCGCCTCCTATTCCTGAAAACGAGTTGCCGCCAAGCGCATACACCTTATATCCACCGATGCTTGCGGGGATTCTTACAGTCCCACCGTTTCCCAAATAAGAGTCTATAACGGCATATCCGTCTTTCACGCTGTACTTAAAATCTCCCTGAATGTTAGCGGTAAACTCGTTTTTGTCAACTACATAGGCGTGTGTTGTAGACTTGGTAGAGTTGTCAGGTGTTGAAGCGGCTTCGGATAATTGCGATGTGTCGCTGACTTCATCTGAAGATGAGGAATTCTCGTTCGTTATTACAAGAGTCCCGCTTGGCAATATCGGGTTTAGCCCGTCAAGGGTCAAAGACTCGGTACCGCTCAATATCGCAAAAACATCTGATAATTCATTCGTGCTTTCCGTTTTTGCACCCTTATTTCTAAAATGCTTTTGAGCCACCGAAATAACGAAAACAAAACTAACTGCGATAATAATTATCAGCAGCGCTCTTGTACCCTTATTTTTCCATATTGCGTTCATGTTTCGACCCTCATCTCACTAATGTGACGAAAAAATTATACAGCAACGCCTCAAAAAAGTAAACTGCCAAACAAATATTCCATAAATTAATAAATATAAAAAACTCTTGATTTTATAATGACAATAATATATAATTCTAATCGCCGCCGATTAGCGGCATATATTTTCGGGGTGTGGCGAAGTTTGGTATCGCGCTTGGTTCGGGACCAAGAGGCCCCGAGTTCGAATCTCGGCACTCCGACCAAAAAGACCTCCTTGTATCAACGGTTTTACCGTTTACAAGGAGGTCTTTTTTTATGCCTTTTAACGGTTTAGTGAGAACGGCATAAACAATGTCTGTAACGGTCCGAAGTGCGCAAAGCTCAAGGCAGGGTGTACAGCATATTAGGCAATGATAAGCGATTTTCTCCCCTTTCGAAAGCCCAATACGCGTGTTTTTTCTCATATTCTCGTGCCTCGGGCAACAGATGAGATGCCGAAAGATATATTAAAACTCCAACAACGAAACCCAGCGCAAGTCCTAAAAGCGAATCGTTCATTTTACTTACAAAGGGATAAGCTATAAAAGCGCCGACAGGGGTAGTCAAAGATGCAACAAGAAAAGCATATATTCCGGCTCGTCTTTTGCTTAATCCGCTTTTGCTCAAAAAGGAAAAAGTTATCACGCCTTCGGCAAACTCGTGTACAACAAGTCCAATACCTGCAAGCAATCCGGTATATGTACTCACACTAAATGTTACAGAATATATAATTCCGTCTATAAATGAATGAATTCCTATCCCTTCCAGAGCAGTAATTCCAAAGGCTAACGATGCTTTACTTGTCTTATATTGTATAAACTTATTACTGAAAAACATAAACACGAAACCCAGTAACGCTGCAATTCCGGAATTAGGATTTTTCCCAATGGCCTGAGGAAATGCAATTAATAAGGGAGTAGTGATTAAAACACCGGCGGCAAAACACATGAAAAAACCTTTGTTTTTTCCGCCCATGAGATATTCTTGTAAACAAACCAGATTCCAACGCTGTTTACGATCATTGCGCCTATTGCAAAAAT
>CAZPPO010000097.1:0-6776 GCA_964588475.1 uncultured Eubacteriales bacterium
CGAAATATGTATCTCATAGGACTTGCAGGTCAGAATATGATTTACAATATTATAGGTACGGGGCTTTATTTTTATTTCCAAAGTGTAATTTTCCTTCCCGCAATAGCCATTAGCATATTTATGGCGATAGCACGCGTCTGGGACGCAATTAATGACCCTATGATGGGCACACTGGTTGACCGCACACGTACAAAATGGGGAAAATGTCGTCCTTATTTAATTTTTTCTCCTCCTGTTATTTGCATTATTACTATTCTTACTTTTATCAACGGTATGTATGGTCATGATAACAGCTCTGCTAAAAACGCTCTGATTATAGCGTGGGCTGCTGTTTCATATATTTTGTGGGGCATGAGCTACACTGTTGGTGATATTCCACTTTGGGGTATTACAGCTCTTATTACTGAGGATGATAAAGATCGTGCCAAAATTCTTGCTCTTGCCCGAATTTTCGCGGGAATCGGCGGAGGTCTTGTTCTTGTTGCCATCGTTCCTGCCTCGCAGGCTCTCGGTAAAGCAATTGAATCCGCATCGCTAAGCGCGGATGCTGCTCAGAAAAGGGCTTTTTTAATTGTTGCCATAGTTCTTTCCTTAATCGGCTGCGGTCTTTTTGAGCTTACGGGAATATTTACTAAGGAACGTGTTGCCGTTTCTGAAGAGAGCCACACAATGAAGGAAAACTTCAAAATGATGTGGGCAAACAAGCCCTTCCGTCAGCAGCTAATTTCAGGCATTTTAAGAAGCCCCGTTGCTTTGCTAATGAATATCGCAATGACTCTTTTAGCTTATTATTACGGAAACTATTACGGTAATTATACTAAGTATTTAATAATGCTCGGAGGCGGAATTTTTATTGGTCAGTTCGTCGTTATGGCCGTTACGCCGAAGCTTGCAGTTAAATATGAAAAGAAAAATTTGCTCATTATTGCTACTCTTCTTTCGGCTGTCGCATTCGCCCTTGTATTTGTAGTTTATCTGTTAGCTCCGTTAGACCTTGATAAACCCGTATGGATGGCTTGCCTTGCTGTTTTGTTTGCGGTTGCCGGCGGAGGTCAGGGCGCGTTAAATGTTCTGCAGTCAATTATGATAGCGGATGCTGTTGATTATGAGGAATATCTCAACGGTATTCGCCCCGATGGAGTGTTTTTCTCCGGTCAGTCCTTTATAACAAAGCTTTCGGCGGGTATAGCCTCAATTATATCAGGTGCAGTTTATGCCATTATCGGCTTTAGCGATGTGAATGTACAGGCAGTAAATAACGCCCTTCGTGCAGGCGCTTCCTTTAAAACGGATTATCCTGAGTATTCCATGGCAATGTTCCTTCTTTGCTCTATCCCTCCTGCCATTGGATTGCTGCTTTCCGCGCTTCCGCTTCGCAAGTATGCACTTTCGGATAGCGAACATTCCCGTATTTTAGATGAGCTGAATCATAAGCGTCATGACAAAGCGGATGCCGAATAAATTAACAGAATAATCAAAGTACTGTCGCAAGTTTTTGCGGCAGTACTTTTTTATTATATTTCTTTTTTATTCTAATTTTTGTTTTCGTGTTTTGTTATCGCCGCGCATACGCATACAACCTCCTGTGCCCCCGCTATCATTAATGTTTTTGCGCATTCGTCAAGTGTTGCACCGGTTGTTTTAACGTCGTCTACTAAAATAATCCTCTTATCTTCCAAAATGTCCCCTATAAACGGCTCAAAAATACCAAGCAGGTTTCCGGTACGCTCTGTTTTTGTGAGGGTATGCTGCATTTTTGTTTCATTTGTTTTTGAAAGAGTTTCTATGTAAGGCAAGGAAAGCCTTAGGGCTAACTCTCTTGCTAAAAGCTCTGCCTGATTATACCCCCTCTTTGTCAAAGCCAAATCAGACAGCGGCACGCTTGTTACATAATCATAGCTGAGATATCCGAGGTATTCGTCAAATGTTCGGGACATTTCCTCAGAAAACATCTTAACGGTTTTTTCGTCGTTTAAGCGTTTTATCCTCCTTATTGCTTTGCCTGCCGCTCCTTCATAATAAAACGGGGCGACTATCGCTTTATAATAATGCTTGTGTCCTTTACAAAAGCAGTCTTTTTTCATATATCCGCACAAAAGGCACACTTCACCTACAATTTTTTCTATTTCATCGGCACATTTTTTACATTCAATGCGTCTGAAATCCATAACACTGTCGCAAAAACGGCAGCGTTTAGGAAAGATGAACGATAAAACGGCCTCCTTCAGATACGCTTTATTCATTTTCACACTCCATTGACAGAAAATGCTTTAACGCCGAATATCTTTTTGTTTTTTTGTCGTTATCAACCATTTGAGCGATTTGTGCACTCGTGCCTACGGTAATACAAAGCTCCTTTGCCCTTGTTACTGCTGTATAGAGTAAATTACGGTAGCAAAGCTGATGGGGTAAGCCAACCGCCGCGATTATTACAGCCTTGAATTCGCTTCCCTGACTCTTGTGTACCGTAATTGCATACGAAAGCTCAAGCTCTGTCGCATATTCAAGAGGATACTGCGTTAATCTGCCGTCAAAATTTATTTTTATAATACCGTCCTGATTTGATATTTCTTTTATTACACCGATATCCCCGTTAAAAACACCTTCACCCTTTTCCCCGTTTTTTTCCCATTCAAGCAAATAATTGTTTTTTGTCTGCATAACCTTATCGCCCTCTCTGAATATACGAGAGCCTATACAGTATTCACGCTTCTTATCGGATTTTGGATTCACCTTGCTTTGCAATAGTGCGTTTATGTGTCTTGTTCCGCTTTCACCCATTTTTGACGGGCAGATAACCTGAATATCCGAACGATAATCATATCCGTAGGCTGCCGGCAAACGCTTTTCGTAAAGCTCGGTTATTATTTTTGCACAAAGCGATGTATTTTTTTTCTCAATATGAAAAAAATCAGTTCCTTTACCGTTTTCAAGCTCAGGTAAATCCCCTTTTATTATCCTGTGAGCGTTTGAAATTATTTCGCTTTGAAGTGCCTGTCTGAAAACGATTTTAAGCTGAGTGACGGGTAGCATATCCGAATCTATTATATCTCTTAAAACATTGCCCGCTCCCACAGGCGGAAGCTGGTCATAATCACCAACTAAAACTAAACGGCAGCCTAATGCGATTGCGTCTAAAAACGCCGCAAATAAAGAGATATCCACCATGGAAAGCTCATCCAATACTACGGCATTACAGCTCAAGGGATTTTGTGAGTTACGCGTGAAATATGGCTTTTCATTCTCATCCCATTGAACCTCCAAAAGACGATGAATAGTTTTTGCCTGTCTTCCCGTTACCTCGCTCATTCGTTGAGCTGCCCTGCCTGTAGGGGCGGCAAGCTGTATATCAAGACCCTGCTTCTCAAAAAGCGAAAGAATTCCTTTAAGTGTTGTGGTTTTCCCTGTACCGGGTCCACCCGTCAACACTAAAAGTCCCTGGTTTGCCGCTGTAATAATCGCTTTTTTCTGCTTTTCCTCAAATACTATTCCCTCGTTATTCTCAATCCTCTCAATATCCGATATCAGCGTGGTAGAGCGTGCGGGGGGAAAGCGCATTATTACTCCCATTCTTCTTGCAATCGACTTTTCTTCCCTATATGAAGTGGGAAGAAATATAAACTCCTGTTCGTCAAAAACACAGCTTACGGCACGTAACGTCTGGAGCAGGTGTTCAAGTGCCGATTCAACACCCTCAAAGCTCTCCTTAAGATATTCCGCGCAACGTGACACAAGCTTATTTCTTGGTATACATGTATGACCGCCGACATGTAAATTGTAGCGAAGTGTATGAAGAATGCCTTCCTCGATTCTCAGGCCTTCGGGCGGCTTTGTTTCAAGCAGCGACTCAATAGTCTCAGCGCGCTCAAAACCTATGCCTATATCAAGGGAACAAAGGCAGTACGGATTCATCCTAATAAGATTGATACAATCAAAGCCCAAGCTTTTATATATTCGGGCGCATTCGAGAGTTGTCAAATCATATTTTTGAAGTTGTAACATTATTGTTCTTAGCGTCGCCTGCCGACGATAGTTCTCGGCAATACTTTCTGCTTGATTAATTGATATTCCCTTAATTGACGAGAGCTTCTCAGGTGCGTTTTCGATAATATCAAGAGTTTCTTCCCCGAACCTCTCAATTATTGCCATAGCTCTTTTAGGTCCTATTCCCGATATAGCGCCTGAAGAAAGGTATTTATATATCTGCTGTGTATCAGACGGAAGCGAAAGGCTGTATGAAATAACCTTGAACTGTCTGCCATAGGTTTTGTGTTGTTCAAATGAACCAATCAAGGTAACAGACTCACCCGCGCTGACATCGGGCAATGCTCCGACGGCAGTTATGAGCTCCTCGTCTGTCTCTAAGCTTATTACAGTATAAGAGCCGGTGGCATTTCTGTATACTATATCTTCAACAGTGCCGTTAAGAGTAGTTTCATCCATAAAAAATCCTCCGATCGCATAATAACACAACCGGAGATATTTATCAATTAATAGAATATCGGAATTCTTAAAATTAAACTGTATTAAACCTTTCTGATTATTTCAATACCGCTTTGAATTACCTTAAGTGTTGAGAGTCTTTGCTCTCCGCCAAACTCGCCGTCTAAAGACCACGAGATTGCCTGATCGCTCTCAAATTTGAAATTTTTACCCTTAAGACATATCATAAAGCGTTCATCAAAATTCTTTGTATACGCGCCTTTTAATGCATCGTACCATTCGCGGGAGTTATTGGGTTTTTTAACTAAAAGCAGCTCGAATATGCCGTCATTGAAGTCAACATCTTCCTTGTTGTAGTGAAGAAACCCGCCTACAGCAAGCGCGTTCGTAACTGAGCCGAAAACAAAATCGTCCTCATAAACCTGACCATCACAAGTAACCTTTACTCTGAAGCTTTTAACGTGGGAGAGCTCGTTGACCGCATAGCTTAGATATGCACCATATCCTAAAAGATTTTTTGCCGGCTGAGGTGTTGAATATGACGATTTTGTGAAAAGACCGAATGAAGCCGTATAGTTAACATATCGCTCATCGTTAAACAATCCAATATCATGCGCAACAGGAACGCCGTACACAATTGCCATAACGGCCTTTTTCCCTAAATCCGGTATACCGAGAGTATGCGCGAAATCATTTGATGTTCCCGCGGGCAAAAAACCTATCGGTTTTTTTACGCTTGATCTCATAATTCCGTTTACAACCTCGTTTAGTGTTCCGTCGCCTCCGCGGCATACAACAACATCGAAGCGGTCCGCCATAGCCGCAGCATACCTTTCGGCATCACCCTTTGCCCTCGTTGTAAATACAGTTGTTTCGCAACCGTTCTCAGAAAAACAACTCGCAATATCAAATAGCTGCTGCCTTACCTTAAGCTTACCGGATCGTGGATTGATAATTACCAAAACCTTATTATATTTCGGCATTTATGTACCCTCTTGCATTACTTATTTTACTTATGATATTTTTATTATAAAGTATTATTTTTCAAATTGCAAGATTACACTTAATTTTTTGCTTTTGATTGACAACAAATACTGCGTGTGATATAGTTTATAACAAGATTTTTGCTCTTCGTCCGTTATATGGGACGAGGATTTTTATTCCGGAGGTTATTTTATGTATGAAAAGGTATCATCGGATTTTGATTTTGTCAGACGTGAAAAATTAATACTTGATTTTTGGGAAAAAAATCATATCTTCGAGAAGAGTGTAAAGCTTCGCGAGGGACAAAAGACCTATACGTTTTATGACGGTCCTCCGACCGCTAACGGCAAGCCTCACATAGGTCATGTTCTTACAAGAGTAATTAAGGATATGATTCCCCGTTACCACACAATGAAGGGCGAATTTGTTCCTCGAAAAGCAGGCTGGGACACGCATGGTCTGCCAGTTGAGATAGAAGTCGAAAAAGAGCTCGGAATAGACGGCAAGGAGCAAATTGAAAATTACGGACTTGAACCCTTTATTAACAAATGCAAGGAAAGTGTGTGGAAGTACAAGGGTATGTGGGAAGAGTTTTCCGGCACTGTAGGCTTTTGGGCAGATATGGACGATCCTTATGTAACATATCATAACTCATATATAGAGTCAGTCTGGTGGTCCTTAAAGGAGATATGGGACAAGGATCTTCTTTACAAGGGTTTCAAGATAGTTCCCTATTGCCCCCGCTGTGGTACTCCCCTTTCAACGCAGGAGGTTGCACAGGGCTATAAGGATGTAAAGGAACACTCTGCCTTTGTTCGTTTTAAGCTAAAGGATGAGGACGCTTATTTTCTCGCATGGACAACTACTCCATGGACTCTTCCCTCTAATGTTTCTCTTTGTGTCAACCCCAAAGAAAGCTATTTAAAGCTTAAAATCAAAAAAGATAACAAAATATATTATATTGCCGGAGCTTTAGCAAATACCGTTTTTGATTGCGAATATGAAATTCTTGCTGAGTTTTTGGGTAAAGAGCTTGAATATAAAGAATACGAGCCGCTTTTTGATTTTGCCGTTTCTACGCCTGATAGGGGCTGGTATGTAACCTGTGCCCCTTTCGTCACGCTATCTGACGGAACGGGAATCGTTCATATCGCCCCCGCCTTCGGTGAGGACGATGCAACCGTCGGCAAAGCATATAATCTTCCCTTTGTACAGCTTGTAGATTTAAAAGGAAATATGACCAAAGAGACAAAGTGGCCCGGAATGTTCTGTAAGGATGCAGATAAAGAAATACTTATTGACCTTGAGAAGAGAGGTCTGCTTTTCAGCTCTCCTGTTTTTGAACACAG
>CAZPPO010000097.1:6799-7480 GCA_964588475.1 uncultured Eubacteriales bacterium
TATCCGCACTGCTGGCGTTGTGATACACCTTTGATATATTATGCAAGAGACTCCTGGTATATAAATATGACAAAAATCAAAGACAGGCTGATAGCAAATAATAAAACTATTAATTGGATACCCGAGAGTATAGGAAAAGGGCGTTTCGGCGATTGGATTGAAAATGTTCAGGATTGGGCAATCAGCCGCAACCGTTATTGGGGCACTCCGCTCAATATTTGGGAATGTGAATGCGGAAGGAAGCATTGTATAGGCTCTATAGCAGAGCTTAAAGAGCTTAGTGACAATTGTCCCGACGATATTGAGCTTCACCGACCCTATATTGATGAGGTAACAATAAAATGCAGTGTTTGCGGCGGCCAGATGAAGCGTGTTGCCGAGGTTATAGACTGTTGGTACGATTCCGGTGCAATGCCTTTTGCACAACACCATTACCCCTTTGAAAACAAGGAGGTTTTCAAAAAACAGTTTCCTGCACAGTTTATTTCCGAAGCAGTTGACCAGACAAGAGGCTGGTTTTATTCTCTGCTTGCAATTTCAACACTGATATTTGATGAAGCAGCTTACAAAAATGTACTCGTTTTAGGACATGTTCAGGATGAAAACGGTCAAAAGATGTCAAAATCCAAAGGAAACGCCGTCGACCCGTTTGAAGCCCTGGCAACCTTCGGAGCAGACGCT
>CAZPPO010000098.1:0-7446 GCA_964588475.1 uncultured Eubacteriales bacterium
TATGACGCGTTCGGCGATGATCTTATCGCCGTTATTAACACGGTTTTCGGCGATCTTGCCCTTGACGGTAACGGGGTTTCCAGCGACAGGGTGACCTATGAGCTCAGGGAATATACCACATCCGAGCATGGCTTGGACAAGGATTATTATTTTGCCTATGATTTCAGAATTAGTCCGTTTGAAACGGCACAGCTTTTGAATGATGCCATACAGACCGTAAAAGGGCTTACCAGTCACGACAAGGTATCCATTAAGGCATCCTCGATGGGCGGCGTTATCACAATGGCGTACCTTTCGCTTTACGGCACCGAGGATATTGACAAGATTATATTTATTAACTGCCCCATTCTTGGCACCGAGGTTGCGGGAGAGCTTTTCACAAAACGGCTTGAAATCGACAAGGACGCGCTTATCAGATACGGCGAACAGGCGCTTCCCGCGCTCGATAACGACCCTCTCGCCGCAATACTTTACGTTATGATAGAAGCTCTCGACGCGGGCGGTATGTGGACCTCCCTACTATCAATAGCCGATTTGCTTATAGATAAGCTTGGCGACAGAATTCTTGACGAGGCGGTTATTCCGATATTCGCGAGTATGCCGGGTCTTTGGGCTTTCGTATCGGACTTATATTTTGAGGAGGCGAAGGCTTCCATTATTGACCCTGACGCGCAGGCGGGCATACTCTCAAAAATCGACGATTATCATTACAATGTAATGAATAATGCAAGTGAAATCCTCAACGACGCGAAGGACGACGGCATTTGTATTTATATTGTAGCGGGATACGATATGCAGCGCACGCCGCTGGTTACAGCGCACCGAAACGACAGTGACGGAACGGTTGACACAAAATACGCAAGCGTTGGCGCAACGGTGGCTCTAATCGGAGAAACGCTTCCGGACGGATATTCTCAAGCCGTTGACTTTGACGGAATAAACTATATTTCGCCCGACAATCACATAGACGCCTCCACCTGCGCATTGCCTGAGAATACATGGTTTATAAAAAATATGCTCCACTGCAATAATCACGACGGTCACCATGAGCTTTACAATCTTATGTTTGAAAGCGATACACAGCTTACCGTTTTCTCCGACTCGCGCTATCCTCAGTTTTTGCAGAATGACAAGGACAATCAGACCTTCTACGAGGTAGTGCCTAAAGAGGATTATACGCCCTTTGACCGCCTGCTTCTTGCCCCGACTCTGTTAAATTTAATCACATTCATATCCCATCTTCTTAAAGAATTTAGGTATTTTATCGCGACCCCTTAAAAGCGCGTCTCACTCATTTATTATAAAAAGGCTCCCGCGCAATATTAGATCCGAGAAACAGAAAGGTTTACACGCGGGGCTTTTATTGTTGCGCTCGGTTACTATATCAATAAGTTACGGAACAAAAATTAAATAAATGTTTTTATTACTCAAAAACACCATGTGACATGAACATAACAACCATACGCGCAAGAAAGTCCTTTAATTAGAACAAAAATATTAATTTGTATATCATTGACAGCACTTTATTGTTATGGTAGAATCTGGAATATACGGGCCTGTATATATTTTATGAAAGGAATGGTCATGAAAATGAAGACATTTATAAAAGTATTACCGCTATGTTTATCGCGGCAGTATTAACGACTGCATTCATATTACCCGCCAGCGCCTCCACCGAAAAAAATAAACAAATGAACGGAGCCTCATTCTTCGTAAATGAATGGGAAAAAAGAACAGAATATAGTATAGCGGTGTCGAGCTTGGTATAATGATTTGGGGATTTGATAAGACCTTTTATAATGAGGATTACTGTAATACAAACAGCTTTGACTATCATAAAGGCGGAATCCAACGAATCGGAACAGATACAACCGTTCAATACGGACCTCAAAAGGGAGCTGGCTATGACTCATGGATGGAGCTTCGTCATTACAAGGGCGAGGATAATGTGAAGTATTGGTTTTACTGGGCGCAGGATTGGGGCTCGATGGACTCTGTCACATATAACAACTAACTTTTAACCATGTTTGATCTTAGGAGGTCGTAGATTGCTTTTACACGACCTCCTAAGTATCCTAATATAGGACGGTTCAAAAATGAAAAAAGTTAAATTAACCATATGTTTTTTCCTGGTTTTTCTCTGTCTGATACTGACAGGGGAACTGTTTCAAAATTACATCGCCAACTTCACCAATCAATTTATATATTTTGAAGCATCTGAAAACGACGCAGGAAAGAGACGGGAAATATGCGCGGCTATTGAAGAGCTCGCGAGGAAAAACGGGATCGGGGTTTTTGCCGCTTTAAAAATGACAGAAAGCTCCCACTCCGATTCCACAACTGTGTATACGGATGAGGAAACAGCCGAAACGCTCCGGTCGGTCTACGGAATTTGCGCCGGTCAATACGACAGCATCTTCTCCGGTTCTACCAAAATCAAGTTTGCGAATTTCAGCGAAACGGCTGAAAACAGGCATATCGAGAGATACTATTTTTTAGGAGACGCGGCGACGGTAACGGCTATCAACGATTTGTTGAGCAAAAAGTTTCCCGTTTCACTTATACATACAGAGAACACAAATGCTAATCACTGGCTTATAACCTGTGTCTGGCTGATGCTTGGGATTCTTGTTTTGTTGATGACATGGTTCGATATTCAGTTTCAAAAGAAAGAAAATTTCGTGCAGATTTCACTCGGCAGGGCGCGGCTGCACATTATTATAAAAAATGTACTTATAGATTCTTTGGCACTTTTAGGAATATACGCCGTTTTATATCTGATTTTTAACAGGTATACCTATATGGGGTATAAGCTTGGCGTCACGCTTTCTGTTTTCATCGGCGTAATCGCCGTGAACGCGATGCTCTATTTTACTCTTTACAGGATTGATTTTAAGGAGGTTCTGTACGGCGCCAACATCAATGCCTCCACCGTGTCAAACTGTTATGTATTAAAGGCCCTAACAATGCTTGTTACCGTTGCGGCACTTTCTTCCAATATAATTTTAATCGCCTGGAGCGGCGAACCTCTGACGCAGTATAAGACAATCGAAGCGTTTGAGGATTACAGCTTCCTCTCTCTTAATATGCAGCCCGCGGCTTTTATTGACGAAAAAGATACGCTGAATCCGACAACTGTCCATAACTGGATATTTTTTAATTTGCTGAAAGAGAATAAGGTGGCGTGCTCCGTTATCATTTTATCAGGCGATGAAAACTATTTGTTTGTCAACAACGCGGCGCGGGTGTTAGACGGGATCCCCGAAGCACGAGATACGGGACAAAATGATGAGTACCGGATTTTAATACCTTCAGGTTGTAAAAACAAGGAAGAGGTTCTGAGTGTTTCTACCGATTGTCTTTATGCGACGTTCGGCGACGCGATAAAAGATGTGCCACATAGAAGCGTTTCCTATCACGACAATAAAAATATTTTGTATTTCGCGTCCTATGATTCCACGAATATTCCGCTCGGCTTTGCTCAGGTGGAAAATCCGGTGATCATGTACTGCGATTTTTCTTCGGAGACACTCGGTAAATTGGCGGACTCCAACGCGTCGTTCAGCGGTGAGTTCAGGGATATCATGTTCATGGTGAACGATGAAGACGTAACAAAAATAGCGGATGAATACAATCTTGAGGAGCACGGTTTGTATCTGACCCGAGAAAAGGTAACGGACAAACTCGGGCATTACAAAACATCCCTGATGCGCATTGTCCTGCTCAATACGGTAATCAGCGTCTTCCTGCTACTTTTGGAGCTTGCAATTGTTTCGACGCTTGTTAGGTTGGAATACAAGGCGCACGCGACAGAGCTTGCCGTAAAGAAAATTCTCGGGTACACCATATATAACAAATGCAAAACGCTGTTTTGGTTGAATATCTACGCAGCCGCTATCGGGATCGTTACGGTCATCATTATTTCGCTGATGTTCCAATACTCGTTGTGGTACGCGGTTATCCTTACGGGCGGCGCTCTGCTTGTTTTCGAATGGCTGATTGTAGCTGTGAATGTTATTAAGCT
This sequence comes from uncultured Eubacteriales bacterium, assembly GCA_964588475.1. Lineage (GTDB taxonomy): Bacteria > Bacillota > Clostridia > Oscillospirales > Acutalibacteraceae > DTU089. The sequence continues at coordinate 4,025 of CAZPPO010000098.1, forward strand.
TGAAAGAACAAGCGTACCGAAGATATTAAAAGGAGGCAGTTTATGATTGAAATTAAAAATCTCTGTAAACGCTTTGACGAAAAAGTGCTTTTTGAGGATTTTAATATGGACATCCCCGACGGCGAATTTCTGGTTTTCGCAGGAAACAGCGGGTGCGGCAAAACAACGATGCTCAATATTATCGGCGCGCTCGAAAAGCCTGACAAAGGCAAAATTCTCGTGGATGGGACGGATATTTACGTCAGGAAAAATCAACGGGAATATTTTAAAAATAAGGTTGGTTTTTTGTTTCAGAATTTTGCTCTTGTCGAGAGCAAGACGGCAAGTCAGAACCTTGAATTTGTTCGGAAGAAAGACCGTACGGATATGACCGTTAAAGAGGCGCTTGATATGGTGGGAATTGCCGATAAAACTGATACAAAGGTGTATAAGCTTTCCGGCGGCGAGCAGCAGCGGGTGGCTTTGGCGAGACTTATGCTCAAAAAGTGCGATATTATTTTGGCAGATGAGCCGACCGGTTCCTTGGACGACGGCAACGCGAGGGCGGTCATGGATATATTGCGTCAAATGAATGCTCAGGGCAAGACAGTGATCCTTGTCACGCACAATGAGAAAATTATGGCTGAAGCCGAAAGGGTGGTAAGATTAAATGAAAATGCTTAAAAATATTACAGCGGCAAAAAAGCTGACAGTTTTAGCGATTGTGATACTTTCAATATTCGCGTCTATAAATATATTTTGGGCAGCGTCAGCCGGTCTTCCCAGCTACGGTTACAAAGAAAGACTCGGCGCCAACATCGAAGAAGAGAGAACTTCGTACAGCGTTAAGAAAGACGGACTGGTGTACGCTGTTCACAAGTCCGTGTATATGAGCGGACGCGCTTATCTCCATGTTTTTAATCGGTATACCGTCGATTTAGCTACACATACAGACAACGGCATTGCTATCGATTTATACATTTGGCCGGATATATTCGGAAATTATAAATACGGCGTCATGATCAGTGATGAAATAGATGACATAAACGAACTGTTTGTGATTGACGAGAATTTAAACTATTTTCCGAATGACCCGGACGACACGGAAACGAATGAGAGAATTGAAAAGCTTATCAACGATTACCGTGATCAGATAAAACAAAGAATAGAAGGCGCGCAGAGTATGTGGAGGCTTGATGAAAATGATACTTTATACGGTTTAAAAGCTTATATTTTACATACCGATTGATCTTATTTATAATCGAGTAGGAGGCTACCCATTAGTTGAGTAGCCGACCTCTCACACCACCGTGCGTACCGTTCGGTACACGGCGGTTCAATCGTAAACATGCAGAGACTTGTACTTTTTGGATATATCAAAATATCCTGCGAGTGCAAGTCTTTCGTTTGATAGGGCGGATTGTACGCTGGCGTGTTTTGCGCTTTTCCAATAGGCTTTTCTTGAGTATGCAACCTCGCAGGCTCTCCACTCTGGTAAACCGAGCTTCATAAGGTTTTGCACTCTCGTTTTCGGCTTCTTCCATTGCTTCCAGATATACATTCGCATTCGTCTGCGAAGCCATCCGTTCCAGTTTTCGATTGTGCTTTTCATATCCGCTATTCCATAGTAATTCAGCCAGCCCTGCATAAACACCTTTACGTTATGCATGACAACTCTGACATTTCTGCCCTGGCTGCGGGAAGTCAGTTTTCTGAGCTTGTCTTTGGCTTTCTTCATCGACTTTGCGTGAACACGGATATATACACCGTTCTTGTTCCTTCCCAACGCAAAGCCGAGAAACTTAAAATTTCGGATTGAATACGCACTTACTGCCCTGCTCTTTTCCGTGTTCACCTTGAGCTTGAGCTTCTTTTCCAGATACCTTGTGCTCGTTTCAAGCAATCTCTCTGCTGCTCGCTGACTCTTTGCCAGAAGCACAATATCGTCTGCGTACCGTATCACCTTTACCCCTCTGCCCTCGAACTCCTTGTCGAATTTGTCGAGATAGATGTTGGCAAGCAACGGTGAGAGGTTTCCACCCTGCGGTGAGCCTTCTTCCGTTTTCGTCACTATGCCATTTTCCATTACTCCGCTTTTGAGATATTTCTTGATTAGCTCAATCAATCCCTTGTCGTGTATGGTCTCTCTGAGCATATTCATCAGTAGCTCATGGTTGAGTGTGTCAAAGTATTTCGATAGGTCAAGACATACTGCGTGCTTGTAGCCTTTGTCTGCGTATTCCTTTACTTTAATGATTGCATCCTTTGCACTTCGGTTCGGTCGATAGCCGTAGCTACCATCCGAAAACCTCGGTTCATAGATTGGAATTAAAACCTGCGCTATTGCCTGTTGGATTATGCGGTCTTTTACAGTGGGTATTCCCAGCTTCCTTATTCCGCCATCTCCTTTGGGAATTTCCTTTCTTCTCACAGGGGACGGTTTATATTTTCCGTTCCTTATGCTTTCCAAAAGTTCTTCCCCGTGTTCCTTAAGCCATGGCAGAGCTTTATCTACGGTCATTCCGTCGATTCCTGCCGCACCTTTATTGGCTTTTACCCGCCTGTATGCTCTGTTCAGATTATCTCTGTCCAGAACCTTCTCCAGCAGGTCTGCACCGTCTCTTTTGCCTGCTTCCCGACTGTCGGCACTGTACGCTTCTGCATGCTCTTCGTGTTCCACACTATCCCTTTGCAGACAGCCGCCTTTTCCAGCGTATTCTATCTTCATCATACCGACCTCCTTCTGTCATTTACTCAAGACTTACGATTGTTCAGCCCTTCCCGCTTTATGCGGTACTATGGCTTCTGCTGACTTCTCGCGGTTCGTTGTTACTGCGCTTCGTTTCGAATATGTCTACTCCTCTGCGTCCGTGAGACCTCCTCGGGTAAAAACAACAACCTTCCTCCCACCTATCTGCCGCATTTACAACACAAAGTTCGGGCAGTATCGGACTTCACTTTGTCAGGCAAGCTCGTCCGCTTTGCATTGCCTTATATGCGATTTCTGTTCGTCAGACCGGGAGTTTGCCCGCAGAGGTACTTTTAAACCTCCACATCCGGCTTCCTTCGGATTCCACCTCACGATGGACACCCTTGCCTTTGGCTAACGCTTCCTACTGCCAAGCGCGTAGCGGACTTTCACCGCCAAGTTGTCGACCATGCCGAGCGCACCTAAAGAGGCTCCCGCACTTTTTGATTGTGCGGGAGCCTGTATTTTAATCGAGGAAATCCCGAAGCTTTTTGCTTCTGCTGGGGTGCCTTAGCTTTCTGAGTGCCTTCGCCTCTATTTGGCGGATGCGCTCTCTCGTTACATTAAACTCCTTGCCGACCTCCTCAAGAGTACGGGGGTGGCCGTCCTCGAGTCCGAATCTCAAAGCAAGGACTTTTCCCTCCCTCGGTGTGAGCGTTTTCAGAACATCCGTAAGCTGTTCCTTAAGCAGTAT
>CAZPPO010000099.1:0-7287 GCA_964588475.1 uncultured Eubacteriales bacterium
TCTCGGCGGTTGACGCAGAAACCAATGTTATGCCATTGACATCATCTATGATCTGGGCATATATATGCTTGAGAGAACGGAAAACATTTAGACGAGGGCACGAAGCCGTGCCGGAGACCTTTCCGCGCACTCTTTTATGACGCTGTTTCCTTGCGGCGTCACTGTTAGGTCTTGATATCATAATAAATCACCTCATCAATATTACTTTCCGCCCTTACCGGCCTTGCCTTCCTTATGTCGGATATATTCACCCGCGTATTTAATGCCCTTTCCGTGATAAGGCTCAGGTGGTCTCTTTCCTCTTATTTCGGAAGCAAACTGTCCAACCTTCTGTTTGTCCGGACCTAATACAATTATTTTGTCTGGGGCAGGAACCTCAACTGTAATTCCGTCAACCTCAAAAATGGTTACCGGGTGCGAATAGCCTATGTTTAAGACAAGCTTATTGTCCTGCTTTGAAGCTCTGTATCCGACACCGCTTATTTCAAGCTCCTTTTTAAAACCCGTGTTTACTCCTTCAACCATGTTGGCAATAAGTGTACGGGTCAATCCGTGATATGAACGGCTTTCTTTTTCATCATCCTTGCGAGTTACATTAATAACTCCGTCCTCAAGCTGTGCGCTGATTTCATGGCGTATGTCCCTTTTAAGAGTTCCCTTTGGCCCCTTAACGGTAACGGTAGTACCATCAATATTCACATCAACACCGGCTGGAATGACAATCGGCTTTCTGCCTATTCGTGACATTTACTGTACCTCCTTACCAAATATACGCAAGAACCTCGCCGCCGACCTTGGCTTTGCGTGCGTCCTTATCAGTCATAACGCCCTTTGAGGTGGAAACTATAACTATTCCCAAACCATTCATAACCTTGGGCATTTCTTCACAATTCGAATAAATCCGCAAACCGGGCTTTGATACTCTGCGAAGTCCGGTCAACACCTGTGATTTATTGGGACCGTACTTCAAAGCTACCTCGATTATACCCTGGTTGCCGTTTTCGATAACTTTATAGCTTTTTATATAACCCTCGTCAACAAGAATCTGAGCAATTGCTTTCTTCATGTTAGACGCAGGAATTTGCACTGTATCGTGCTTTGCTGAATTGGCGTTGCGAATTCTCGTAAGCATATCAGCAATGGAATCGGTAATCTGCATGACAGTTCCTCCTTATATGCAATCGCTCTTTACCAGCTTGCCTTCTTAATTCCGGGAATTTGCCCGGCGTGAGCTAATTCCCTGAAACAAATGCGGCAGACGCCATATTTACGAAGATAGGCATGAGGCCTTCCGCAGATTTTACATCTGTTATACTGCCTTGTAGAAAACTTTGCCTGCCTTGCCTGCCTAATTTTCATAGATGTCTTAGCCATAATTATTCCTCCTATTTCGCAAACGGGGCGCCGAGAAGTAAAAGCAACTCGCGAGCTTCCTCGTCGGTCTTTGCGGTTGTTATAAAGGTTATATCCATACCGCGTACCTTGTCGATCTTGTCATACTCAATCTCGGGGAAAATAAGCTGCTCTTTAATTCCTACCGAATAATTTCCTCTGCCATCAAAGGAGTTGGGATTAATCCCTCTAAAGTCTCTTACTCTCGGAAGAGCAATGTTAAAGAATTTGTCAAGAAACTCATACATGCGTTCGCCTCTGAGCGTAACTTTAACCCCAACATTCATACCCTCTCTAAGCTTAAAGTTTGCAACTGATTTTTTCGCCTTGCAAATAATAGGTTTTTGAGCGGTAATTTGTGAAATATCGGAAACGATAGCCTCAAGCATCTTTGGATTGTCGCGCGCTTCGCCGCATGCTACATTTACAACGATTTTTTCCAGCTTTGGAATCTGCATTGCGCTTTTGTACCCGAATTTCTTCATAAGCAAAGGAGCAACCTCTTTAACATACTGTTCTTTTAGTCTTGACATTAAGCTGTCCTCCCTTATTTAAACTGAGCGAGACAGTCGCTCTTTTTGCATGTACGGACCTTTTTACCCTTTGAATCAATGGTAACGCCTGTTCTCGTAGGCCTCCCGCACTTGGGACATATAAGCTGCACCTTACTTGCGTACAGAGCGCTTTCTGCCTTGATAATCCCGCCGGGCTCGCCCATTTTCTTAGGCTTCACATGTTTTGAGACTATGTTGACACCCTCGACAATGACCTTTCCCTCCGAAGGGGAAACCTGAAGGACCTTCCCCTTCTTGCCACGGTCTTTTCCGTTTATGACAACTACTTCATCATTCGTTTTAACATGAATTTTATTTCTCATAACGCGCCTCCCTTACAGTACTTCCGGGGCAAGGCTGAGTATCTTCAAATAATCTTTTTCTCTCAGTTCCCTTGCAACCGGCCCGAAAATACGGGTACCTCTTGGGTTTTTGTCTTCTTTGATGATGACTGCCGCGTTTTCGTCAAAACGAATATATGTGCCGTCATTGCGCCGCGCCCCACTGGCGGAACGCACGATGACCGCTCTTATAACCTCGCCCTTTTTTACAACACCGCCGGGTGTTGCCTTTTTAACACTTGCGACAATTACATCACCGATATTAGCATATCTTTTACCTGAACCGCCTAAAACACGGATACATTTAATCTCTTTTGCGCCCGTATTGTCGGCTACCTTGAGGTAACTCTCCTGCTGAATCACAGTATGTGCCTCCTTTAAGCTAAAACTATTTAGCTTTGTCTATGATTTGCGCAACGCGCCATCTCTTATCCTTAGATAAAGGACGTGTTTCCATGATAATTACACGGTCGCCTATTCCGCACTGATTGTTTTCGTCGTGCGCCTTCATCTTTACGGTACGGTTTATAATTTTTTTGTAAAGCGGATGCTTAACCCTGTCTTGAACGGATACGACGACTGTCTTATCCATCTTGTCGCTTGTAACAATGCCGATGCGGGTTTTTCTTAAATTTCTGTCGCTCATTTTGTATCCTCCCTCAAGAACTCTTTCCGTGAAGCTCGACTTCACGCTGAATAGTCTTTATTCTGGCGATGTCTTTCTTTACGGCTTTTATTCTCATCGGATTGTCGAGCTGGTTGATGGCTTGTTGAAAACGCAGCTTAAACAGCTCATCTTTCAGCTCAAGGAGTTTAGTGTTTAACTCAGAACCCGAAAGTTTTTTTAAGTCAATGGCTTTCAATACTGTCACCATCCTCTTCATCCTTTTTAACAAATTTACATTTAATAGGTAATTTGTTAGATGCAAGGCGCATTGCTTCTTTGGCAAGCGACTCTTCAACTCCCGAAATCTCAAACAAAACTCTTCCGGGCTTTACCACAGCAACCCAATACTCCGGAGAACCTTTACCGGAACCCATTCGGGTCTCGGCAGGCTTTGATGTAACAGGCTTATCCGGGAATATCTTTATCCAAACCTGACCGCCGCGCTTAATGTACCTGGTCATAGCAATACGCGCAGCCTCAATCTGATTTGATGTTATCCATGCCGGTTCAAGAGCCATTATACCGTATTCACCGTAGGTTACCTTGTTTCCTCTGGTAGCTATTCCCTTCATGCGCCCTCTTTGAACCTTACGGCGCTTTACTCTTTTAGGAAGTAACATTATCCGGCCCCTCCTTCTTTTTTGGTTTTACGGTTGTCGTGAAGGATTTCGCCCTTGTATATCCATACCTTAACACCTATTCTGCCATAAGTTGTCTTTGCCTCCGCAAAGCCGTAGTCGATATCGGCGCGAATGGTTTGAAGCGGAATAGTACCTTCATGATAATGCTCTGTACGCGCTATTTCTGCGCCTCCGAGCCTACCTGAAACCTGTGTCTTTATACCCTTTGCGCCTTCCTTCATCGTTCTGCCTATTGCCTGTTTTAACGCACGGCGGAAGGAAATACGCTTTTCAAGCTGAGAAGCGATATTTTCTGCGGTTAACTGAGCATTAAGGTCCGGTCGCTTAATCTCGGTGATGTTAATATAAATGTCTCTGCCGTCGCCGAGCTTTTCCTTTATCTTATCCTTAAGCTTATCTATCTCAGAGCCGCCTCTGCCTATAACTATGCCGGGTTTTGCGCAGTGTATATTGATGCGTATTCTTTTAGGGTCTCTCTCTATCTCTATCTTCGGTACTCCTGCCTGAGCAAGAATTTTTAAGAGGTATTTCCTTAACTGATAATCGCTTACAAGGTTGTTGCCGAAGTCACCTTTTTTAGCATACCAACGAGAGTCCCAATCCTTTATTACGCCGACTCTTAAACCGGTAGGATTTATTTTCTGTCCCATAATATTCTTCTCCTCTCGCTTAATCTGCTTCTTTTAGTGTCAAGGCGATGTGTGATGTTTTTTTATTGATACGATTTGCACTGCCGCGCGCTCTGGGTCTTATTCTTTTAAGAGTCGGACCTTGAGTTACGGAGCACTCCGAAATAAAAAGCTTTGTTGTATCCATATTGTGATTGTTTTCAGCATTTGCCATTGCTGATGTAAGAAGCTTTTCAAGCGGCTCGCATGCAGCCTTCGGCGTGTGCCGTAATATAGCCAGCGCCTCTGCGGCGGGTTTGTTGCGAATAATGTCAAGAACTATTTGAACCTTACGGGGAGCAATTCTTATATAAGAAGCCTTTGCTTTCGCTGTTACGTTCCCCTCGTTTTCTGTTGCTTGCATAACTACACACTCCTTTCGACCGTTATTTACTGGTATTCGACGTTTTTGAGCCCGCATGACCTCTGAATACCCTTGTAGGTGCAAACTCACCGAGCTTGTGCCCTACCATATCTTCGGTAATGTATACGGGAACATGCTTGTGTCCGTCGTGAACGGCAAATGTATGCCCTACGAATTCAGGAAAAATTGTTGATGCCCTGCTCCAAGTCTTAAGAACAACCTTTTCACCGGCTTTGTTCATATCAATAACCTTCTTGAGCAAGCTTTGCTGTACATATGGTCCTTTTTTAATGCTTCTGCTCATCTTAAATTGCTCCTTTCGACCTATTTGCCCTTACGACGCTTCACGATAAACTTATCTGAGCGGTTCTTCTTGGCTCTTGTCTTATATCCGAGTGCCGGTTTGCCCCAAGGGGTAACGGGTCCCGGACGCCCTATCGGTGATTTACCCTCACCGCCGCCGTGCGGGTGATCTACAGGATTCATAACCGAACCGCGCACTGTAGGTCTTATTCCCATATGACGAGTACGCCCTGCTTTGCCTATCTTAACGTTTTCATGCTCGACGTTGCCTACCGTACCTATAGTTGCCATACAGCGGTCCGGAACATTGCGAAGCTCGCCGGAAGGTAATCTTAAAAGGGCAAGTCCGTTTTCCTTCGCCATTAGCTGAGCTGCGTTGCCTGCGGCTCTGGCAAGCTGTCCTCCCTTGCCGGGATAAATCTCGACATTATGAATAAAGGTTCCTGTCGGTATGTCTTTGAGCGAAAGGGCATTGCCGGGCTTGATATCGGCGTTGGGTCCCGACTCGATTATATCGCCTACTTTTAAGCCTTCGGGCGCAAGTATATACGTTTTCTGGCCGTCCTCATATTGTATGAGTGCTATGTGAGCGGAACGGTTCGGGTCGTACTCAAGCGTCAGAACAGTAGCGCTAACCTCAAATTTATTTCGCTTAAAGTCAATTACGCGGTACTTATTCCGATTTCCTCCGCCACGGTGGCGAACGGTTATCCTTCCGTAATTATTGCGGCCGGCACTCTTCTTTATAGGACGAAGAAGACTTTTTTCCGGTTCAACCCTTGAGAGGTCCGAATAAACGGTTACCGACATATTTCGCCTAGCGTTAGTAGTCGGGTTATAAACTTTAACAGACATTTTCATCACACTCCTATCCGGCAGCTTTGCGAAGGATGTCGAACCTCCATACGATGCCGCCGCAATTATCGGCTATTTTAACCGATTACATCATACCCTCGAAAAACTCAATCGCTTTTGAATCCTCGGTCAAAGTTACCACGGCTTTTTTTGAAGAAGTCGTCAGACCCTCAAAACGCCCGTATCTTCTTAGCTTGCCTTTTACGCTGATTGTGTTGACCTTAGCAACCTTTACATTAAAAAGCTGCTCAACCGCATGAGCGATTTCTATTTTGTTTGCATCCTTTGCAACCTTAAAGGTGTACTTTTTATTAGCTGTGCCCGACATTGACTCTTCAGTTATAACGGGCTTTAAGATAATGTCTTGTGCAAGTTTACTCATTGCGCATAAACCTCCTCAAGCTTTGAAACGGCATCCTTCACTAAAATCAGTGTGTCGCAGTTAAGAATATCGTAAACGCTCAGGGAACCGACAAGAGCAGTCGCCGCTCCCTGTATGTTCCTTACGCTTTTATAAACGCTCTCATCCTTGTCCGATAAAACCATGAGAACCTTTTTCTTTGCCTTCAAAGCGTTAAAAACCTTGACCATTTCCTTAGTCTTTATAGAGTCAAGAGTCACGTTATCCACTACTATCAAATCATCATCATTGATTTTCGAGGAAAGAGCTGATTTCATAGCGAGCCTTTTGACCTTTTTATTCACCGAGAAGCCGTAAGAACGCGGCTTGGGGCCGAAAGCGATACCCCCGTGATACCACTGAGGCGAACGAGTAGAGCCCTGCCTTGCGCGGCCTGTACCTTTTTGTCTCCACGGCTTTCTTCCGCCGCCTCTAACCTGACCGCGTGTAAGTGTGGAATGCGTGCCCTGACGCTGATTTGCCAAATAACTGACCACCGCAAGGTGCATAGCTGATGTGTTTGGCTGTATCCCAAATACGGCTTCGCTTAATTCCATATCGGAAACCTTATTGCCGGTCATATCAAGTACTGATACCTTCATCTGTTATGCTCCTTCCTTATGCGCTTTCTTAACGCAGTCTGTTATAATCACTATGCCGCCCTTGGGCCCCGGTACCGACCCCTTAACAGCTATAAGGTTGTTGTCCTTGTCTACCTTAACTACGCTCAGGTTCTGAACCGTGATACGCTCTCCTCCGAGTCTTCCCGCCATCTTCTTTCCCTTGAAAACACGCGAAGGATCGCTGTTTGCACCCTGGGAGCCTCCCATTCTTGCAACGGGACCGGTGCCGTGTGATTTTTTTAGGATAGCAAATTTCCATCTTTTAATGACACCCGCTGTGCCTTTTCCTTTGCTTGTTCCTGATATATCAACGATTTCCCCGGATTCAAAAATATCCGCCTTGAAAATATCACCCACTTTTACGCTTGCGGCGTTTGAAAGCTGAAATTCCCTCAGATACTTTTTAAGAGCAATATCGCCGGCTTTTGAGAAATGACCCTTGATAGGCTTTGTAGCTCTGGCGGGCTTTATGTCGCCAT
>CAZPPO010000100.1:0-7187 GCA_964588475.1 uncultured Eubacteriales bacterium
AATTGCGCCTTTGGATTTGAAGCTTTACCTGTTTGCGCTTCTTTGCTTGGCGGGGTAATTCTTTTTGTGCTATCAGACATATTATTAGCGGTTAAAAGCTTTTTCGGTAAAAATAATTCTCATCTTTTTACATCGCTTAACATAATAACCTATTACGCTGCACAGCACCTGCTGGCACTTACAATCATATTAATACAGACTCCGAAAAATTTTAATCTGTAATTTCAGGGTAAAACGAATTGCGATCGGCTTTATTATGTGATATAATAATACATCATTCAATAGCAACAAAAGCGGTGAAGGATATGTTTATAAATCCCGAGACATTTGGAATTGTGCCCGGCTCAGAGGTGAGCGGCGGGTTTATTAATATGTTCAACGCTTTACGGCAGAATGTGGCAAAAAAAAATGTTAAGCTTCAAAAAGGCACATATTATTTTTCGAGTGAAAATGCCTCTTCTCATCGTCTTTTTATAACAAATACCATAGGTGAAGAAGAATATAAAAATTCCGAGGAAAAAAACATTCACAAGGTTGCGCTTTATCTTCATAACTTAAAGGACCTCCAGATTGACGCTCAGGGTTCAACCTTCATCCTTGACGGAAGGCTGACGAATATTGTAATAGATTCGTGTGAGAACATAACAATAAAAAATTTGAAGATTAAAGCACATAAGCCTGACATTCATAAACTAACCGTTTTAACGGCATCTTCGTTTTATGCCACCTTTAGGCTCGACAATGAAAGCGATTACGCCGAAGAAAAAGGGAAATATTATTGGTATGGAACTGATTACAAGACGGAATTTTTAAAATATCGCTTAACGGGTTGGTGGACGCCTACAGCAAAGTTAGATAACTTAAATCATCTGGTAAGGAACGGCTCACATCCGCTTAAGAGCTGTGTTTCCTTAAAGGAAATTGCTCCGAGAGTTTTTAAGGTACGCTATATCAGCCCTCATAAGCTTAGCGAGGGACAGGTTTTTTACATTTTTTCGTGTAAAAGAAAAAATGTCGGTATATTTGCTCAAAACACAAAAAATATTGTGCTTAAAAATGTAACACAAAGCTACAGTCCTTCTCTTTCTTTTGTAGCGCAAAATTGTGAGGACATATTTTTGGACAAGGTGGATTTTTCACCCGAGAAAGACAGTGAGGTTGATTTTACTTCTGTCGCGGACTTTGTTCAGATTTGTATGTGCCGCGGAAAAATTAAAGTCAGTGGCAGCAATTTTGACGGAGCGGGAGATGATACAATTAATGTGCATGGCATCAATTTCAAAATAACCGAAATATCCAAAAACAAAATATACGTTAAATTTTGTCATCCGCAAAGCTACGGCTTTCTATGCTTTAGGACCGGTGATGACATAGCATTAATCGATTCAAAAACCCTTTTGGAGAAAGGAAACAATTCTATAGTATCTTCACGTCTGCTCGACTTGTATACATATGAATTAATCTTGGAAAATGAAGCTATTGAGGCAAAAATCGGTGATTTTGTCGAAAATATTTCGGCATGTCCCGACTTTGAGTTTTCCGACAACACAGTTAACAGAATTGTAACTCGGGGATTGCTTGTAACTACAAGAGGCAAGGTGCTCATACAAGGAAACAGATTTCTAAATACCGGTGAAAACGGAATTTTAATTTCGGATGATGCTTCCGGCTGGTTTGAAAGCGGACCTGTTAGGGATGTAACAATCAGGAGCAATGCCTTTATGAACTGTGACGGGAACGCCATATTTATTCGTCCGGAAAACAAGGAGTATGCGGGAGCGGTTCACGAAAATATATTGATTGAAAATAATTTATTTTGTCTTAAGGGTCGCAAAGCCTACAATATCAAGGACACAAAGAACGTGGTTATCAGGAACAACTCCTATATGGAGGTTTCTCAGAAGGATGACTGGGTGCTGTTTGATAATGTGAGCGAACTTTCCTTTGAGGACAAGCCTTATAATTCGTCTATCAACATAGAATAAAGAAAGAAGGGGAAATATGCGTGCGGTTATCACGGTAATAGGGAAAGACGCAGTCGGCATTTTGTCATTTGTATCTGCAAAATGCGCCGAAAACAACATTAACATACTTGAGGTTACTCAATCGATTTTACAAGAGCTGTTTGCGATGATTATGCTCGTTGATATTGACAAAAGCACCAAGGGACTTACCGAATTTTCCGATGAACTGGCTGCCCTGGGACGGGCGAAAAATCTTTCAATACATACAATGCATGAGGATATATTTAATTCAATGCATACTATCTGAAATTCGGGGGTTACTTATGATCAGCGCAAAAGACATACTTGAAACAATATCAATGATACAGGATGAAAATCTTGACATTCGTACAGTCACGATGGGAATTTCACTTTTGGACTGCTGCAGCGAGGACATAGATACACTGTGCAGGAAGGTGTATGATAAAATTACAAAATGCGCCCAAAACCTTGTTTTTGTAACACAGCAGATGGAAAAGGAATATGGGATACCGATAATTAACAAGAGAATATCGGTAACTCCTATAGCCCTTATTTTAGCCTCATGCACCGATAAGGATGCCGTAAAAATAGCATTGACGCTCGAAAAAGCCGCCGACGCTTGCGCGGTCAACTTTTTGGGTGGTTTCTCAGCGCTTGTGCACAAGGGCTTTTCCGCGGGGGACAGGGAGCTTATTAACGCCATACCCGAGGCTCTGAGTAAGACGCAGCGTCTTTGCTCAAGTATAAACATCGGCTCGACAAGAGCCGGGATAAATATGGACGCTGTTCGTCTAATGGGTGAGATTATTCTTAAAACAGCTCAAAAAACTGTTGATAATAATTGTATAGGTGCCGCTAAGCTGATGGTTATGTGCAACGCTCCTGAGGATAATCCGTTTATGGCGGGCGCGTTCCACGGAGTAGGCGAGCCTGATCTCGTAATTAACGTCGGTGTTTCGGGACCCGGTGTTGTGCGTGCCGCTTTGTCAAAAGCGCCTTCGGATATGGATTTGTCTGATGTGGCACAGCTTATTAAAAAAACGGCGTTCAAGATTACCCGTATGGGTCAGCTTGTCGCCTCCGAGGCATCCTCAAGACTCAAAGTTCCTTTCGGAATAGTAGACCTGTCTTTAGCCCCGACGCCTGCCATAGGAGACTCGGTAGCTTACATTTTAGAGGAAATGGGGCTTGAAACCTGTGGTACTCATGGGACTACGGCAGCCTTGGCACTTTTAAATGACGCCGTAAAAAAAGGCGGCGTTATGGCATCCTCACATGTAGGAGGGCTTTCGGGCGCCTTTATCCCCGTAAGCGAGGACGCGGGGATGATAAACGCCGTAAAGAGCGGTGCGCTGTCTATAGAAAAGCTTGAGGCGATGACTGCCGTATGCTCAGTGGGCCTTGATATGATTGTAATTGCGGGGGATACACCGCCCGAAACAATATCGGCAATCATTGCCGACGAAGCGGCAATAGGTATGGTGAATTCAAAGACCACAGCAGTCAGAGTTATTCCTGCGATAGGTAAAAAGGAGGGAGAGCTTTTGGAGTTCGGCGGATTATTGGGAAGCGGTCCTGTTATGGCGTTAAACAAAAAATCCTCTAAGGTTTTCGTACATAGAGGCGGACGAATTCCAGCACCGCTTCAAAGCCTAAAAAACTAAAAAATTGAGGTAATAATATGAATGTTGCTTTTGCGGGCCTTCGTCACGGTCATGTTTTTTCAGCCCTTAAATATATACGCACTGTTCCCGATTTAAATATTGTAGCCTCATGGGAGGTTGATACAGCCTCAAGGGAAGAGGCAAAAAGGTATGGCATTGAGATAACCCACGAAAATTATGATGAAATGCTTCAGCAAGATGATATTGATATTGTGGTAATAGGAGATTATTATTTTGCAAGAGGAAAAAAGACGATAAAAGCGTTAGAATCCGGCAGGCATGTTTATTCGGACAAGCCTGTCTGCACTTGTTTTGACGAGCTCAATGAAATTGAAAGACTGACAAAAGGGAAAAAGCTGTGTCTGGGCTGCCTTCTCGACCTACGCTGCTCGGGAGCTGCGCACGCCGCCAAAAATATAGTGGAGAGCGGCGGGCTCGGCGAGATACATAACATCTCGTTCGGCGGGCAGCACGCGCTAAATTATGGCAGCAGACCCGGATGGTATTTCGAAAAAGGAAAGCACGGGGGTACTATAAACGACATTGCAATTCACGCAATTGACCTTATAAGATATATAACGGGCAAGGGTATAATAGAAGTATCGGCGGCGAGGTGCTGGAACGCCTACGCAAAAGAGGAGCCTGATTTTTTGGACTCGGCTCAGTTTATGGCGGTACTCGAAGGAGGGACGGGGGTAATCGCAGATGTTTCATACTCTATGCCCTATCCTATCTCATGTAAAGTCCCTCAGAGCTGGCGGTTTACGTTCTGGGGAGAAAAAGGCGTGATGGAATTCAACGCCGGTGATGACTGCGTAAGCTTCATTCCCAAAAATTCCGAAAGGGCGCAAATCATCGCGGAGAAGGCCCCCACTCCCAACCCGTTTGAGGACTTTTTAAGCGAAATTAACGGTATGCCGACGGCTCTAAACACAAGGGAAATAATAAGAGCGTCCGAAGACACGCTTAAAATTCAAAAAAGAAGCCAAACATAACCTCTCTCAAAATATTTCTTGACAAAAAAATATTTTGGAAGTATCATAGTTAAGATTATACAAGAAATGCATTGACGGAGAAACTGTTTTAGCGTGTTTCAGAGAGCCGACGGAGGCTGAAAGTCGGTACATGTAAAACAAAAAGTTATCACTCCCGAGCAGAACCGAAGAACGCAAAGGCTATTAGGCGGTTACGGCACGCTCCGTTATCAGGGCGACGGACTTGTCAGAGTCCGAAAGAGACCCTTATGGGTAATCAGGGTGGTACCGCGGTAAACAGTTTATCGTCCCTCAAAGTTGTTTAGCTTTGAGGATTTTTTATTTGAAGGGAGAAGTATTATGGAAATCAAAATCGAAAAAACCAAAAATCCAAAGGCAAAGCCAAAAAAAGGTGAACCGCTCGGGTTCGGTAAGATTTTTACGGACCATATGTTTATTATGAATTATACCGACAAAATTGGCTGGCATGATGCCCGAATAGTTCCGTTTCAAAACCTTGAAATGTCTCCCGCGTGCATGGTGTTTCACTACGGTCAGGAAATGTTCGAGGGGCTTAAAGCCTACACAGGGGAAGCAGGCACTTTTCTTTTCAGACCCGATATGAACGCAAAAAGGGCTAATATTTCAAATAAGAGGCTGGTTATACCTGAAATCCCCGAGGAGGACTTTGTTCAGGCTGTCAAGGCTGTAGTAAGGGTTGATGAAAATTGGATTCCTAAGGATCCCGGCACATCCCTTTACATACGTCCGTTTATTATTGCCGCAGATTCCTTCCTCGGAGTAGCCCCGTCAAAGACATATTTATTTATGATAATTCTCTCCCCAAGCGGGGCGTATTATGAAAGCGGCCTTGCTCCTGTAGGCATTTGGATTGAGGATGAATACGTCAGGGCCGTAAGGGGCGGTATGGGCTACACAAAGACCGGCGGCAACTATGCCGCGAGCCTGATAGCACAAGACAAGGCACACAGCGAGGGCTTTTCTCAGGTTCTCTGGCTTGACGGTGTAGAGCGCAAATACATCGAAGAGGTCGGGGCGATGAATATATTTTTCAAGATAAACAACAAGGTAATCACCCCTATGCTCAACGGCTCTATTCTTTCGGGAATTACACGCGATTCGGTAATAACATTGTGCAAGGATTGGAAAATACCTGTAGAGGAGAGAAAAATCTCTGTTGATGAGCTTTTGGCGGCACAAAAGGACGGTACTCTTGAGGAAGTGTTCGGGACAGGTACAGCGGCGGTTATTTCCCCGGTAGGGAAGCTGCGCTATGCCAATGATGTTATGACTATAAACAACTCGTCTATAGGGGAGCTTTCGCAAAGGCTTTACGATACGCTTACAGGTATTCAGACAGGCGCTCTTGAGGATAAATTCGGTTGGAGAGTACGGGTTTGATGGAATTTAAGAGAATAACGCTTTTTGCGGGTCATTACGGTAGCGGCAAAACAAACATCGCCGTAAATTACGCTCTTCTCTTGAGAAAAAGCTTTCAGTCGGTTAAGATAGCGGACCTTGACATTGTCAATCCCTATTTCAGAACAAAGGACAGCGAAAAGGTTTTGGCGGAAAATGAGGTAGAGCTTATCTCATCCGATTTTGCGGGCACTAATGTGGATCTTCCGGCCTTGCCCGCAAAGGCATATTCGATAATTGATGACACCAAAGTTCACGCAGTGATTGATGTAGGCGGGGACGACAGGGGAGCTTTAGTGCTCGGGCGCTATTATGACAGGATAAAAGCCGAAAATAACTATGAAATGTTATTTGTTATCAACAAATACAGGCCTTTAACAGAAAATGCCGAAAGTACCGCCGAAATAAAGAACCAAATCGAGAAGGCAGGCAGTTTGCCCTTTACGGCTATTGTAAACAACTCAAATATCGGCGAGGAAACTACCGAAAAGGACGTGCTTTCAGCCTTAGAATATGCTCGTGAGGTTTCTTCTTTGACGGGGCTTCCTATTAAAATGACTTCGGTAAAAGCTGAAATAGCAAAAAATCTAAAAGGGGAAATTGAAAATTTATTTCCCATAAGAATATATGTTAAGCAAGGCTAAGCAAGGATTAGGAGGAAGTATGGCGAGGGTTACATTTAAGGACGAATTATGCAAGGGCTGCGGTCTGTGCGAGAATGTTTGTCCGAAGAAAATAATTGTATTGAGTGATAATGAACTTAATTCCAAGGGCTATCATCCCGCAAAAATCACAAATCAAGAGCTTTGCATCGGCTGTGCGTTTTGTGCGATGATGTGTCCCGACTGTGTAATAACAGTCGAGAAATAACAAAAATAAGCCTGAAAGGAAGAGAAGGATTTGGCACAAAGAGTATTGATGAAGGGTAACGAGGCTATGGCACAAGCCGCCATAACGGCAGGCTGCAGACATTATTTCGGATACCCTATTACGCCTCAAACGGAGATTGCGGCATATATGTCAAAGGTAATGCCCAAGGTGGGGGGAGTATTTCTCCAGGCCGAAAGCGAAATTGCCGCTGTAAATATGGTTATAGGTGCCGCCGCGGCGGGGAAAAGGGCTAT
>CAZPPO010000101.1:0-6942 GCA_964588475.1 uncultured Eubacteriales bacterium
CCGTAGTGCGAGCCTGTTCCTATCGGACGTATCATCGGGTCAATATAGATGTCCTCAATTAAAATTCCTTCTTTTGTAAGCTTTTCAATGAGCCTTGACGCTATCTTAACTCTGTCAAGTGTTGTTTCGGGCATTCCGTTATCATCCATACACAATGCCACAACACCGGTTTTATACTCTGCCGCCAAGGGCATTACGGCGTTGTACCTCTCCTTTTCGTCGGTTATGGAGTTGATTATGGGTTTCCCGTTTTTGTTCGCTTTAAGCGCAGCGAGTATTGCCTGAGGTTTAGGCGAGTCAATAGAGAAGGGGGTGTCCACAACCTCAGTGTTGACAAGCCACTCTAATCGCTGTGGTTCGTCGTCATAAAACATACCCGCATTGATGTCAATAAACGTAGCTCCCGCCTCGTACTGCTTTTTAGCTAACTCTTCGATTGCCGGAGCGTCGTAGCTTTCCATTGCGGGTCTTATTGATTTTAAGGTGCTGTTTAGCTTTTCACCGATTATTATCATAAATGCTTCTCCCTTTTGCCTTAAATTTCACATAAAAGTGCGGGGATGATTTCAAATAAATCTCCGACTACGGCGATATCGGCCATTTGCATCATCGGCGTATCCGGGTTTTTATCGATTGCTATTATTAAACCGCACGACTGCATGCCTACAAGATGCTGTATTTGACCCGAAATTCCGCAGGCTATATACGCCTTGGTCTGAACGGTCTGACCAGTCTGACCTATCTGGCACGCGTAAGGTATCCAGCCCGAGTCTACCGCGGCACGGCTTGCCCCGACTGCGCCGCCCGTTTTAGCGGCTAATTGCTTTAATAAGGCAAAGCCCGAAGGTCCCTTTACCCCGCGTCCACCCGCTATTATAATCGGAGCTTCATTAAGGTTAACCTCATCATCCTCTTTGGTAATACTCTCAATTACCGTCTTAAAGGAAACCGAATTTATGCCGGTTATCCTTTCGTGTATGATTTTACCCTTTCGGCTATAATCGGGCGTAATGCTTTTCATCACTCCCGGTCGAACCGTTGCCATTTGAGGTCGATGGTTGGGACTTCGTATAATTGCCATAATATTGCCCCCAAAAGCAGGGCGGGTTTGAAGCAAATCACCGCTTTCTCTATCTATGCCAAGCTCTGTACAATCCGCAGTCAAGCCGCAGCTTGCTTTGATGGCTATTCTCGGTATCAGAGCGCGCCCTCTCGAGGAGGCGGCTCCTAAAACAATTTCGGGCTTGTATTTTTCAATCAGCTCCACTATGATTTCAGCTTCGATTTCATCTAAAAATCCTAAAAGACGAGGATCTTTGACTATTATTGCCTTGTCTGCCCCATATGCGAACAAACAGTTAAGATTATCAGGTTCCCTTTTGCATAAAACAATAACTTCAACCTGTGAGGCTCTAAGCTTTGCTAAGGCTCTTGCCGCTCCCAATAGCTCATATGTAACCGGATGAATTTTATCTTTAAGCGTTTCTGCTACAACCCAAACATCCTTGTACTGCAGCTTTTCATTGAAATTGCTTGTTTTCATATATTTACTCCCACTGTCAGAGCTTCTTCCTTCAATTTCTGCGCAAGCCTTTTAGCGCATTGCTGAGGTGTGCCTTCGATTTTTATTGTTTTTTTAAGTCTCGGCTTAGGTGGCTGTGTCTTGACAACACGGGTCGGCGACCCATTCAATCCTATTTTTTCGATACTTGCGTTAATATCTTCGGGCCTTAACACGGGAATATCAATTTCCTGTGAGGCTAAACGCCCCTTTAAGGTCGGAACACGCGGCATATTAATGTCCTTAACCACTGTTATGACTGCGGGGAGCCTTACATCACATACGTCATAGCCGCTCTCCCTCATTCTTTGCACTGTGATATACCCTTCTTTTGCTTGTTCAAGCTTCATAACATAAGTCGCCTGGGCAAAGTTAAGGTGGGCGGCAATTCCGGGTCCCACCTGTGCGGTATCTCCGTCAATTGCCTGTTTGCCGCAGATAACTAAATCCACATCGCCTATTTTTTCGATAGCCTTAGAGAGCACATAGCTCGTTGCCCAGGTATCCGAGCCTCCGAACGCTCTGTCGCTTAAAAGCACGGCATCGTCTGCACCCATGGATACGGCTTCACGCAGACAGCTCTCGGCCTTTTGAGGTCCCATTGAAATGGCTGTCACAAGTGCACCGTATTTTTCCTTAAGCCTTATTGCCTCTTCTAAAGCATAAACATCAAAGGGATTCATAACTGATTTCAGTCCCTCACGAACTATCCTTTTCGTTTGGGGATCGATTTTTGCCTCATTTGTTGCGGGAACCTGTTTTATGCAAACCACTATTTTCATTACGCTTTCTCCTTACAGCTTTAGTCTCGTCAACCCTCCCTTAGATATCTCTAATTAAATCATACTGGGTCTTAAAGCCCAAAATAGAGAGATAAATACCACGCTGCGGATATATTTTGTGCAGCGTTTTTAATGTTTCGATAGGGCTATACTGTGTATTTTCAGGGATTTCATAGCCTACAGCCTGAGAAAGCAAGCTTATCTTTTTACTCATCCACGCCTCAAAAAAAATCGGAACATTCTTGTGTTGAGCTAAAAGATTATCTAAGACATCATTTCTTTGAATTATAGGCTGAGTAACTATGAATTTTGCGCCCGCCTTCAGCTTTCTGTCCAATTTTTCAAACTCGTGCTCTTCAGGCTCATAAGGATTGAACGCCACCCCTTGGCAGAAATCGTCGGGGTATTCGCTGTCAATGTATCTGAGCAGCTCTACCGAGGTGACAGCCTCAGTACAGCCCTCTGCGTTAATATCGCAGGGCCTGAGCTTCGGCAAGCGCTCTGAGCCGTCACCGCTTACCACGAGTATATACTTTATGCCCAATGACTTACAAGAATCAAGTATGTTATGTAAATCAACCTTTGTATGAAATGTGTTAAGATGAATCATGACCTGCTCTTTAAATACGGGAAGCTTTAAATGCTCTATAATTTCGGTACCCTGAAAGGCCAAATATCCCATTGCGTTATCGGTTATACATGCGCAATATCCGCCGTTTATTGTCTTGTTATACTTTTCGGCAAAAAGCTTGAGATCCTCTTGAAGATTTTCAGTTTCCTGCTTAGGGGGAAGAATTTCAATATGATAAACCTTGTTTTCTATATGCTCACGCATTATAATCCACCTTTGTCAAGCTATTCATAAAACAAAAAATAAGCTTATTTGCGCCTCAACAGCTTCTCCCTATAAACGGTACCAAGATAAACACACAGACCCGAAACGGCTATCCATGTCTCAATGGCAAAAAGACGCCTTTTTGTAAATAATTCAGGTGAAATTTCCTTTGCCTTGCCCATCAGAGGCCCTTTTTTACCGCCGGGCGGCAGCAAAACAAAAAACACCTGATATAATCCGTAAAATATCTCTGTGAGGAAATTTAAGATAATAAATGCATTTAGTGCGCGCCATCCGCCTTTTTTTTGTTCTTCTGTTTTTATTTTCATCCTATTTCCCGCTCCAAAAAAGATAATCGGAAATTAAAACCGCTCTTGTCAAGGAGGCCTCAACTCCCGAAATTTTTATAGGCGGGGCAAATAGGAAATAAACTCCGGGCTTTACATTTTCAAGATTAAGACCCTCTAAAATTGCGACATCACTGTTTCCAAAAGCCCTGTGTGTTCTTGCCTGCTGCCCCTTAAACCCTATCGAGTCCTTGTCAATACCTATAAGCTTTACTCCCGAAAAAACGGCAGCAAGAGCACCGCTCTCCAAAAACGCGGCCTCCCCGTTTCCTTTAAGCAGTAACCGTTTTTTGCCCCTCGGGAAATTATTTTCAACAAATTCCCCTGTTATTGCTCCGGCGGGAATCTCTATAACCGTGCATTCGCCGATAAAAAGCTCAAGCGGGATTTTGTCAACAGAAGCTGCTTTATCCACAAAATGTAGTGGTGCATCAATATGTGTTGCCGTATGCAAGGAAGAGTAAAACGCTGTAACATTGCACTCCTGTGAGTCTTTTATTTTTCTGATTTCATCAAAATAAGGCTCCGGATCGCCCGGATATACAGGTGTTTGAAAAACATCTCGGGAAATGTCAATAATTTTCATCCTATCACTTCCTTTAATTAAATCCCTGTTTACTGTGTTACTTAAAACAGTCCGACAGTATTGCACTCAAAAAATCCTGTGCGAACTGACTGACTGTAATTTCGCATTTTTCTCCTGTTTTCATATTTTTTAAGGTTACTGCGTCCGATTTTAGCTCGTTGTCACCGATAACCGCCGTATACTTAGCGCCTGTTTTATCGGCATACTTCATCTGTGCCTTAACAGAACGCTCCAAAACGTCAACAATAACGCTGTAACCCTCCTGCCTGAGCTTCATAGCAATACTTGCGGCTTTTAGCTGTGAGGCCTTACCCGCGGATACTAAAACAAGGTCAGCCTTAGACCTTTCAGGGAAAGCAAAATCAAGCTGCTGCATTGCGAGAAGTATTCTGTCTAAGCCGAGTCCGAAGCCGCACGCGGGAATATGGTCTCCTCCCAATTGCTCGATAAGTCCGTCGTATCTTCCGCCGCCTCCGCAAACAAGTCCCTTCGTCTTTTCACCCTGTGAAACAAATTCGAATACGGTTCTCGTGTAATAATCAAGTCCCCTGACTATTTGGGGATTTACAACATATTTTATCTTATTTGAGTCAAGACACTCCTTAAGCTTTTCAAAATGCTCCTTACAATCGGCGCAAAGAAATTCGAGGGCAGTGGGCGCCTTTGACGATATATCTTTGCATATGGGGCTTTTACAGTCGAGAATTCTCATCGGATTGCGCTCTAATCTTCCCGAACATGTTGGGCAAAGCTTATCGTGTTTACGGTTAAAGTATTCTCTTAATGCAGTCAAATAAGCTCCTCTGCATTCAGGGCAACCAAGCGAATTGATTTCAAGCTGCAAATCCGTAAGACCTATTGCGTCATAAAATGCCGCTCCTAAAGAAATGACCTCGGCGTCCGCAAAGGGCGAGCCTGAACCGAAGCACTCTATGCCGAATTGCCTGAACTCCCTCCATCTTCCCGCCTGTGGCTTTTCATAGCGATAACAAGACGCCAGATAGAATATTTTCTGCGGCAACGGTTCATTAAAAAGACCATGCTCCAAAAAAGCGCGTGCCGCTCCGGCGGTTCCCTCGGGTCTTAGCGTAATTGAGCGGCCTGCCTTATCGTCAAAGGTATACATTTCCTTTTGAACAACATCTGTCGTGTCACCCACACCACGTGTAAAAAGCTCGGTATATTCAAAAACAGGTGTTCTCATTTCGTAATACCCGAAGCTCTCCGCAACGCGGACAGCCGTCTGCTCTATATATCTGAGCTTATAAATTTCTCCGGGCAGAAAATCTCTTGCTCCCTTAATCGCACCTATTTGCTTTTGCATTTTTCATTCCTTTCGTAAGCTGTATGCATTATAAAAATTAAAGGCGGTTTCCCGCCCGTTTAACGGTATCCGGACGATTTCTTCGGATTGACTATATCGCGCCAATCCAAGTCCCCTCTCTCGAGACCGTGTATCAGTGATTCCGCGGTCGCGCTGTTTGTGGCAACCGGAATATTGTGAACATCGCACAGCCTTAAAAGGTTAAATTCATTCGGCTCCCCCGGTCTCGGGTTGAGCGGGTCTCTGAAAAGGAGCAGAAGGTCAATTTCGTTACAGGCAATTCTTGCGGCAATCTGCTGGTCGCCGCCCTGCTCCCCACCGAGGTATTTTTCTATTTCAAGCCCCGTAGCCTCGGCAACGAGCCTTCCCGTTGTTCCCGTAGCGCATAGGGAGTGCTTGCTTAATATACCGCAGTATGCGATACAAAACTGCGTCATCAATTCTTTTTTGGAGTCATGCGCGATTAGAGCGATGTTCATACCCTTTTCCCTTCCTGTTTCCGTTAAAAGCTTTCGTTAGAAAATGATACCATATCATACATTCTTTTTCAAGATGTTTTTACTGTTATGATTTTACTCAAAGCATAAAACAATTTCCATCGTCACTTCATTTGTATTAAGTCCCACAAAAAACTCACACCCACGCAATGCATCCTACATTTTTGAAGCTTATGCATTCAAGGCGGCAAAACTTTTCTTGTTACTCTTGTATAAATTCTTATAGACCTCGTATTGCTTATCGTATACCGGTTTTGTTTCTTTATTGGGCGTAAAGGTTTTTCTTAAGGGGATAAGCTTTTTTGCCTCAAAAATAGACTGGCATAATCCCAGCCCTACAGCCGCCACGACGGCAGCTCCCATTGCTCCGACATTTTGCGGATTATCAACTGTTTCAACAACCCTTCCCGTACAGTCCGCAAGGATTTGGCATGTAAGGTCCGAGAGCGCACCGCCTCCTACGAATCTGACGACCTGTGATGTTTTAATCTTCTTTTCCTGAGTCTCTATAAACCAGCGCAGATGATAGCAAACACCCTCAAGCACCGCTCTTATCAGCTCGGATTTGCCTGTTTCAAGTCCTATATTAAAGAACATTCCTTTAGCGTACGGGTCCTCAAACGGACAGCGGTTGCCGTGAAGCCAAGGGGTAAATATAACCCCACCGGAACCCGCTGGCACGTTTGCGATAACAGACATCATATAGTCATAAAGGCTTGTATATTTTGCCTCGTAAGAATCGGTAACATCTTTCTTTTCAAGATAAATATTTATCTCATCAAGAGCAAGGTGGTCCTTGACCCATTCAAGGCACTTGCCCGCCGTTTCAAGCTCTGCGAAATAATTAAATTTACCCTCATCCGCCCCGACAATAGCCGCAACCATCGTCGCAGCATCAACGATGCTCTTATCTACCACTGTGGAAACCCACCCCGATGTACCGCTGTAAATATGGGTGTCCCCCAAGCCTACGGAGCCTGCTCCGACGCCAATGAGCGAAGCGTCACCTC
>CAZPPO010000102.1:0-1813 GCA_964588475.1 uncultured Eubacteriales bacterium
AAGATCCATAGCCGCTACTGTCTTTTCGTCATCATTTAGGCGCATGTAAAAGGCTTTTATTTCCTTTGGATAATCGGTTACGAAAACAGGACTTTTAAATATTCTTTCGGTTAAGAATCTTTCGTGCTCGGTCTGAAGATCACAGCCCCACGAAACCTTGTTTTCGAACTCGTCGTTGTACTCTTTGAGCATATTTACGGCATCTGTATAAGTCACTTGGGCAAAATCGGAATTTACTACGCCGTTTAGCCTGTCAAGAAGACCGTTATCCACAAATTTGTTCAAAAACTCAAGCTCGCTTACACATTCCCTGAGAACAAAATTTACAACATATTTTATCATAGAGCGTGCAAGCTCCATATCCTCCCCAAGATCTGCAAACGCAATTTCGGGCTCAATCATCCAAAATTCCGCCGCGTGACGCTGTGTGTATGACTTTTCGGCCCTGAATGTAGGCCCGAATGTGTATATTCTCCCGTAAGACTGCGCCATAATCTCACCTTGCAACTGACCGGATACGGTGAGATATGCGGGTTTCCCAAAGAAATCCTGCAAAAAATCCACATTGCCCTCTTGTGTTTTCGGAATGTCTTCAAGAGGAAGCGAGGTCACCTTGAACATTTCTCCCGCTCCCTCGCAGTCGCTGCATGAAATAATCGGCGTATGAACATATATAAAGGCGTTTTCGTGAAAAAAGCTGTGGATTGCAAAGGATGCCGCCGAGCGGATTCTGAAGGCCGCCGAATATATATTTGCCCGAGGGCGCAAATGCCCAATTGTCCTTAAATATTCAAGAGAATGGCGTTTTTTCTGTAAAGGATAATCCGGCGCGGAAGTTCCCTCGACTTCTATTGAAACGGCGTTTATCTCAAAAGGCTGTGCAGCATTAGGTGTCAACAGCAAAGTCCCCTTTACAATAACCGCTCCGCCGACATTAAGCTTGCTTATTTCTTCAAAATTTGAAAGTCTGTCCTCTTCAAAAATTATCTGTAAATTTTTGAAAAAGCTGCCGTCGTTGATTTCAAGAAAACCAATTGATTTTGACTCTCTTTTTGTCCTTATCCAACCGCAGACGGTAATTTCGCTGTTCGAAAGTTTCTCCGGATTTTCAAAAATATTTAATATTAATGTTCTTTTCATATGTTTTTACTTCTCATTTCTTTCTTAATATCGCCGCCGGGCGTATTATCGGCTTTTTTTCTCCTGCGTTTATCATTTCCCCGATAATCAGATTTTTCATTTTTTCCTTCTCATCATCATATTTAGCGGATTTAATTAAATTGACTTTTTGATACGGGTCTTTTTGAAGGTCATAAAGGTAATCCTCGTAGTATAACCTGGCGCTGTGGCGCGTGAAGCCATTGCCGATTGCCCTTATCGAATAAAGAAAATCCTTTGTTCTCACTGCCCTGCCGATTTGTGACTCGCTTATCTGAATGAATGCACACTTTCTTTCCTCGCTCCTTATAAGCGATTTACCCATATAGTATTCGGGTATATCTATTTTTGCTAAATCAAGAACAGTTGGGGCAAGATCGATAAGGCTCGCTATCCGCTTATCCGTGCCTGTACCATCATAGCCGCCCCCAAATATCAGCAAGGGTGTGCGAACACACGAATCGTGAGGGCTGCGTTTATATTCCGAATTTCGTGTTTTGAAATGACAGCCGTGGTCGCTTGTGTATATAATCACCGTGTTATCATACAATTTTTTTTCCTTTAGGGCAGTTACAAGTCTTGAGACATTGTCGTCAAGCGCATTAACAGCGGACAGATAATCCGGATACTCCCTGTTATAATTCCCTTTCAGGAA
>CAZPPO010000102.1:1823-6859 GCA_964588475.1 uncultured Eubacteriales bacterium
TTCTCTCGTTTCGTTTTTTCCTTCAAAATGCCCTGTGTCATTCTGGTGGTGCGGCTCAAGCTGTGATATAAACAAGAAAAACGGTTTATCGGAGGTTTTACCGTTTATATATTCGAGAGCAAAGTTATTAATACAATCCGCCCTGTAGCCCTTGAATTCGAGTTTAGTATTATTCTCATCGAAAACATAACCGTCATACCCGTGAGAAGTAAATTCAAGTACATCTGCGGCGCGCCAGAAATCTTTATAGCCTCCTCGTTTTTCTATCGGTATAGCCTCTCTTTCGCAATGAAAGCCTATTTTTGGGATTCTGTCGGACGCTAAGTGCCATTTTCCTACATAAGCGGTTTCATAGCCTGCCTCGTTAAAATATTGGGCAAGAGGTTTATAGCTCTTTGTCAGCGGTATGCCGTTCCAATAGCTTTTATTTTGTGTTGCGTATACACCTGTTTGAAAGCAAGCCCTCGCCGGTCCGCACACAGGCTGACATGTGAAGGAATTTTCAAAAACCGTTCCCTCGTTCTTCAGTGCGAAAAGATTCGGCATAACGTCTTCGTTTAGCGTATCCCACCTTTGCTGGTCGGAAAAATAAACTATAATATTAGGCTTCATGTTTCTCTCCTTGAGCTAATAGATCAGTTAAGCTTGCTTTCTTGATTATTTGCTTACTGTTAAAATTTTTCCGTAATTGTATCATAAACAAGATTTAATTGCAACAAAATATAACACGAAAGATACTGAGCTTCTTCATTTTTCTTACAGCAATGAATGAATGTGAGTTTGTTTATTATTTTCATTGATATACAGCGCTATGTTAAGAGCATTTAGTATTGTAAGTATTTCTCAATTAATGTATAATACACTTAGTATAATAATTTTGGAGTGTTGTTGTGAAGCGTATTGCAATAATAGGTGCAGGAGCATCAGGAATGAGTGCCGCCATAGAAGCTTTAAGAGCCGCGAAGGATGAAGGAATTTCTGTACAAGTCACCATATATGAAAAGCTCCCTCGGGTCTGCAAAAAAATACTTGTTACAGGAAACGGAAGGTGTAATCTCAGTAACCAAAGCATAGCCCTGCAGCATTATCGTGGTAATAAGGCGCTTATCGGCGCTGTTCTTAATAGCCGATTTTCCGATTCGGTAGGCTTCTTTAATTCAATGTATCTGCTTACAAAAGAGGAAAACGGCAGAATATATCCGAAATCGGGCAATGCCTCTTCGGTCGCTGACGCTTTGAGGTTTACATGCGTTTCACTGGGATGCAAAATAAATGTAAATACACCCGTTACCGAAATAAAAAAACAAAACGGCGGCTTTTTGATTAATTCTACAGATTTTTCAGATGTCTTGATTTTAGCGTGCGCAGGGGAGGCATCTCCTGCTTTAGGCTCGGACGGAGGCGGATATAAGCTGCTTTGGCAGCTCGGGCATAAAATCACAAAAACCCGTCCTGCATTAAACCCCGTCAAATGCAAGGAGAGCTTCTATAGGTCTCTTAAGGGTATTAGGACGGATGCATGTGTAAAGTTATTGTTTGAGGATAAAGCAATTTTCGAGGACGAGGGTGAAATACAATTTACACATTACGGGCTTTCGGGCATTCCTGTATTCAATTTGTCCGGTCTTATTGACAATAATTGTGCCGAAAAATATAAAATCAAGCTTGACCTATGCCGCGAAATGACAATTGAGCAATTAAGTGATTTTTTAGAAAAAGCCTTTAAAAACATGAAGCCCTGTGCGGCGGATGTTTTGTCAGGCCTGCTTCCGAAAAGGCTGGGTGAAGTTGTTTTAAAACGCTGTGATATTTCCCCTGCCGAAAACCCCGAAAAGCTAACGGCTCAAGAATTTGCGGCACTTACGCATACCTTGAAAAATTTTGAATCTCTCGTTGATAGAACAAAAGGTTTTTCCGACGCTCAAGTCACATCCGGAGGTCTGGCAAGTGACGAAATTGACCCTGTCTCGCTCTCGTCGCATATTGCAGACGGATTATATGTATGCGGCGAGCTTCTTGACGCTGACGGTGTCTGCGGCGGCTACAACCTGCATTTTGCATGGACCTCGGGAAGGATAGCCGGCTATAATGCAGTTATGAGGATTATAAATTATGATAAGAGTAAATGAAATAAAGCTTCCCCTCTCTTATTCGGGTGAGGACCTTGAAAGGGCCGTTGCAAAGCTACTCAAAATTAATATCAGCGATATTAAAACCTTGACCGTATACAAAAGGTCTGTTGACTCGCGAAAGAAAAACGATATTCATTTTGTTTATTCGGTTGATATTGAAACTCGGCTTAATGAGGGTTCCCTTGTCAACGGTTTTCCCGAAAGCAAAGCAAGTATTGTTAAACAGTTTTGCTACTTGCCGCCTCCTCTTAATCGCAGCTCGAAATACAGACCTGTTGTTATAGGCTTTGGTCCTGCGGGTATCTTTTCCTCTCTTCTTCTTGCCCGTGCGGGCTTAAACCCGCTTGTTTTGGAGCGCGGAGAGGATGTAGACACTCGCAGTGCTAAGGTATCACACTTTTGGAAAACAGGTATACCGGACGAAAACACAAACGTCCAGTTCGGAGAAGGCGGAGCGGGAACCTTTTCGGACCGGAAGCTTACTACAGGAATCAAAAACCCTATGTGCCGCGAGGTGCTTACAGAGCTAGTAAAATACGGCGCTCCTGCCGAAATACTATATGAGGCTTCACCTCATATCGGGACGGACAAGCTTAAATCCGTTGTTAAAGCAATCAGAGAACAAATAATCTCTCTTGGGGGAGAGATTAAGTTCGGCTGTAAAATGACAGGCTTAATAGCTGCAAACGGCTTTGTTCACGGGGTGTCCTATGAAGAAAAAAACAAAAGTAAAATGGATTTTGAAACCGATACGGTTGTTCTTGCTATCGGGCATTCCTCAAGAGATACTTATGAAATGCTCTATTCTAAGGGGCTTGAAATTGCTCAAAAGGCATTTTCTGTCGGCATGAGAATAGAACACCCGCAGGAATACATTAATAAGTGCCAATACGGCAGCAGTTACAAAAACACATTGCTTCCCCCAGCCGAGTATAAGCTGTCCGACCACTCTATTCACTCGAGAGGTGCTTACACTTTTTGTATGTGCCCGGGCGGCATTGTTGTAAACGCTTCCTCAGAAATAGGAGCTGTCACGGTCAACGGAATGAGCGAATATAAGCGTGACGCCGAAAATGCCAACAGCGCTTTGCTGGTGGGCATTGAACCTCAAAGCTTTCCTGACAGCCATGCACTGTCTGGAATGTACCTGCAGCGCGATATTGAGAAAAAGGCTTTTGAAATCAGCCGCAGCTACAGTCCCCCCGCCCAACTGTTAAAGGATTTCTTAAGCGGTGCGCCTTCGAAAAAATTAGGCGGCGTTACCCCCTCGTGCCCTACAGGGGTAGTGCTTAGCGATTTGCGTCTTGTTCTGCCGAAATGGGTTACAAATACGGCCCATTGCGCCGTATACAGCTTTGACAAAAAGCTTCCCGGCTTTAACTTGCCCGACGCAGTTCTCACCGCTCCCGAAACTCGCAGCTCCTCACCCGTGAGAATTATAAGAAACGAATTTATGAATGCCTCAAGACTTGAGGGTCTATATCCCTGCGGAGAAGGCGCAGGCTATGCGGGCGGCATAGTGTCCGCCGCGGTAGACGGAATGAAGGTTGCTCATTCAATAATATCAGATGAAAGAACCGGTAAATCATACTGAAATAAAAGACTGAAAAATTTATCTTGACATAGTGTATGTTATATATATATATTAATTTTGTAATACCGCTTGTTTTTCCATATAGTCATAAAAACAGGCTGTTTTAATATATATTGATATTAATGTAAAGAGGGAGGTCATTATGTGGACAATTCTGTTGATAATCCAGGAGTAAAAGACTCTTCCTCGGCTTTGATAAAGCCGAAGGAAACATTGATTTCGTGGCTGGTGTCACTCGGAAAATCAGGGCTTAAGAGTATTCCTCAGATGGCAAAGGTTTTAGGAATTCAATTCGGTATCATTTTCGCCGTAAACCTTGTTTTTTGGTGGGAGGGCATTGCGGACCATATACCGAATTTTATTAAGCTTCCTGTTATATTTCTTACAGCGACGCGTAATGGAATCGTTTCCAAAACAATTTACTGGGCTATAGTTTTTTCCTTCGGTAAAAAGCTTGTTTCGAGAATAAGGAAAAACGGGTTAAGAAAGACCTTTATTCCTATAGTCCGTTTGTTGCCCGAGCTGAGGTTTGCATTCAAGGCTCTTTCAACAAAAGCGATTTATCTTATGCTCATAGGTAGTGGAATAGGACTTGCTGCCGCTAATTACTTCGCTTCCTATGGAACAGACGAATTATTAATCAACAAAATAGATAAGTACTTTGTTGCTATTCTTATTTCCTTCACTATTTCGTATCTTCTGGGGGAAGGCAGGCGTCATTGGATTTTCAAATTCAGTCGTCTTGCAACCTCTGATGTATCAAGGCTTCTCCGTCGTGAAAGCTCATACACCGACGAGCATACATATATTCTTATGTCAGGCTTCGTAGCAGGCCTGCTTGCTGATGCACCTCTTATTTTCCTCAACTCACAAATAGGAGGATTAAAATATGTAAACGGGGCCTTCAGGGATAATTTATTCGTGAGTTATCTCGGATACTATATCGGTGCTGCACTGCTTGCCCTGGGAATTGTTCTTTTAATCGTTCTTGCTTTTAAAAAGAGGAAAAAAGCATGATAAAGCTACACGACAAACAGTATCGTTATTTTTCATTGTTCAACGAAGAGGACGGTACCGGGGTTAGAAGCAATGTATATGACGAGAACGGAAAAGATACCGGCGAGGACCCTTTTATGGGTAGCTTCCCTGAGCTTTTAGATGTCGGCATAATGGGTCACTGCGCTCACGGTAAAAGCGGTTTATGCTCTAAATCAGGCGTTCAGTGCTATCAAAACGGCATTGAAATATCTGAAAAAAATATGCCTCTTAGAAGCTTTAAGAGAATAATTGACGAATGCAGGGGCAAAACC
>CAZPPO010000103.1:0-6681 GCA_964588475.1 uncultured Eubacteriales bacterium
TCTAATGAAAAGACTACACAAAAATACTCTGTGTAGTCTTTTTTATTATTATGCAATAAGCTTGAATTACATCGCCGTATATCCGCCGTCAACACTGATTACAGCCCCGGTTACATATGAAGACAAATCGGAAACAAGCCACAAATTAGCCTCTGCTACTTCCTGTGCTTGCGCAAACCTGCCGAGCATGCTCAGTTGCTTAGCATATGAATCAGGTTCAAGTCCAAAATGCTCTAACGCTCCGCGAAGCATAGGAGTATCAATGGCGCCGGGGGCTACCGAGTTTATTCTGATACCCTGTGAAGAGTAATCCATTGCCGCTTGTTTTGTCAACCCGATTACTCCGTGCTTTGCCGCGACATAAGCGGGATTTGCCGGCTGCGGACGAATACCACTGACAGATGAGGTATTGATTATAGAGCCTTTGTTACCCTGTTTCAGCATTTGCCTTATTTCATATTTTAAGCAAAGGGCGACACCCTTTAAGTCCACTGCAATAAGAGCATCAAAAACCTTACCGTCCATCTCCGCTAAGGGTTTATCATCCGGGGTACGGGCAGCATTGTTAACCGCTGCGTCAAGGCATCCGAATGTATCAACAGCAAATTGTACCATTGCTTCAACCTCTTTATCGATAGAGACATCAGCTTTAACAAAGGCAGCCGTTCCTCCCGCGTCAACTATTTTTTGAGTTTGCTTTTTGCCAAGCTCTTCGTTAAAGTCTGCAATAACTATTTTGCCTCCCGCTTTGGCCATTAATTCAGCCGTAGCAGCTCCCATACCCATAGCGGCTCCGGTAATAATAACTACCTTCCCATTTAATTCAACCACAATTTACCTCCTGTTTTAACAAATATTAAATCGGTATAATTGTTACTATTTGTTATACACAGTAGTATTTCCACCTGAAAGCTATTTAGTACTAAGAGTTATTATTTAATATACAGCTTAATATACAGCTTATAACAGCCTTAAGGCTCCTGTCGGGCATGCATCCACGCATTTATGACACCTTACACATTCCGATATAATTTCGCTATCCTTAAACTCCGGTTTAATGGAGAGAGGAAAAGCGCGACCGACAAAGCCTAATATACCCTTTTTTGCAATTTGCTCGCAAACTCTTACGCACAGGCCGCACATAATACACTTACCTTGGTCGCGTTCTATACCTATGAGCTCTCTCTCAATATAGGACGGGTGTTTTTCTCCTTTCAGGCTTTCTTTGCCTTTTACGCCTGCTTCACGGGCATAGCGGATGAGCTTGCAATCGTTATAATCGTGACAACCGCACTCAAGACAGCGCTTGGCCTCTCTTTTTACCTCATTTGGAGAATGGTGAAGATATATTTCATCAAAATCTTTTATCCTTTTTTCAGGCTGCCTACTGACAGCTTTAATCCGCGGCTGTTCCTTTATGTCTCTAAAGTCCTCTTTTGTAACGGTCCTTTCACTTACATACGGTTTATAGTATGATAAATCTAAACCGTTAAGATATCCGTCGATTATTCTTGAAGCCTTTTGTGCCTCCCCTATTGCCGAAATTGCTATATCTGCCCCGTTATTTGTAGCGTCACCTACGGCAAAAACCCCGTCTAAACTTGTTAAAAAGGTTTTTTCATCGGCAGAAATACAGCCGTACCTGTTCTTTTCCACTTCTTCAAAGCCTGTGTTGTCGTTCTTTTGCCCCGTAGCGATAATAATACTGTCAAGCTTTAAGCTTTCAAAGCTTCCTTCAACAGACTCTGGTGAGCGTCTTCCCTTTGAGTCAACCGCTCCAAGGCGCATAACCTGAAGCGTCACGCCGGATACCTTGCCATTCGTCTCCTCGATTTTTAAAGGATTACGAAGAAAACGGAAAACAGCGCCCTCCTCCTTTGCCTCTTCGATTTCTAAATCCTGTGCCGGCATTTCTTCACGAGAGCGCCTGTAAATAACGCTGACTTCCTTTGCGCCGAGTCTAAGCGCTGTCCGGCACGCATCCATTGCCGTGTTTCCGCCGCCTACTACAGCGGTTTTTTCGCCGATATAGGGAGGCTTACCCTGTGCGACTTGAAACAGAAAATCTATCCCGCCATAAACATTTTTAAGGTTCTCTCCCTCAACATTGATTTTTCCGCTTTGCCATGCTCCTATGGCAATTACTACGGCGTCATGTTTTTCGCGTATTTGGCTGAAAGATATGTCTGTGCCAACTCTTATGTTGTTAATCATTTTTATGCCTAAAGAGGCTATTTCGGCAATTTCGCTCTCAAGCACCGCCTTAGGAAGTCTGTACTCCGGGATTCCGTAACGAAGCATTCCTCCCATTTTAGGCATAGCGTCATAAATCGTGACAAAATGACCCTTTAAGGCAAGAAAATATGCAGCCGTAAGGCCGCCAGGCCCGCCGCCTATTATCCCTATGGTTTTTCCGGTAGACTTTTGTTTTTTTGGAATATAGGACCCGCCGCTTTCGCGTAGCTTATCGGCAACAAAGCTTTTAATATATGCAATCGAGATAGGTTGCTCCACAAGCTGCCTTCTGCAAGCCGTCTCACAAGGGTGGGGACAAATTCTGCCAATAGACGAGGGCAGCGGGATTTTTTCTTTTATTATTCTTACCGAGTTTAGGTAATCTCCCTTTGCGGCCATATTTACATAGCCCTGACAGTCGGTTCCCGCAGGACAGTTAAGTGAACAAGGGGCAACACAATCTCCCTCATGGTCGCTCATTAAAAGCTCGAGCGCAATTTTTCTGCATTGTTCGACACGCTTCGTGTTTGTGCTGACAACCATTCCCTGTGCAACCTTAGCTGAGCACGCCCGAAGAAGCTTTGAAACTCCCTCTACCTCGACAAGACATATTCCGCAGCCGCCGAAAGCCTTCATTCTTTTGTCGAAACAAAGATTTGGTATATCTATCTTGTTTTTTTC
The DNA here is from genome assembly GCA_964588475.1 of uncultured Eubacteriales bacterium. Lineage (GTDB taxonomy): Bacteria > Bacillota > Clostridia > Oscillospirales > Acutalibacteraceae > DTU089. The sequence goes on from CAZPPO010000103.1 coordinate 2,917, forward strand.
ACCGACGCTTAAAATTGTATCTTCTTCGTCGGCAATTACCTTTTTCCCGTTTATGGTAAGATTGATTTTTGACATATTTCTTACCTCACCTTTACCGCACCGAAGCGGCAAACCGAATAACACTCGCCGCATTTAATGCATAAATCATTATTAACTGTATGTATCTGCTTAACTTTACCGTAAATAGCGTTTACGGGGCATTTTTTCGCGCATAATGTGCACCCTGTGCACTTATCAGGCTCGATTTCATATCTCCTTAGAGCTATACACTCCCCCGCAGGACACCTTTTTTCTGTGATATGAGCCTCATATTCGTCAAGGAAGTAATCAAGCGTCGTAAGCACGGGGTTAGGAGCGGTTTGGCCCAGTCCGCATAAGGAACCGTCCTTAACGGCGAGGCAAAGCTCTTTTAGACTATCAATATCCTCAAGATGTCCTTCACCTTTTGTAATTCTTTCAAGTATTTCAAGTATGCGTTTTGTCCCTATTCTGCAATGAGTACATTTGCCACACGACTCTTTTGCCGTAAAATCAAGGAAGAACTTAGCCATATTTACCATACAGGTATTTTCATCCATGACTACCATTCCGCCGCTTCCCATTATTGCTCCGGTCTTTGAAAGAGACTCATAGTCTATAACTGTATCAAGAAGGTTTTCGGGTATACAGCCACCCGAAGGACCGCCTAATTGTACCGCTTTAATGTTTTTATCGTTCCTTATCCCGCCGCCTATTTCGTAAATTACCTCACGCAAAGTCTTGCCAAGCGGTATTTCTACAAGACCGCCTCTTTTAATTTTACCGGTTAATGCGAAGACCTTTGTTCCTTTTCCCTCTTTTGTACCTAAAGCCGAGTATTTACCGCCGCCGTAAAACAATATCCAAGGAATATTTGCAAATGTCTCAACATTGTTAATATTGGTGGGTTTATTCAAATAGCCCGATTGCGCGGGAAATGGCGGCTTTATCCTTGGTGTTCCTCGATTTCCCTCAAGCGATTCGATAAGAGCGGTTTCCTCACCGCATACAAACGCCCCTGCACCTGCCTTTATCCGAATAGAGCATGAAAAATCGGAGCCGAGAATGCTTTCACCTAAAAAACCTCTTTCCATTGCCTGCAAAGCAGCGATTTCAAGCCTTTGTATCGCAAGAGGATATTCTGCGCGAATATAGACAACAGCCTGCCTGGCCCCTATCACATATGCGCCTATGAGCATTCCCTCAATCAAGCTGTGAGGATCGCTTTCAATAACAGCTCTGTCCATAAATGCTCCGGGATCTCCCTCGTCCGCATTACAAATCAGATACTTCGCGTCGCCGGGAGCTTCCTTTGCCGCGTTCCATTTAAACCATGTGGGAAAACCTGCTCCGCCCCGTCCCTTAAGACCTGATAGCTTAATCTCATCAAGTACCTGTTGGGCAGTCATTGACAAGACAGCCCTTTTCAAAGACTCGTATCCGCCTTTTTTTATATAATCATCGATATTTTCCGGATTGATTAAACCGCAGTTTCGCAGAACTATTCTTGTTTGCTTTTCATAGAAATCTTTTTCACCGCTTACAATACGTAAGCCAGAAACGAGAGAAAGGTCATTTGTTTTTATTGCCTTTGCTATTAATGAAGCATCATTTGGACTGACATTTACAAGCCGTTCAATAAGAGTATCATCTTTATATATGTCAACTATCGGCTCAAGATAGCACATTCCGATGCAGCCGGTTATCTCAAGCCGGATGTTTTCGGGCAAAGCCTTTTTAAGAGCAGAAAAAACCTTTCCCGCTCCCGCTGCTATACCGCAACTGCCTTCTCCTACTAATATTTTCATTTAATCGCCGCCTTTAGAGCGAATTTCGTCTATTATACCGCTGACCTTTTCCGGCGTTAACGCTCCATAGGTTTCCCCGTTTATCATAATAGCCGGAGATAGAGAGCAGCAGCCGAGACAGGCAACGGTTTTTAACGAAAAAAGTCCGTCTTTTGTTGTTTCCCCGTCAAGAATTTGGAGCTTGTCTTGAATTGCTTTAAGTATTGACTTTGAGCCGTTTACATGACACGCTGTACCCTCACAAAGCATTATTAAATATTTGCCGACAGGGGTAAATCTGAATTGAGTATAAAATGTTGCAACGCCGAATATTTTTGCAGGTGGAATACCTGTATCATCCGAAATAGCATAAATAATATCCTCGGGAAGGTATCCGTAAACATCCTGCGCCTTCTGCAAAATAGTTATAAGACTTCCCTGCTGTGAAGCATACTGCTTAAGTATATCTTTTATCAATGAGACATCAATTTTATCGCTCTTTGCAGACATAAACTCACCCCTATTAAATATAATCATAGTTTTATAGCGAATTCAAGCTAATTTACTTAATTGGATTAATTATATAAAATACTCCTAAAAAAGGTTATCCGGAAATTCAAGCGCATACCACCAAGAGCCATCTACTTTAATGCACACAAAATCAGTAATAACTGTGGTATATTTGCCTGTTTTACCCTTTACATCGAATATTACCTTTAGCTTGGCCGCCTTTTCTATTTCTTTTTCATAATAGAAATTTTCTTTATAAAATGAGTTTATTTGATTTATGGCATTGTTTTCCGCATATTTTATTTCTTTTACTTTGCAATGAATGCGAAAGTTTTCTGAACATTTTTTTGTGTAAAATTCGTTAAATTGGGACAAATTTTCTCTTAAAAATTCATTAAAGTCCTCTCGAGAATAACACACATACCTTAGCTTAAATTCTATGTATTCTTCCGTCAGTAACAAAGCTAAAGCGTTTGCATCGTTATTTTCTATACAAAAAGCATATTCTTGGGCAATCTTTTCGGGATGCTCTCTTTCTTTTAAGACGAGAAGCGAAAAAACTATTCCTGACAATATACATAGAGCTAAAAAACAAGTAGCGATTGTAATAGGGGTAATTTTTTGGCTCAAGGAATTGCGGTACCTCAAAATGCCCGCTTTTTTCTCAGGCCGCAATGAAGCACCGCAATTAATGCATATATCAAAATTTTCCGGATTTTCCTTGTGACAATTCACACAGTACATAATATATAATTATTCGTCATTCATTGAGTCATTAGAAATTTCATTTTCTTTATACTCTGATGCTTCGGCAATATCAAGCAGCGTAGCTTGTTCGGATATTGCTTTTTCATCGATCTCGGATATTGCTTTTTCCTCGCTCTGGGACGCCTCGGGAGTATCAGTCGGCGTAGCTTGTTCGGTTACTGCTTTGTCCTCGCTCTGGGACGCCTCGGGAGTATCAGTCGGCGTAGCTTGTTCGGTTTCTGCTTTTTCCTCGCTCATCTGTGACGGGGTTTCAATGAAATGTATTTCGTCCTCTTTCAAAGCGGCGTCGGCTGCCGGAGTCGATGAATCGGCAGAGGTTTGTATATCTGCTGCAACTTCCTCATAAATTGACGGTTCGGCTTCGTTTTCGGATTCAACATTCGGCGGAAGCAAAGCTCGAATAGACAGAGATACGCGCCTTTTATCAAAGTTTATATCGGTTATTTTAGCTGTTACCAAATCACCTACGGAAAGGGCGTCTGATGTTTTGGAAATTCGACGGTTTGCGATTTGAGAAATGTGTATAAGACCGTCGATGCCCGTGATTATTTGTGCAAAGGCGCCAAAAGTCGTAAGACCCACCACCTTCACATTAACAACACTGTCAACAGGGTAATCCCTTCTGAGAATTTCCCAGGGATTGTCCTCAATCTTCTTATAGCCGCCGACCACGCCGCTTTCG
>CAZPPO010000104.1:0-6659 GCA_964588475.1 uncultured Eubacteriales bacterium
GTGCTACCGTTACACAATTCCGCAAGGTATCTGCAACGCAAGGGTTATTATACTATCGGAATAATTTGTTGTCAAGCTATAAGTTTTGTTTTTTAATAAGAATTACCCATATTTATTATTACTTTACTATCCTTTTTTAGTCCATAAAAACTTGAATAATTTTCTGTTTTAGTTTAATATGTAGAAAAGTGAGGTGCTGCTTATGGCTAAATATGCAATAGGAATCGATTTCGGAACACTGTCGGGCAGAGCTATGATTGTAAATATTGAAACTGGTGAGGAGCTAACATCTGTAGTGCATGATTATAAGCATGGCGTAATGGATGATAAGCTTCCATCTGGTAAGAAGCTTGGTGTTGATTGGGCTCTTCAGCATCCGCAGGATTACTTGGAAGTAATTTATGACACAATTCCACGATTACTTCAAAGCACGTGTGTTAAGGTAGAAGACATAATAGGGATAGGGACTGACTTTACTGCGTGTACAATATTACCCGCCAAAAAGGACGGAACACCGCTATGCTTTTTAGATGAGTTTAAAAATGAGCCTCATGCATATGTGAAGCTTTGGAAGCATCATGCCGCTCAGAAGTACGCAAACAAGCTCAATGAAATAGCTCAAAAGAGAAAAGAACCTTGGCTTGCTAACTATGGGGGCAAAATTTCCTCGGAATGGGCAATACCTAAAATATGGCAGGTTTTAGATGAGGCACCCGAAATATATAAAGCTGCAGATATGTTCATTGAGGCTGCCGATTGGATAACAATGCAGCTTACCGGCAAGGAATGCAGAAGCTCTTGTACCGCAGGCTATAAAGAAATGTGGAACAAGCGCACCGGATATCCGTCACAGGAATTCTTCAAGGCCCTAAATAAAAGGTTAGAAAATGTTGTTGATGAAAAGCTATCAAGAAATATTCAGCCTATGGGTGATTGCGCAGGCTATCTTACCGCGCAGATGGCAGAAAAAACAGGGCTTAAGGAAGCGACAGCAGTCGCAGTGCCTATCATTGACGCCCATGTTTTTATCCCTGCCACGGGTATAGTAAAGGAAGGAAAAATGCTTGCCATAATGGGAACGTCTACTTGCCATATGCTCCTTGGTAAGGAAGAAAAGCAAGTTGAGGGTATGTGCGGAGTTGTTGAGGATGGAATTCTTCCGGGGCTTTTCGGTTATGAGGCAGGGCAGGCGTGTGTAGGAGACCATTTCAGCTGGTTTATCGACAATTGTGTTCCCCCGGATTATTTTAATGATGCTAAGTCAAAAGGGATGAATATGCATCAGTATCTTCGCGAAAAAGCCGAAAAGCTGAAGCCGGGAGAAAGCGGACTGCTCGCGCTTGACTGGTGGAACGGCAACCGTTCTTGTCTTGTTGATGTTGACTTAACGGGAATGATGCTCGGAATGACGCTGCTTACAAAGCCTGAAGATATTTACAGGGCGCTTATAGAAGCGACCGCTTACGGAACAAAAATAATTGTTGAGACCTTTAGAAAACACGGCGTGCCTGTTGAAGAGTTCTATGCGGCGGGCGGTATAGCAAAAAAGGACACTATGACAATGCAGATTTATGCCGATGTTCTGAATATGCCCGTAAAAATAGCCGGAAGCGACCAGGGCGGTGCGCTTGGCTCCGCCATATTCGGAAGCGTTTCCGCGGGTAAAAAGAACGGCGGATACGACAACGTATATGAGGCAGCTCTTGTTATGGGCAAGGTTCTTGATACCGTTTATAACCCGATAAAAGAAAATGTCAAGATATACAACGAGATTTTTAATGAATATAAAACGCTTCATGACTATTTCGGTAAAGGTGAAAACAATGTCATGAAACATCTTAAGAGTATTAAAAAATCAATTTCTCAGTAAAGAAAAACAAAGAGCGTAAATAATAAAACACAAACAGAAAAATAGATATGTACAGTGGCGATTTCAGTCTTAAACAAATAATTCTTAAATGAATTCCCATATTTTTCTGCTAAAGCTTTATCGTATTTTAACAAAAGGTATAAAAGAGTAAACACTTCATAGAAAACGCCGTAAAGCAGAACAGTAATTCTTAAATCTAAGATATAATCAAATACGAGCTGTGCTGTTAATATTAGTATTCCTATTGCTGTGAAAAGCAACTTAAATATAGAGGAATACTTAAGCTTATGCGGCTTTTCAAACGAAACCTCCTGTACAAACACCCAATATATAATGAAAAATGATGAAATCTCAGCTATATCCCTGCTTCCCAAAAAGATAAGAAGCATAGGAATTGTCGAATAAATCGGAAATTCAGCTATTTCTGCGGCAATATGAATTTTCTTCGATTTAGTAAAGTAATGCAACATATCTATTGCGAGCACAGCAATATAGGCGTAGACAAAATACTTGCCTCTATCGCCGAGCGGCGCCCAAAAGCCGTTTGTCGGTATGGCTGTAAGCTGTACAAACTTATCGAAAAACAGTACAATTCCGAGCGAGGCGCCTAAACCGCCGAAAGCACCAAGCACGCACTCCATGACCTTCCAGGCACCTATTGACGGACGACTCCAAATTCTCAGAATCGGATTTTTGTAATCTTTACTGTAATGACGGCAGAAAATTTGCATAGTCTGAGCGACTACCCATCCGACTGCTCCGAAAAGGCCGCAAATTAAAGTATATTCAACTGTAAACGGGATTTTTTTAATTATTGAGATTATAAAAAGCTCTAAAAACAAGCCAAGTAGTGCGCCCCAGCTTTCCTTACGGGTTATTGAAAAATATATTTTCGGTAAAACATTTTTCTCGTTATTATGGGGTCTGTTGAAAATGAACAGGAATGTAATCATTACCACAGGCATTAAAAGGAACATAATTACAATTTCCTTGACAGTGAAATATTCTCCCGATAGACATGCAAGACCGATAGTCAGAACCTGAGCAAAAACCGCAAACCATAAAAATCCTTTTACAAAAAGAGCCGTAAGACCCTTTTTCATATTTAATGCGGGTCTTGTATTCATTGAAAGTCCTAAAGTTTCTCCGTAAGTCATACAACCGCCGTAATACATTCCCGTTGAGCCTAACGCTGCTAAAAAAAAGTAGTTGTCCTCAAGCAGATAATTGCCTGAAAACAATGCTATAAGAAGCCCCATAACAGCACCGGGCAGCATCGCGCCCTTTTCTCCGCCGATTGTAGTTCCTCTCATGCCCCAAGCATAGGACATCGCAAAGGTTGATAATAAAACAAAAAGTACACTATTTAACGAAGACATACTTTTCTCCTTTTATTCTTATTAATTAAGGCTTTTGCCCATAGCAACCCCTGTCATTTTTGTTTGCAGAACCTCAAAGCCGTTCTTTTTGTAAAATCTTTGAGCGCCAAAATTATCTTTTCCGCAAATCATCATAATTCCTCTGACGCCGCGCTCTTTCATACTATCACAGAGCATTGGCAGCAGCTTAGAGCCTACGCCCGCGCTTTGGTAAGCAGGCAGAACATCAATATGAAAGTGCGCAGGATAATCATTTTTATATTTTGCGTGGTCACGCATTTCAATTTTTGCCTCACATGCCCTGCGAAGACTAATCTCTTTAACACTCGGGAAATACTTTTCCATAAAGATTTTGTGATACTTATCGTAATCGGATGTGCCGTAAACATAACCTACCGCTTCATCGTTTTCATCAGCTGCAACAAAACAATTCTCCGGCTCCTGTTCTATGTAGTAGTCGCAGAACATTATCAGAATAAACTTAGCAACCTTTTTATCGTCAGGCAAAACATGAGCGTTTTCAAGGCAAATGTTACGGACCTTCTCTTTATCTCGTTCTTCATATTTTCTAATATTCATTTTAATCACCCCGACTAATTATAAATGACATTAATAAAAATGTCTACTATAAAAACATTATTAGGATGTGTTTCAATGATTAACAAAATCCCTTACGGTGTTTATCCGACTATGGTTACTCCGTACACAAGAGAAGACAAAATTGATTACGATGGTGTGCTTGCGCTTCTTGATTGGTATAAGAGGCGAAGCTGCGACGGTATATTTGCAATATGCCAAAGCAGCGAGATTTTCTTTCTGTCATTCGAGGAAAGGCTTGAGCTTCTGCAATTTATAATGAAAAACAAACCTGCCGGAATAACCATTATAGCTTCAGGTCATACCGAAGAGGACCCAAGGCTTCAGGTTGAGCAGGCAAAAGCATTTATAGATACCGGTATAGACGCATATGTTTTTATTTCCAATCGTTTTGCAAGGAAGAAAGAAAGCGATGATGTTTTTCTTAAAAACATACTCAATGTTGTTGAGAGTCTTCCGGAAATAGCGCTCGGAATATATGAGTGTCCTTATCCCTATAAGCGGCTATTAAGTCCGTATGTGTTATCTGAGCTTGCGAAAACCGGTAAATTCCATTTTCTTAAGGATACATGTTGTGATATAACACAAATTAAAGCGAAGCTTAAGGCGGTTGAGGGTTCAGATTTTGGTATCTATAACGCAAATTCAGCCACATTACTTGAGAGCCTTAAGCTTGGATGTAGAGGCTTCTCCGGTGTAATGGGGAATTTCCATCCGGAAATATATGCTTATCTTTGCAAAAATTTTAATAAAAAGCCTGAAGAAGCTCAGATTATTCAAGACTTCTTAGGATTTGCTTCCCTTGCCGAATGCCAGATGTATCCCGTAAACGCCAAATACTATCTGAGCCTTGATAAAGTACCGATAAGCTATTATAGCAGAGCAAGAAGCTCGGTCGAATTCACCGAAAACAGAAAAATGGAAATCGACCAGCTCTATGCGTGTACTAATCTTTTTAAAAAGCAAATCGGAATAGATTAGTTGATTTTCTGTCCTTTATAAAAAACAGATACATCTTCGGCTTGACCGTGTAGCTTATATGATTTAAGCTTGCCGTCAAGCCATTTTATATCGACTGTTATATTACCCTCGGCAAGAAGCCCGGAAATCTCTCCGTTTTTCCATTTTGAGGGGAGAGCGGGGAGAAGAAATATCTTTTTATTTCGTGATTGCATAAGCATTTCGCAAATTCCGCTTGTATAACCGAAATTGCCATCTATCTGAAATGGGGGATGAGCGTCAAAAAGATTAGGATATGTTCCTCCGCCGCGATTATAAATGCTTCTTTCACTTATGGGAGTAAGCTGCATATTTATCATTTTCAAAGCGTGATCTCCATCACAAAGTCTTGCCCAAAGGTTAATTTTCCAGCACAGACTCCATCCGGTGCCTATATCTCCTCTAAGTTCGAGAGTGCGCCTGCAAGCTTCGGCAAGATCGGGGGTGTCTTCGGGTGTTATCAAATTTGACGGATGAAGACCGTAAAGATGAGATTGATGCCTGTGATGCGGCTCATGCTCTGGTTGCTCCTTATACCACTCAAGAAGCTGACCCTTGCTTCCCGTCCTGAAGGGCAGCAGTCTTTTAAGCTTATCTTTTAGTTCAATGCAAAATTCCTTGTCTGTATCAAGAGTCTCGGAAGCCTCGATGCAATTTATAAAAAGCTGTCTAATAATAGACATTGTCATTGTTACGGTTTCGCTGACAGCTGTATTGTGTTTGTCGATCTTATACAGGTTTTCAGGCGATGTGGAGGGCGCAAAAATTAAATACCCGTCTTTATCCTCAATGAGCATATCAAGCAAGAACATTGCCGATTTTTTCATAATCGGATAGCCGACCTTCATAAGGAATTGCTTGTCATTGGTATATTTATAATGCTTGAATATATGGTCGCATAGCCAGCCGCCGCCTAAAGGCCAGAACAGCCATGAGGCGCTGCCGCTGACGGGAGTTGTCAGACGCCATAGGTCAACATTATGATGAACGCAAAAGCCCCTTGCTTTGTAGTGCGCCTGTGCGGTTTTTTCTCCCGCCTCGGACAACTCCTTAATCATTTCAATGAGCGGCAGATTAAATTCGGGAAGATTACAAAGAAGAACAGGCCAGTAATTCATTTGTGTATTAATATTAACCGTATAATTTGAATGCCATGGGGCATGAAGCTCTTTGTTCCATATTCCCTGTAGGTTTGCGGGCTGCGAACCCTCACGGGAAGCCGATATAATCAAATATCTGCCGAAATTAAATAAAAGCTGATAAAGACCTCTGTCTTCTTCGCCTCTTGCGTGCTTTTTAAGCCTTTTATCGGTTGGAATATCTTCTTTATTGTCTGTACCTAAATCAAGCTGTACACGGTCATAATAACACTTGTAATCGTGTATATGTTCTTTCCTGATATCTTCATAAGGAGCGGTGACCGCCTTCTTAAGAATGCTCAAGCAAGAATTCTTATGCTCTTTTCCTTGGGTTTGAGGGTGTTTGTCATAACCGTTAAACGATGTTTTGCATGCAAGGTATACGGTAGCTTCGTCAGCGTTTAATACTTCAAGTGATTTTCCCGAAAAACAATAATTTCCTCCTTTTGTTTTAACGGTAACAGCCGCTGTGAAGCTAATTCCGGATTTTTCCGGTTCCTTCGAGTACAGCTCTCCTCTCTCGGGAAAATCAATATTATTTCTCAATGAGTCAGACGGGCAAAGCCCTTCGAGAACAAGATAATCGCTCTGGCTGTTTACACAATGCCTAACAGGGGAGGAAAACCTCAGCTTGAAGCTGATTTTGCCTTTTACTGAGGAAGAAAAATGATATAC
>CAZPPO010000105.1:0-5645 GCA_964588475.1 uncultured Eubacteriales bacterium
GTTATTGATTGTTCAAATATCTCCGTTCAGGGCGACGGTAGCAGCTCCGTATAGGCCGGCCTGGTTGCCAAGTCCAGTCTTTCGTTTTTTAATAAGCAGTCCTGTCTTTCTAAAAGCAAAGCGATCTATGCCTGCGGCTATTCCATCTTCCATTAGCTCATATGTCATTTGCACACCGCCGAAAACAAGTGTGCCGATATCAAGCAGCGTTGCGGCGCTGGCAGCCGCTTTTCCTACGTAGAAGCCGGCGTCGTAGAACATTTTCGCCACTTCATTATCTCCCATAAAGGTTTTTGATATCAGTTCCTCAACAGTTTTCTTTTCGCCGGGGTGAGAAGCAAGATATGCGTTCTCTATTGCGTTACACGAGGCTACAGCTTCAAGGCAGCCCCTGTTTCCACACCCGCAGGCAGGTCCATTTTCATCAACCACTATATGTCCTATTTCACCTGCGTTACCATTAGTGCCCTTGAACAGAGAGCTGTTTATTACGAAGCTTCCGCCTATTCCGTAGGAAATAGTTATCCACATGAAGTTTTCTTCATCCTTGCATACTCCAAATCTTTTTTCTGCAAGTGCGCAAGAATTGACATCATTTTCGCAGTAAATCGGAATATGATACCTTTCCTCCAAACGCTCCCTTAGGTTCAAGTCCCTGATGCCCGAAAATGGTGAAAATACCCATACTCCTTTTTCTGAGTCCGTAAGCCCCGGTACAGATATGCCTATACGTTCAATTTCCGGATTTCTGTCAATCACTCTGTCAGCAAAATCAAATATTGCCTCCATAACAATTCTTTTAGCGTCTTGACCGGAAAATAACGGAACGGTTGAAGCTGAGCGAAGATTACCGTTTTCGTCCGATATCGCACCGGAAAGCTTTGTGCCTCCTATGTCGAGGCATAAAATTTGCATTTTATATTCCCCCAATACTTAAGAAGTCATTTATTATATAATAACATAATTTCCGGAAAAGAAAAAGTTTTTATTAAAATATTATATTCTCAACGTTGCGCCGATTATTTCAAGATCTCTGAGTGCGCTTTTTATAGCCTCATCTACCTGCGCGTCAGTCAGGGTTTTTTCACTTGAGCGCATTGTAAGCGAAAATGCGACGCTTTTCTTATCCTCGGGTATCTGAGAGCCTTCGTAAATATCGAAAAGCGTTATATCTTCAAGTCGGCTTTTGACAGATTCTTTAATTATGTTTGATATTTTCGCTACGGGTATGCTTTTATCACACACGAGTGCGAGGTCACGCGTAACGGCGGGAAACTTTGGAAGAGGCTTATAATTTTTTATTTTTGTGGAATATTTTAGCAGCGATTCAAAGGAAACCTCAAAAACATAGCACCTTGTATCTATTTCATAGTTGGCAAGAACATTCGGATGAATTTCACCTATAACTCCTATAGCTTCACCTTTGACTGAAATTTCGGCAGTTCTGCCGGGATGAAAGGAGGGATTGCTTATAAGAGAATCAAAGCTTACTTCTTCTGAAATCAGCCTTTTAAGCAGCTCCTCGACAATACCCTTGAGCAAATAAAAATCTGCTTTTGGTGAGTACATTCCTGCCGTAAGCACCTGAGCTTCGATAGGAAGAGTATTATTACCTTGAGGCTTATACAAGGTAGCAAGCTCATAAACGAATGCTTCTGAATTTCGATTATTGTAGTTTAGAGAAAGAACATTTAATAAAGACGGTAAACAGGTTGTTCTCATAACGCTTGTATCCTCGCCAAGAGGGTTATTGATTATTACACTGTTTCTTTTTTCACTGTCTAACGGCAAAAGTATTTTATCATAGGCCTTGGGACTTAAAAACGAGTAAGTTGTTATTTCGCAAGCTCCGAAAGATACCATAAGCTCGTTGATTTTATTTTCAAAGAGCTGTTTTTGTGTTAGTCTTCCGTCTGCTCTTCCGCTAAGATCACGGTCAGGAATATTCTGATAACCGTAGTATCTTGCAATTTCCTCGGAAATATCGGCAAGGTGCTTTACGTCTTCTCTGAATGAGGGAACATATATTTTGTCGTTTTCAATTTTAAATTGTAATTTTTTGAGTATATTAATCTGCTGTGATTTTGACGTGTCAATTCCGATAAACCGGTTTGTCCAATCGGGCTTAAAGGGTATGACAGTCGCTTCCTTTTTAGTCGGATAGCGATCGATAATACCGCCGACGACATCGCCGGCATCAAGCTGCTGAACAAGAACCAAGGCGCGTCTTAGAGCTTTGTCACATAGCTCTCTGTCAAGGCCCTTTTCAAAGCGTGAGGAGGATTCCGTTCTCAAACCAAGCTTTTTTGATGTTTTGCGAACAGATATATCGTCAAAACAAGCGGATTCGAACACGATTGTAGTAGTGTCGTCCATAATACCGCTGTATTCTCCGCCCATAATGCCTGCTACAGCAACGGGCTTATTGACATCCGCTATAACAAGCATAGAAGAGTCAAGAGGCCTTGATATTTTGTCAAGAGTCGTAATTACTTCACCCTCAAGGGCACATCTTACTATAATTGAAGAGTCTTCCACATATTTAAGGTCGAAAGCGTGCATTGGTTGACCCATTTCAAGCATTACAAAATTTGTTATGTCAACTATATTATTAATCGCTCGTACGCCCGAGGCGCGGAGCCTTTCCCTAATCCAAAGAGGAGAGGGCTTGACTCTGACATTTTTAACAACGGCGCCGCAATAACGAAAGCATTTATCCGGGTCTTCTATCGAAACCGAAAGAAGCTCGTTGACATCACCGCTTGTATCGGCTAAATCTGTTTTAGGATATTCAAGTTTTTTGTCGAATGTTGCCGCGGCCTCTCTCGCAATACCGAAGACCGAAAGGCAATCCGGTCTATTCGGGGTTATCTCAAATTCCGTTATAATATCGTTAAGTCCTATAGCTTCCCTTATATCCTTTCCGAGAGTTTTGTCACAATCATCACCAAGGACAAATATCCCGTCACTGACAGCATAGGGAAAATCGTGGAGTGTAAGCCCAAGCTCCTCAAGAGAGCAGAGCATTCCCGCGCTTTCAACACCTCTTAAAAAGTCCCTTTTGATTTTCTTTCCGCCAAAAACGGTGGAGTTGTCAAGTGCCACAGGAACAAAATCGTCCTGTTTCAGATTCTGTGCGCCTGTCACAATAACGAGAGCTTCTGTCGCGCCGACATCAACCGAACAGACCCATAGGTGGTCTGAGTTGGGGTGACGCTCAAGCCTTTGAATTTTTCCTACAACAATATTATTAAGCTCTTCGCCCTCGGTGCTGAAGCCTTCGACCTTTGAGCCCGAGGCGGTCATTGCTTTCATGAATTCTTTTTGAGCTACGGCGGGATTTGTATAATCCTTCAGCCATTTTCCTGATAACAACATGTACAAGACTCCTCCCTTAAAACTGAGTTAAAAATTTTAAATCATTTTCAAAAAATAGCCGCATATCATCGATTGAGTACTTAAAAAGAGTCAATCTTTCAAGTCCGACGCCGAAAGCGTAGCCGCTGTAAATATCTGGATTTATGCCTCCGTTTTCAAGAACCTTCGGATGAACCATTCCCGCGCCGAGTATTTCAATCCAGCCCTCGTTTTTACACATCGAACACCCGCTGCCGCCGCAACGAAAACAGGAAACATCCATTTCACAAGAAGGCTCAGTAAAAGGAAAATGATGCGGACGAAGGCGGATTTTTGTATTATCTCCGTACATTCTTTTTGCAAACTGCATTAGTATGCCCTTTAGGTCGCCCATTGTTATGCCCTTATCGACGACAAGACCTTCAATCTGATGAAAAAGAGGGGAGTGAGTTGCATCAATAGCATCCGAACGATAAACCCTTCCAGGCGCTATTATGCGGATAGGTGGCTGCGATTTTTCCATAACGCGAATCTGGACAGGGGACGTCTGTGTGCGAAGCAGCATATTTTCGGTGATATAAAAAGTATCCTGCGTATCTCTTGCGGGATGATTTTTCGGCATATTCAATGCTTCAAAATTATAATAATCCCATTCGATTTCGGGTCCTGTTGCAATTTTAAAACCCATTCCGAGGAATATTTGCTTAACCTCTTCAAGAACTATCGAAAGCGGGTGCCTGTGTCCTAAGGGATGCTTTTTACCCGCAATGGTAACATCAATAGCTTCGGCAGCAATACTCGATTCGCGTTCGGCCTTTTCAATTTCATTGGCTTTTTTTTCAATGATTGCTTCAATATATTGCCTTATCTCATTGGCAAGTGAGCCCATTAGCGGTCGTTCTTCGGGAAGGAGAGAACCCATTTGTCTGAGAATTAAAGTCAATTCACCTTTTTTCCCAAGAAATTTTATTCTTATAGCTTCTAATTCCTGTAAAGAGGAGACCTTTTCAAGTAATTCTTTTGAGGTATTTCGTATGCCTTCGAGTTGCAGCTTCATTCAATTCATCCTTTGCAAAAAAAATAAATCGCCCCTTGAATTTTAGGGACGAAAAAAATATTCCGCGGTACCACCCTGGTTTTTGCTTTAGAGCAAACACTCCTTAATCCTTTAACGGAGATTAACCGTTCCCGCCTACTAATAAATTCAACAGGACCGCTCGTAAGCGAATTTCGGATAATTCAACCGTAAGGGCGCTTTCAGCCTTTGACGCACTTCTCTTAATACGGCACAGTGAATCGTCTTACTTAACTTAGTCATCGCGTTGACCGAATATTATCACATTCACGAGTGATTGTCAACTATTATTATATTATAAACGCAGTGATAAGATATGCTTGCTGTTATCTCATATTCATTTACAATTGAATTTAATTGTGATACAATAACACCAATTAATAATCGGAGGTCATTGATATGAACCCAATTAAACCAGGAGTACAGCTATACACGCTTAGAAATCAATGCCGCAACGCAATAGAATTCGAGGAAACCTTAAAAATGCTTCATAATATAGGCTGCAGCGTTATTCAAATTTCCGGTATAGGTCCTATAGAACCTCAAGAAATAGCTCGTCTTGTTAATAAGTATTCGATGCAGGTTTGTCTTACACATATTCCGTTTGACCGCTTGATAAACGATTTTGATAATTTGCTGTTTGAACACGAGCTTATAAAATGTAAAAACATTGGGATAGGTGGCATGCCGGAGGTTTACAGGCATACAAGCGAGGGTATAAGTGAATTTATTTCCATAACCTCCGATATCAGTATAAAGCTTAAAGACAGAGGATTTAATTTTTGTTACCACAATCATTCCTTTGAATTTGAGGTCCACAACGGAAAACTGACTATGGACAGACTCATAGAAGAAACTCCGCTTGAGGGATACCTTTTTGTGCCGGATACCTACTGGATGCAGTACGGAGGCGTAACACCCCAGGATTACCTTAAAAAAATGAGGGGCAAGGTAGATGTATGCCATTTCAAGGATATGCGGGTATTCCAGTCCCAGCCTCGATTTGCGGAATGCGGACAAGGCAATCTTAACCTTACGGCATGTTACAATACCTGTAAGGAAATAGGTGTTAATTATATAGTTATAGAGCAGGATAATTGTTATGACCTTCACCCATACGAGGCTGTTAAATTAGGCTTTGAGGGATTAAGAAAAATCACTGAAGAAAGCTTGTAAAGCTTAGGAAAGGAGAAATTATGAAATATATAAAAGG
>CAZPPO010000105.1:5655-6659 GCA_964588475.1 uncultured Eubacteriales bacterium
TATACTCCTTCATATTTTGCGTTTTACCCTTACTTATCTTTTTATGGAGCAACAGTAAAAGCTCGGCAGGTTTGCTGATATATTATCTTATTATTGCTTTTTCAACCTTAGGCTTTGTCGTCTATTCCGTTATTACAAAAAACGAGCCACCCAAAACAAACAGAGAGCTTTTAGAAAAGCTTGAGGATATTGATATTCAGAACAAAACAATAGCATTCAATCTTTCAGAGGTAAAAAAAGTCGTAAAGAAAAATGAGTGATTGGCTATGAGAAAAATTTTCGAGACTTCAGTCACGTTATTGTCATTACTGACGCTTTTACTGCTTTGCGCTCAGACCTATGCTTTAGGACTTCAGGTATTTAGTGATTATACCTACACCGTTCTTGAGGACAACACAGTAAGGATAAAAAGCTTTAATAATTTGTATGCCTCCTGTGTTATAATCCCCGATGAAATTGATGGAAAACCTGTAAGCGAAATAGGAGAACAGGCGTTTATTCATAAAAGAAATCTTGAAAGCGTAACAATACCTCAAAGCGTGACAATGATAGACAGCCAGGCTTTCAGTGAGTGCCTTATATTAAAAAGTGTTACTATTAATGGCGAGCTAACAAGTATCGGAAGCTATTGCTTCAACAATTGTGTTGAACTATCCTCAATAAATTTAAATAATGTAAAAACAATCGGGGAAAAGTGTTTTTATAATTGCAGCGCTTTATCTCAGGTTGACATAGGAGAGGGGCTCGTTTCAATTGGCAGGGATGCCTTTGTTAATTGTACGGGGCTTTCTGATATATCCTTTCCTTCAACACTTGAACGCATTTACGATTATGCCTTCTCGGGTTGCAGCCTTATTCAAACACTCGATTTTCCGGATAAATTAAAGAGCCTTGGCTGCAGTGCCTTCAATAATTGTTCTAAACTTAAAGGCGTCAGCTTTGGAAGCGGGTTATTAACAATTGGCGACTATTGTTTTGAAAATTGCCCTCTTCTTGTTAGTGTC
>CAZPPO010000106.1:0-6619 GCA_964588475.1 uncultured Eubacteriales bacterium
ATGCAGCCATACCGTGGGGATCGCTGGTGTACCCGTGTATACAAATCACCCAAATATTTGTTTCGTTTTTAGCGGGAATGATTTTTGCGTGGACGCGTTCGCCTGCACGGTTATTAATTGAAACAGCTTCGGGCGCAATTGATTTATACCAAAGACCCCTTTTCCGTCTTAACATCTCGTACAAGTCTGAGGATTCCTTAACAAGTTCATTCTCTTTTCTTTTTTTTGCCCGATTATACACGGTTCTGCCGAGCACCTGATTTGTTGCTACGGCGCCTGCCGCGAAGGAAAAAGCGCTCAATACGCCAAGTGATAGACCTAAGCGTCTATATATCATTTTTCCCGATTTTGCCATTTGGATACTCCCTTTCAGCTTTTTCAGCTTAAATTATAATACCTATAATTTGAAAAAGCAATTAATATGGCAAATAAATGTTGTTTTAAGATGAAATATCTGATATAATTTATTGAGATTGGGGGTTACCGTATGGAAAAGGATTATGTCTTCAGAAGCTCTGTTTTCGGGGGATTTAATAAACAAGACGTAATGTCTTATCTTGCTGCAATAAATGCCGAGGCAGCCGATTTAAGGCAAAGGTACGACACCGCCGCAAAAGACGCTCAAATATTTTTGAAACGCATAACTGAGCTTGAAGCAGAGGTTTCCAAAAACGACGCTTTGGCATCACAGCTTGAATTAGAAAAGGCGAAAGCCGTTGAGCTTGAGAATGAGATTGATCGACTGGTTAAGGAAAATGAAATTAATCGCGCCTCAATGGACGTCCTTGAGTCTGAAAAGGAAAAGCTTACACAAGACTGCGAAAAGCTTAAAGCCTTAGAATCTCAGCTCGGTGCCGCTATGCTTGACGCAAGACTGTATTCTGAAAAGCTTGTTCATCAAGCAACTGCGAAGGTATCCGAAATCAACAAAGAAACAGGACAAGCTATCAATAAAACCGCAGGAAAAATAAGCACTCTTTCGGGAAACATAAGAGAGCTTGCAAGTATATTTAATAAGGCTTTGGCAGAGGTAGAAGCCCGAATTCACACTCTTGTATCCGATATGGATAAATCGGCAAGCGAGCTAAATAAAACCGATTTAGAAACAATCCAAAATTCCTTAGCTATGGGTTTTGAAGAAGAAGCATCGAAGTTCGATGGCGAGTCGGGCTCAGTCTACTTTTTAGGTTCAAGATGAATGAAATAACCGTACTGTCTCAAAATATACGCGAAGCGGCAAAAAGCCTCATCGTTGGCGACAGAGTGCTTTTGACCGGAACAGTTTATACTGCAAGGGACGCAGCACATAAAAGAATTATTTCTTCCTTAAACGAGCGAAAGCCGCTGCCATTTTCCTTAGAGGACGCAATAATTTATTACACAGGTCCGACCCCTGCTAAAAATAACCTTATCATCGGCAGTGCTGGTCCCACTACTTCCGGTCGTATGGATGTTTTTACACCTGTGCTTCTTGATAACGGTCTTTGCGCTATGATTGGAAAGGGCGAACGCAACGAAAGCGTTCAGGCATCAATAATAAAAAACAGCGCTGTTTATTTTTGCGCCGTAGGCGGCGCCGGTGCTCTTTACAGCAAGCATATTTCCTCGTGCGAGGTAATAGCATACGAAGAGCTCGGATGCGAATCAATAAAAAGGCTTTATGTTAAGGATATGCCGCTTGTTGTTGCAATTGACTCAATGGGCGGAAACATTTTCAAGGCAAAGAGGTACTGATGAACACAATTACTTTTTCAGAGTTCATATCGCTTTTATTTAGTAATCCGTCGTTGTTTATTACCGTAATGTTTACTCTTGGCGTCGTATTGGTTAACGGCTGGACGGATGCTCCAAACGCAATTGCCACTTGCGTTTCAACGCGTTCAATTCGTCCAAAGGCTGCTATAATAATGGCGGCAATTTTCAATTTTTTAGGCGTTCTTATAATGTCCGTGTTCAATTCACAGGTTGCTCAAACCATATATAATATAGCGGATTTTGCCGGCAATCCGAGAACCGCGCTCATAGCTCTTTGTGCCGCAATGTTTGCAATAGTAATTTGGGCTACAGTAGCTTGGAAGTTTGGAATCCCGACAAGTGAGAGCCACGCTCTTATTGCGGGAGTATCGGGCGCAGCAATAGCTTTGCAAAACGGCTTTCACGGGCTCAATTCAGGGGAATGGGTAAAGGTTTTATACGGACTTTTACTTTCAACGGGCCTAGGCTTTTTCTCAGGCTTTTTAACAGTGCGGTTTGTTGAAACGATTTTTAAGAATAGGGACCGCACAAGCACTATGGGATTTTTCAAAAACAGTCAGATATTCGGAGGCGCCGCAATGGCGTTTATGCACGGAGCGCAGGACGGTCAAAAATTCATAGGGGTCTTTCTTTTAGGGGTTTCTCTGTCTAAGGGCGAGGCTAATACAGACAGCTTTCAAATACCCCTTTGGCTAATGATTTTATGCTCTTTAGTAATGGCGATAGGTACTTCTATAGGCGGATACAGAATTATAAAGGCTGTAGGTATGGATATGGTAAAGCTTGAAAAGTATCAGGGCTTTTCCTCAGATCTTGCAAGCACGGGGTGCTTGCTTTTATCCTCCTTAACGGGACTGCCTGTGAGCACAACACATACAAAGACAACGGCTATGATGGGTGTTGCCGCCTCAAGAAGGCTAAAGGCTGTAAATTGGGGTGTTGTTAATGATATGGTAGTAACCTGGATTATGACCTTTCCCGGTTGCGGCTTTATCGGGTATCTTGTAGCAAAATTATTTATTTATATTTTTTAAGGTTTATCTCTGAAAGGAATTTTGATTAAATGAAAAAGGGAAACGACTATTTTGAGATGATGATTAATTCCGCTAACCTTTGCGTTGAAATTGCCAAGGAACTCGTTATTTCTTTTAACGAATTTAATCCATATGAAGTAAAAAGCACATTAAGCAAGCTACACGAAATCGAGCATAGGGCGGACAATGTCAAACACGATATGATGGAAAGGCTTGTCAAAGAATTTTTGCCACCGATTGAGAGAGAGGATTTAATCTCTCTTGGCGGTGAGCTTGATAACATTACCGACTGTATTGAGGACGTTTTCAGGAAGGTTTATATGTACAATGTTATTTCCCTTCGAGGGGACATTGAAGGGCATACAAGGCATATTGTGCTTATGACGGAAAAGCTCACTGTATTGATGAAGGAATTTAGAAATTATAAGAAGTCCCCAAAAATTAAGGATATGATAATCGAAATTAATCGTCTTGAAAGTGAAGGAGACAAGCTTTACGAGGACAGCACAAGGCGGCTTTTTACAGAAAACACCACCGCTGCGGATACACTGGTTTGGTCAGATATTTACAGACGCTTCGAACATTGCTATGATGCATGTGAGCACGCAGCCGATGTTGTTGAAATTGTAGTTATGAAGAACAGCTGATTTCGGGAGTTATTTTATTAATGAGCGTATTTACGGATTTAAGAAAAAAATTAATAGATCATGAATTTTGCAGAATGAATGATGCTCAAAGAGAAGCGGTATTATCTGTTGAGGGACCGCTTCTTGTACTTGCGGGTGCCGGAACAGGCAAGACTACCGTTCTTATAAACAGAATTGCTTATATAATTAAGCACGGGAATGCATATCACTCAGATTATGTATACCGTGAACCATCCGAAAGGGACATCAAAGAGCTGCGTTGCTTAGTTGAAAACGGCGGCACGCCTTCCTTTGATTTAGAGCCGCTTCTCAAGGTCGACGCCCCCCAGCCTTGGCAAATACTGGCGATAACATTTACAAATAAAGCAGCGGACGAATTAAAAAGAAGACTTGAAAATATGCTCGGCAAGATTGGCACAGATGTTTGGGCAAGTACATTCCACAGCGCATGTGTAAGATTTTTAAGACGCGACGGTCAAAGGCTCGGTTATTCTAAGAATTTTACCATATATGATACTGACGATTCAAAGCGCGTAATGAGAGAAGTGCAAAGACTTTTGGGAATAGATGACGCAAGGGTCCCGTTAAAAATGATTTTGGCGGAAATAGGCAGGGCAAAGGACTCTCTTTGCAGCCCTGAGGAATATGAAAAGACGGTTGGAAACGATCAAATAAAAAAAGCCGTCAGCGAAGCTTATTATAAATACCAGGAGCTTCTGAAAAATGCGGACGCCATGGATTTTGACGATATAATCGTAAATGCAGTGAAGTTATTTTCAGACAACCCGGATATTCTGAATTATTATCAAAATCGTTTCAGGTATGTAATGGTTGATGAATATCAGGATACAAACCATGCTCAGTATGTTCTGACTGCCATGCTCAGTGATTTACACAAAAATTTTTGTGTTGTCGGTGACGATGACCAAAGTATATATAAGTTCAGGGGAGCTACTATTGAAAATATTCTCAGCTTTGAACAACGCTTCAAGAATGCAAAAACAATCAGGCTTGAGCGCAATTACCGCTCAACTTCAATTATTCTTGATGCGGCTAACGCGGTTATAGGCAATAATACTCAGCGAAAGGGAAAGAACCTTTGGACTAAAAAGACCGATGGTGAAAAAATAACCATATGCCTGACCTCCGACGAGCTTGACGAGGGAAGATATATATCTAATGAAATTCTTAACCGAGTCGCAATGGGCGCGCATTTTATGGATTTTGCCGTATTATACAGGACTAACGCGCAATCAAACAGCATAGAGCGCGCTTTTGTGTATAACGGAATACCATACAGGGTTATAGGCGGTCACAGATTTTATGAGCGCAAGGAGATCAGAGACATCCTTGCGTATCTTTGTGTTATTGTCAATACATCAGATTCGGCGCGTATGCGAAGAATAATTAACGAACCAAAAAGGGGAATAGGGGACAACACAGTAAATTCGGTACTTCAAATTGTTGATAGCTTAGGCATTAGTTTCTTCGAGGTTATCTCAAATGCCGATGATTATCCGATTCTCTCAAGAACCGCCGCAAAGCTAAAAGATTTTTCTGCTCTAATCGGGCGACTTATCAAAGCAAGCGAAAGGCTTGCCATTGGTGATTTTTACAATTATCTTTTGGAGGAGACCGGGTATTTAGCTCTTCTTGCTCAAGATAAGGAAACACAGGAGGAACGCAAGGCCAACCTTATGGAGCTTATGAGCAACCTTGTAAGATATTACGAGAATAATGACGAGGCGACGCTGACGGGCTTTTTAGAGGAGGTTGCGCTTCTGACGGATATAGATAATTATAACGAAGAGAATGAAGCTGCGGTTATGATGACCTTGCACGCGGCAAAGGGACTTGAATTTCCGTGCGTATTTATTGCAGGAGTAGAGGAGGGCTTGTTTCCGGGAAATCAAGTTATGTATTTTCCGGACGAGCTGGAAGAAGAAAGGCGTCTTGCTTATGTTGGCATAACAAGAGCAAAGGAAAAGCTTTACATTACTAATGCTCAATCAAGAATGGTATACGGTTCCACCACATTTACAAAACCCTCAAGGTTCATTCAGGAAATACCTCCCGAATTAACTCATAGCAATATAGGAAAGACTCCGGGTAAAATAAGGCTTGGTGTTCTCGGAGACAGTATGTACGGTTCTGATAATAGTCACAGCAGCACCACGGCGAAAACATATACTTTTAATAAAAAACAAAGAGGCTTCAGCGAAACGCAAGATTTATCAAAAAATTCGACAAAGCCCTCAAAAAATTACAGCCCCGGTGACTCCTTAACTCACAAGGCTTTCGGAAAAGGAATGATTTTAACGGTTACGCCTATGGGAAACGATTTGCTTCTTGAGGTTGCATTTGAGACCGGCACAAAAAAACTTATGGCAAACTATCTCAAATAGTATGCCATAGTTTAAGCATTCAGGCTTTATGTATATTCCGAAAAAGGAGTGCGGATATTACTTAAACTGAAGTTTATCATATTTTGTTTTCTGTTATATCTGTGTATACTAAGCACAAGACCTAAACCTATGTACAAACAAAGAGTACTCGAGCCGCCCGCGCTGAAAAACGGTAATGTTATCCCTATAACCGGAAGAAGCTTAAGACACATTCCGATATTAATTATAGCCTGAGACACAAGCATTATCGCAAATGAGTAGCTTATAAGCTTTGCAGAAAAATCCTGAGCGTTTTTTCCTACCCTCATAATTTTTGTAACTATTGCCGCAAGTAAACAAAGAGCCAACACACAACCGAAAAAGCCAAGTTCCTCACCTATAACGGTGAAAATCATATCATTTTCCGCCTCGGGTACAATTCCGTTTTGAGTATAAGCGCCCTTAAAAAGCCCCTGACCGAATAATTGACCTGAACCTAAAGCCGTAATACCCTTTTCCTGTTGGTATATTTCATCGGGATAAAGCTCGGGTCTTAGGAGAGCAAGAAAACGTTTTTTTTGAAAATCCCCGAATAAGAAAATCCAAATTAATGGGGAGACGGCCGCTGTTATAACGGTCAAACTCGCGAAATAGCCCCAGTGGAGCCCTGCAAAAAAGAGCAGTCCCAAAGCTATCAGCAAAAAGATTACCGCAGAGCCCATATCGCCGCAAAGGACGACAAGACCTGCCGCCAAAGCGGCATGAAAACCCAGAGCAATGATGCTTTTATAGTTATTCA
>CAZPPO010000107.1:0-6575 GCA_964588475.1 uncultured Eubacteriales bacterium
CCGAATCGTTGACCGAGGTGGTTGTGGAAAGCCTGATTGTGGGGTTTTGGGGTGGTGCAACCGTTCCGCTTTCCGTTGGAACGGTTGTGTTGTTTTGTCCGTCGCCCTTGCAAGCTGCAAACGAGAGCATAACTGCAAGCACAACAAAAATCGCTAAGGTTTTCTTCATTTTTTCTGACTCCTTTCCAAACACGGGAGGCATGAGCGTTTCCGTTCATACCCTGTTTGCACGTTCATATCGTTTAGCGACCGACTTAGAGCGTACAAATCGGAATTCTTAATATATGTAAACACGAACCGATGCAAAAAGGCTCGCGTTTGCACTGAAATAATGCTGTTAATTTCAGAAAATATGTGATATATTGTAATAGAGGTGAAAAGATGAAATTCAATATCGCGATAATTTGTGTCAGCGATCGCTCCTCAAGGGGAGAACGCGAGGATAAAAGCAAGGATGCAATCGAGAAGTACCTTGAGAATATGACCCAGACAACATATTATAATTGCGTTCCCGATGAAAAAAATATTATCAAGGAAGCTTTGATTGATGTTTGTGATAACAAAAAAGCTCACATTGTATTTACAACGGGAGGCACGGGTCTTGCTGCGCGGGATGTTACACCCGAAGCTACTTTGAGTGTAGCTGAAAAGCTCGTCCCGGGCATTGCGGAGGAAATTCGCAGAAAGAGCATGATGCACACAGAAAGAGCTATGCTTTCACGCGCGGTCAGCGTCCTAAGGAACAATGTGCTAATAGTCAATCTGCCCGGAAGTCCGAGAGCTTGCGTAGAGTGTCTGCAGGTAATTGAGCCCGTCTTAGGTCACATCGTTGAGCTTCTTTGCGGAAAAGTTTCAGACTGCGCAAGAGAATGAGTTAATAGAGGCATTGAATTTTCACAAATATAATATATAATTACTAATAAGAAAAGTCAAGTCTATAACAACCGCAGGCAGGAGGTACTTGTATGAATGAAAAATTGCTCGGCTATACGGGACGAGTATTGAAGGTCGATGTAACAACAAAGTCCTTTGAGGATTTTCCTTGGACAGATAGTGACAGAAGGCGCACTCTCGGCGGTAAAATAATGGCTGCCGATATTCTGAACCGGCACATTACGCCCGGTATGAAGGCATTTGATGAGGATAACTGGTTAGTGGTTTCCACGGGTCCTCTTACCGGCTGCGGCTGCCCTAACACCTCACGCTTCAATATCTCTACAATCTCTCCCCTTACCAACATAATAACTTCTTCCAATTGTGGAGGAGATTTCGGGCTTTCTCTTAAAAAGGCAGGGTTCGATGCCTTAATAATTACCGGCAGGTCTGAAAATCCCGTTCACATAGAAATTTCGGAGGACAACGTTAAATTCAATGATGCCTCACCTCTTTGGGGAATGAAGGTATCACAAGCTCAGGAAAATCTGCAAAAAAGACACGGCAAGCTTGTTATAGGTCCCGCAGGAGAAAACAAGGTGCTTTATGCAGCTGTTTTCAGCGGAGAAAGAGCCGCGGGAAGAGGCGGTGTAGGAGCCGTATTCGGAGATAAAAACATAAAAGCCGTAACAGCGTTCGGCTCAAAAAGCGCCGAGGTCTATGACAGAGAAAATCTTAAAATAATAAACAAAAAATGGGTTGAGCAGCTAAGAGCCAACCCGCTCACGGGCAAACAGCTGCCAAAGCTCGGAACTGCGGCTCTCATAGCTCCTATGCAGGCGCATCATATTCTTGCTACAAAGAATTTCAGCACAGGCAGGTTTGATAATTTTGAAAAAATCTCGGGCGAAGAGTTAGCACAAAAGCATCTTGTTAAGAATTCCGCCTGTACCACATGCGTTATTCGCTGCGGGAGAGTAGTCGAGGTTGACAAAAAGCTTGTAAAAGGGCCTGAGCTTGAAACACTCGGACTTTTAGGCGCCAATATAATGAATGACGACATTGAATTGATTTTGAAATGGAATTATGAGCTTGACGAGCTTGGTATGGACACTATATCAACCGCCGGAAGCATTGCCTTTGCAATGGAGCTTAGCGAAAAGGGCATGTGGGATTGCGGGCTCAAATTCGGCAAAACTGACAATCTCTCCAAGGTCTTTGACGATATCGCTCACCGCAAGGGCATCGGCGATATTTTGGCAGACGGAACAAAGCGTATGTCAGAAAAATTCAAAGGGGCGGAATTTGCCATACACGCAAAGGGTATGGAGCTTGCGGCTTATGAACCGCGTGGGGCGGTTGGTCAAGGACTCGGTTATGCCACTGCCAACCGCGGAGGGTGCCATCTCAACGCCGGGTATATTGTAGTGGCGGAGGGTCTGGGGCTTAATGTGGACGCGCTTACCCCACACGGAAAAGCAGCTCTTTCTATTATGTTCCAAAACCTTATGGAGTGCATATCCGCGGCGGGCTCTTGCCTGTTTACAAGCTATGCGGTATTCCCCTCTTTTTTGATTGACAAACCAAACTCGTTCTTAACAAAAACAATTCTTGCATGTTTCCCCTATTTCGGACCTGTAATTAATGTACTTAACAGGCATCCCGGAATCGCCAATATCAACATCCCCCTGCTATTGCACCCTTATGCACTTAGATATGCAACGGGAATGAAGGTAACAATGGCCGATCTTCTAAAATGGGGCGAATACGGATATAACATAGAAAGGGTTTCTAACATTATCCTAGGTCAAGGAAAGGGAGCGGATACCTTACCAAAACGGCTGCTTAACGAAAAGCAGATTGAAGGCAATAAAAAAACTTCGGTTCCGCTTGATAAGATGAAAAAAACCTATTACCGCGCACGCGGCTGGAACGACGGCGTTCCTACAATCAAAAAGCTTAAAAAGCTTAAAATAGAAATTCCCGAAGCAATTAAAGCCTTAAGCCTTTAACAGAACGGAGTGATTTTTTGGCAAGGGTTACTGTAAAGCTCTTCGGCGTTATGCGCCTTGACAGTAATTTAAACGGCTCTCAAATCGAAATTGAAAAAGTTTGCGATATATTCAATGTCATAAACAAAAACATAAAAAACAACGAAGCTTCAAATGAAAAACTCCTGTCTTTTAACGATGCCGTTGTTTTCGTGAACGGTGAAAGATGTAAAAGTAAGAGCCATAAACCTTCAAACGGTGATGAAATATGGCTTATGTCCCCATCAAGCGGGGGCTGATATGACTGTATTCGTATATCTGTAACAACAAACAAGAAATAAAAAAAGCCCTTATACATTGTATTGGGGGCTTTTTTTGATATATAAGGAACAGAAAATACAAATGCTTATTTAACCTTATTTCCCGAGAATGCTGTGCGATTTTTTATCTCCATTAATACACCAAAGGCCACAACCACACCACCAAAGCTCAGCATAATGATACGTGTAATGTTTTGCATAGAGGGCAATATAGCTTGGCTGGGGTCTTTCTGATTATACTTGACAGCCATAATACTGCCAATTTCAGACGGATTAGATTTTGAAACGGAAGACTTTATCTGATATGCTTTTTCTCCAACTTGATATTCTACTATTTCGGCATACTCAATCGTTGGCGTACCTTTACTGCTTTCCCCGCGGGTTTCGTGATAGCCTATCACCTTTCCCTGTACGAGGATGTAATCTGCTGTTTCTTGCATTTGCTTGTAGCTTTGTATTGCGGTAAAACCCAGTAAGCTCATTCCGATTAATATTATAATTATACCGATAGTCCTGTTTTTTCTCTGACCGTTAACGGTTTTTTCTAAAATTGAAACATTCATAAACATCTCGCCTTTTGGTAAAAATACCATGTATTTTTTACATTTTTTTGTTTAGTAAATGAAATAATATGAATTGAGCAAATAATCTGTGTTATATTTCTCGGCAAGCATATATAAAAATCGTTTCAACGAGTTTACTGAAGTGATCTTTTCCTGACTTTTTTGTAAAAGCATTAAGAAGCGCTCCTTCTCTTTAGGACTTGCATGGTTTTTGAAATAACCCCAAATGTGTAGGGCTGCGTTGACACTGTTTCCTATAACAGCTTTCTGAGTAAAGGCATGCTCGATAAATCGGTAAAAATCAATCGCCGGATATGAAGCCTTGTCCTTGAGCAGCTCCCCTATTTTTCTGTAATCATTCGGCGATTTCTCGAGTACGGCGTATTTATACCTGCTCCACTCGAGCTCTAATGTTTTTATGGTTTTAAATTTTGTACAATTAATGCATTTTATTGCAGAGAGGTTTTTATCCTTGACCTCAAGCATAATATCGGGTTTGTTCTGTCCAAGTCCTTCATAAAATAACATAAACTCATCAATAGATATACTATCTGAATGGGAGCCGGCATTTTTAAGACGGTTCTGCTGAGAATAATGCACTTTTTGCAGACCATCCCCATGCCGCCAGGTGGATGTGCACAGGGTAATCCAATATAAATCGTCTTTTTGGGGATTGCAGCTATTTAGCTTATTGTGAAGATTATCATAAACAACAGGAATTTTAAGGTGTGTCCCAAGCTTTAGAACATCTTCTATATGGTACGACTTATCGTCGTTTTCTATTACGAGGCGTCTCTTGATAGAATCATCCAGCTGTTTGTATCTCTCCGAAAAGCGCAGCAAGGCAGTTTTTTTGTTTTCATATACACCCCCGATATGTATAATGATTTTGTTGGTATAATCGACCCCCAGACTATCTAACAACGCACAATGATAAACAAGATCCTCAATAGCACGTTCTGCAACACTCTCTTTGGGAGAATTAAGCACGGTATATTGACCGGGATGCATTGAAATACGTATACCGGCTTTTTTTATGCTTTCCCCGAGACAAAAAAGCTCTTGCTCAAACAGCTCTCTCCATTTCAGCGTATTAACAAAGCTTGAGCCGAACGCAATAACATCAGAGCTAAGACGAAAAAGGCGGATTTCATTTGCGGCATTATAATTTATAATGTTTTGAAGTGACGTTAAATTATGCCGTATTAGTTCAGTCAGCCTTAACTCGTCGGCATTTTTCATCAGACAGCCTTTTATAGTGGTGTTTGGTACCCCTACGCTCAAGCAAGCATACCCTATACTCATGGTTTACCTCAAAAATCAAGCATCTGTTCTTAAATAACAGCTAACAAAATAACTGTTATTTTTTATAACATTAACTAATTTATTTGTTTTTGTCAAGAAAAACAGACGGCACTAAATTCAAAAATAATTAGTTTTAACACATTTTTTTCACAGTTTTGTCATATTTCCCTGTTAAAGTATTAATTAAGGCCTTGTTAAATAAATTAATAATTCTAATTGGAGGGTTTATGGAGCTCTTTCTTAACATCGGACTTGCATGGATTTCAGTTATTCTGGCAGCTTTATTGTCCGTCATCTATATATTTAGAATTGCAATGAAAAGGTCATCTAATTGTAAAAAGCTATTTAAAAATATCAATAAAAAATTGAGAAAATATCATAAATATCTTGGCGCAATTCTGATAGCAACGGGGTTGATTCACGGATTGTTTTCTTCACAGTCTTTACTGAGCTTTAATCCTGGTACACTAACCTGGTTGCTTTCCGTTATTCTCGGTCTAAATTGGATGTTCAGAAAGCATTTTAAGGGTAAAAAGGGATGGTTGTATTACCACAGAATAGTTACACTCGCATTTATCGCATTGCTTGTAATTCATATTATAAGCGTTGATATACAGTTACCGCGGCTGCTTTTTAGTCCCTCAGATAATAATACGTCACCGTCCGAAATCGTTATTGAGGACAAAACAACAATTGAAGCAACCGACACGGCTATGGCTTCAATCAATAAACAGTATGAAGGTGTCGAGCTTAAGGATGGTGTTTTTGAGGGTGAAGCAACAGGTTATAACCCCGGGCTGAAGGTTAGAGTTGAAGTAAAAAATAATTCAATAATAAGCATTGTGATAACTGAGCACAATGAATTAAACTCCAGATATTATTCAAAAGCAACCAATAAGATTCCGCAAGATATTATTGATAGCCAAAGTCTTAATGTTGATGCCGTTTCCGGAGCAACAAAAACCTCGACCGGGATAATAAATGCTGTAACAGATGCTTTATCCCATGCAGTAATCAGCGGAAACCTGCCTTAGATACAACCGCGTTCCTAATACTCCTTAAACTTATACCGCTAAGCTTATATGCTAAATTGTATGAAACCCGTTTTGCGTTATACTTACGGCCGTTCGGAGATGTTTATTGTACCGGTATGAAAGTTAGTAAAAAGACAGTTTAGTTGTGCAGGTGGTATACCTTGAAACCTCATCAGACAAAGTTTTATCTTTTCTAAAGACAATAGTAGCATAGTGTATGTGTTAAATATCTGCCATAGCACAAAAATTGACCGTAGCACCAATATAGTGCTTCGGTCAATGTCTATAAGTAAAGACTGTGCGTAATACCAAAATCTATTGTATAGCATTTGTTTTTTGAATATTATACTTTTGTTTCGCATTAAGCTTCACGAAGCTTGAGAGTTGTTCGATGCTTGTTGAATTGAATTTATTAAGCATACTTTTCTCGGGACTCGGCTGTTATTTCAATTTTTTGTGTCGGCGGCTGTTTCTTGATTTTTGCCGATC
>CAZPPO010000108.1:0-1158 GCA_964588475.1 uncultured Eubacteriales bacterium
AAACGGGGATGTTGTATTTGTCAATATTCCGCTTCAAGGGATAAAGAGGCTTCCTTCAAGGGTTCATTCCTTCGGGGATAAAGGGTCGGAAAAAACCGTTCTTGTGCTTGAATGCAATCTGATGAATGAGAGCTTATGTACATTGCGCAGCGCCGATTTGCAGATAATTATCAAAGAGCATGAGGGCTATAAAATTGACAGTACGGCTGTAAGGGTTCTTGACGGGCAACAGGGTGTTTACGTTAAAACCGGAAGTCTAATAAGATTCAGGAAAATCAACATTGTTTATTCCACCGACGAATATGTTATTTCCCTACCGCCCGAGGATGGTGCGTCAGGGTATGTTAGACTTTACGACGAGGTCATTCTGAAAGGGGAGGATTTATTTGACGGAAAGTTTATCGGATGAAGTAAAGAAGCGTATATCCGAGAATATCAAGCAAATAAGAGAAAACATCGCAAATGCGGCGATAAAATCAGGAAGGCTGCCGGAGGATATACAATTGCTTGCGGTAACTAAAACGGTTGATCACACGCGTATTAACTTCGCAATAGAAAAATGCCATATTAAGCTGATAGGTGAGAATAAAGTACAGGAATTTCTTTCAAAAAGCGAGCATCTTAAAATGAACGGGGTACAGGCACATCTTATAGGTCATCTTCAGACAAACAAGGTAAAAAAGATTGTTCCTCTCGTTAATATGATACAATCTGTTGACAGCTTAAGGTTAGCTAAGGAAATATCTCATATTTGCAAGGCTCTCAATCAAACAATGGATGTTTTGATTGAGATTAACATAGGAAATGAGACGAGCAAAACTGGCTTTAGGATAGAGGAGATGGATGAGAGTTTACATGAAATGTCATATATGGGAAATATTTCGGTTCACGGGCTGATGTGTGTACCGCCAATTTGTGAAAGCAAGGAGGAAATAAGCAAATATTTTGAAAATATGTCCCGATATTTTGTTGACATTAGGGCGAAAAAATATGATAATGTCTTTATGGATGTTTTGTCTATGGGAATGTCCGACGATTACGTTTGTGCTATTGAAAACGGCTCTAATTTAGTAAGAATAGGCTCTGCAATATTCGGAGCAAGAATATATTAAGGAGTGGGATTAATGTCATTTATTGATAAAATCAAGGGAATAATCA
>CAZPPO010000108.1:1168-2052 GCA_964588475.1 uncultured Eubacteriales bacterium
GAGGATGAATACTATGACGAGATGGAGCGGGAGGATTATATGACATATAAGCCCTCCGAAGAGGATGCGGCCTCCGGAAGGCAGCATGCTTCGAGACAACGAAGGTCTATGGAGGCTGAGGACCCCAATAAGGTTGTAAATATTCACGCTACCGCAAAGCTGCAGGTTGTTTTGGCAAAGCCCGAAAGATTTGAGGATGCAAGGGGAATAGCCGATAACCTCAATGAAAAAAGAACAGTCGTATTGAACCTTGAGTCGGCAAACAGGGAGATTGCCCGTCGGCTTGTGGATTTTTTAAGCGGAGTTGCTTATGCAAACCACGGAGAACTGAAAAAAGTCGCAAACAACACCTTTATCATCACTCCTTACAATGTTGATGTGATGGGGGATCTTATTGATGAATTGGAAAATACCGGAGTATTTTTCTGATAATGTATTGTGTTAATTTTTAAGGGTTTGTTTTTTGAAAGAGAAATATGGGGGTTACATATATGCTTACACCTATGCAAATAAGGGATAAGAGATTTCATTCTTCGGGAAGAAATTCTTACAAATCCGAGGATGTGGATTCGTTTTTTGACAGTGTATCGGAATCTTATGAGCAGATGTTTAAGGAAAATGCTGAGTTAGTCAAGAGGGTCAGCTTGCTTGCAGAGCGGTTGGATCAATATATAAAGGACGAGGACAGCATTAAATCTGCTGTTATTACCGCGCAAAGAGCGGCAAATAAAATCGAACAGGAAGCAAAGGAAAAAGCTCAGCTGCTTGTCAAAGAATCCGAGGATATACTTTCCGCCGCAAAGGCAGAGGTTGAAATAATTAAAAAAGACACTCAGGACAGTGTCCGCCTCGGGATGGAGGAAATGCTTTTAAATGCCGAATCT
>CAZPPO010000108.1:2062-3031 GCA_964588475.1 uncultured Eubacteriales bacterium
CCAAGGAGATTATAGAAAAAGCGAGGAAGGAATCGGAAGATATCATTCTCGAGGCTAAACAAGATGCGAAGAATGTTCAAGGGGCAGCAAACAGAACAGTAACGAGCGAATCGATTTTGTTCGATATGCTGAAAAAAGAGGTTTCTGATTTCAAGAACGAGCTTTTAACAAAATACAAATCTCATATCCAGCTTATATCTCAGCTTCCGGAAATTGCCCTGCAAAAAGCAAAGGAGCACCAGGAGGACGATGCTTTCGGCGAAGAACAGCCGGTTGACTTAAAACAGCCGCAGGGAACGGCAGAAAACGCTGAAATTATTCCCGAGCTTGACGCAACACAGGTCGACATAGAGTTTGTCAATGATGACAATCCCTTAGAAGGCGTCTTGACAATCGACGAATTTATCACACAGAGCGAACACGAGAAGGAAGGCGAAAAGCAAGTCGAACCGGAACATGCCGCAGAAGCTGTTGAAAAGGCTGAAGAGGCTGAAATTCCTTTTGATGAGTCTTCCGATGAGCTTGAGTTTATTACTGATGGTGATAATGACGAAAAAGATACTTCGCTTGATATTGATGATATTATAAGCAGCTTTGAAGAACCCGAAAAATCACAGCAGGAACAGGAAAAACAGGAGATGGAGCCGCCTAAGAAAAGGGGATTTCAATTAAATCTCAATAAACTGTCAAAGCCTCAGGAAAATGATGATTATACAGCAAGCACAGACAACATTTTGCCTGGTTTGGGTCAAAAAACAGAAAGCGAGACTTATGATTTTGCAAATGAGGAACAAGATAATAATGAAGGCTTAATTTTTGACAGTCGCAGAGCAACAGCATTTAAGGCTGAAAAAACAGCTACAAATACCGATGACTATATAAATCCCGACAATGACGAGCAATCAAAATCGGTATCGCCTGAAAATACAAACGAAACAAAAGAGTTTTTTTCCACAACAGATAAAAATG
>CAZPPO010000108.1:3041-6472 GCA_964588475.1 uncultured Eubacteriales bacterium
AAAGTTAAGGCATTGGAAGAAAAAATACTTAACTGGAAAAACTAAAAAAACGCTTTTCGGTAATTAGATTAAGTGAAAGTAAGCACGACTCTTTCGAGGAAACAGCTAATGGTGCGCAGGACGAAGGGGAAGACGAGCCTCCCGCAAGGACATTTTTCAAGAAGAAAAAATGAGGTTATAATGTTGTCTTATCTGTTTGTGTTTGGATTTCTTGCTTTAATGGTCGCTTTTGACCAGTTAATAAAATACGCTGTTGTGGCAGACCTTAAGCCTATACTCATATATGAGCTGATACCCGGGATTTGCCGACTGAGATACGTTGAAAACACAGGGGCAATATTCGGTTCTTTTTCCGGTGCAGTCTTTATACTGACGATTTTTTCCTTAATCCTTGTTGCTGTAACGCTGTATCTTCTTCTTTCCAAAAAAATCACATCAAAATACATTTTTGTGTGCCTTTTGCTTATGGCCTCCGGCGGAGCGGGTAATTTGGTTGACAGAATCCGTTTAGGTTATGTTATCGACTATTTTGAACCTACTTTTTTTGATTTTGCAGTATTTAATTTTGCCGATTGTCTTATAACAGTAGGGGCATTTATGCTAATACTGTATTTGCTCATAGATATTATTTCACAATCCAAAAAAAAGAAAAACGGGAATGAGCCTATACATGAGTAAGGAGCTGTTTGCAACTATACCTGCTGAGCTTTCCGGCGAAAGAGTCGACAAGGCTGTTTGTGCTCTTGTTAATGAGGTATCGCGTTCTTTGGTTCAGCGTCTGCTTCAGGAGGGCAAAATTACCATTAATGAAGCCTTGATATCAAAAAACCGTATTGTCAAGGCGGGTGAAATATTAAGAGTAGTTATAGATTATCAGGAGACTGCCACTATACAAGCGCAGAATATACCGCTCGACATCCGATACGAGGATAATGACGTTCTGGTTGTTAACAAACCAAAGGGGATGACGGTTCATCCCGCGGCGGGGAACTATTCAGGAACCCTTGTCAACGCTCTTTTGTTTCACCGCTCGGGAAGCTTATCGAAAATTAACGGTGAAATAAGGCCGGGAATCGTTCACAGGTTAGATAAGGACACAAGCGGCCTTTTAATTGTAGCTAAAAATGATGCGGCTCATATAAAACTTGCTCAGCAGATTAAGGAGCATACATTCAAGCGGGAGTACAGGGCAGTTGTCTTGGGAAAAATAAAAAGTGACTGCGGGACTATCAGCGTTCCTTTGGGCAGAAGCGATAAGGATCGTAAAAAGCGAGCGGTAGGGACGAAAAACTCTAAAAATGCCGTTACGCATTTTGAGGTATTAGAAAGATTTAACAAATATACCTATGTTAAGCTTTTTCTCGAAACGGGGCGTACTCACCAAATTAGAGTGCATATGGCGTTCAGGGGAAATCCGGTCGCGGGTGACACGGTATATGGAGGACCGAAAAACAGGTGTTCTTTCAACGGGCAGTGTCTTCACGCAGCGCTAATCGGATTTAAACATCCTAAGACAGGGGAGAATATTGAAGTTGAGGCAGAGCTTCCGGAATATTTTGAGAACTTTCTCGGGAGAATCAGATAGATGAGTGATAAAGGCTGTAAGAATTGGCTAATTGTATCCGATGTTGACGGAACGCTAAACGATAAATACAGAAGAACAGTCAAGGCAAATATTGATGCCATAGCCGAGTTTACAGGCAAGGGCGGCTTATTTACTATAGCTTCAGGCAGAAATCTGCAGTCGGCGCTCAAAATATATAACAGACTAAATATCAAGACTCCTCTTATTTTTCTAAACGGAGCGGGAATATACGACCCGGAAAAAAGTGTTCTTCTCTCATACCAAAGCATCAGCAGCGATGGTCAGGCGGTGGTTTTCGGTATTGCACAACAATGGTCTTGTGCCGAATTAATCGTTCACACTCGCGATATGATATATCTTGTAAAACCGCGGCTCTTTGGCAAAGCTTTTACGCTTATTGACAATCTTGACCATAAGGTCTGTCAATCCTTATTTGAGGTTCCCAAAGGCGATTGGGGCAAGATAACGATTTTCGATAAGCCGCAGAATATTGAGCTTATTAATTTGATGGTAAACAGAAAATCAGACCTTGACGTAAAATCCGTCCCCACATCAAGCTTTACTCTCGAAATAATAGATAAAGCTACCGATAAGGGTAATTCAGTTAAAAGGCTCGCTCAAATACTTTCAATAGATATGAAGAAAACAGCGGCGATTGGAGATTATTATAACGACCTTGATATGCTTAAAGCGGTTGCATTTCCTGCTTGTTGCGCCAAAGCGCCCACTGAGGTTAAGGCTGTATCCAAGTACTGTGCAGGTGACGCCGATAAAGGCGCGGTAGCTGATTTTATCCGCTATCTAACTAAAAACTACATAACAAACTGCTTATAAAATCTGTTTTGGAGGAAAATAAATGAACGATTTGGAAAAAAGAAGCCTGAAGGCGACCGCAATAAAGGTTCGTATGGGCATTATAGAAGGCACGTTCAACGCAAAGTCCGGGCATCCGGGAGGTTCTCTTTCAATAGCTGACATATTGACTTATTTGTATTTTAAGGAAATGAGGATTGATCCTAAAAAACCGAGCGACGAAAATCGCGACAGATTAGTGCTTTCAAAGGGACACGCAGCACCCTGCCTATATTCGGTTATGGCGCAAAGGGGATTTTTTCCGGTTGAACATCTTGCGACACTGCGAAAACCGGATTCCGACCTGCAAGGGCATCCGAGCATGAAAATGTTACCCGGTATTGATATGAGCACAGGCTCACTGGGTCAGGGAATTTCCGCAGCGTGCGGAATGGCGTTGGGACTGAAGCTAAAAAACAGTGATAGCCGCGTATATGCGATTCTCGGCGATGGTGAAATTGAGGAGGGTCAGGTTTGGGAGGCGGCTATGTACGCAGCCGCGAAAAAGCTTGACAATCTTGTTGCCGTTGTTGACAATAACAATCTGCAAATTGACGGAACAATAGAAGAGATTAATTCTCCCTATCCCATAGCACAGAAATTTGAAGCATTCGGGTGGTATGTTATCGAAATTTGCGGTCACTGCTTTGATGAAATAGAAAAATCCTTTAACAGGGCAAGAGAGGTTAAGGGAAAGCCTACGGTAATAGTAGCAAAAACCGTTAAGGGCAAGGATGTTTCGTTTATGGAGAATCAAGTCAGTTGGCATGGCACCGCTCCCAACAGGGAACAGTATGAGAATGCTCAGGCGCAGCTAAACGCTAAACTGCAGGAGCTTTTGAAAGGATAAGGGAAGGAGATACAAATGGCTGATATAATTAAAACCGCTACTCGTGAAGCCTATGGAAAAGCTCTTGTTGAGCTTGGCGAAAAGAATAAAAATGTGGTAGTGCTTGACGCGGATCTTTCCGCAGCCACAAAAACAGGTTCCTTT
>CAZPPO010000109.1:0-6469 GCA_964588475.1 uncultured Eubacteriales bacterium
AGTTTCGGCACGACCTTCTTTTTGGGCAAAACCGTCCCGGGACTTAAGTTTACCGTTCCTCCCGTGGCAGATGCAGCGATAACCGCCAGTTTTGCTATCGAGTACCCCTTCAAGACCGAGAACAATCTGCTGAGATTTACCTACTCGATTCAACTTCAAAGAGGGTGATGCCATGCAATTAACATTTGAATATAATCTTGATGCCGGAGCAGGCTTGTTTCCGCAGGTTATTCACACCTCGGACAACCTGCTCCGTTTTATTTACCTCACTTCCGACGGAACGGTTGAAGGTGCGACCGCTGACCCTGTCCTCGGCTTGTACGGAAATTTGACTTATGAAGAAATCAGCAGGATTTCACCCGATGAGACGGTGTCGTATCCGAGCATCAAAAGAGTGGCTCATTACGGTGCTTACGGATTTTGGAGTGCTGAAGGAGATCACCGCTTTGTGATGTATATGCTACCCGCTGATATCAGCAACTCCTTTGTGGACGGCTCTATAAAATACGGTGTCGGCAGCGAGGTGTCGCAGATGTCATGTACACTATCGAACATTAAAGGCGCAATGCTCAATCGCTATCGTGCTTTGGTCACACCCGGCACAAAGATGGAACTATACTTTTCCCTTGGTAACAGCGGTGAAATCCCCCTCGGTATCTTCTATATAGACAGGGCTTCGGTCTCCTATCCGGAGGAAAAGGTGTCGGTGTCTGCCCGTAATGCCATCGGCAAGCTGCTGAAGGAGCAGACCGTCGGTAAAAACGGTGCTGTGACCTATAAAAACAACACAATGTCCGAATATGTTATTACCACAAAAACTATTGAGGGCGCATCGGCAGGCATTCTGGGGTCCTCCGGTCTCTCTCGCGCGGTCTGTATTATCGTCTTTGTTATCTGCGTTATTTTGCTGCTTACGGGCGGAGCTGTCATTTATACACTAAATAAAAAGAAAAAGCGAATAGTATCGGTACCCGTGTTCGAACCGGCTCCCAAAGAGGCGACACCCGAATCCCCGTTTGAAAAATCGCCAAAATAAAATAACCTTGTGCGTTTAGAGCGAGGCACTGCAAAGCAACAAGCAATAAAAATCCTGCCGATTTTGTCGGCAGGATTTTTTTATGGCGTCACGATTTCCATATCACAGTAAATCGGAAAATGGTCTGAAACATATTCACCGTTTATTCCCGCAGTTACAACCTTGTAGACGTTCGGGTCTAACAATTCGTTTACAAATATGAAATCAATAACCTTTCCTTCATTAAGCGAGGGCTTTGTACCATGAAATGTAAGATAATCCATTGTGTCCGGGGCAAGAAATTTAGTGTCCTTCAAAACACCTGAATTTTCTAATACGTTATAAGGCTCGGCGCCCTCCCTGATATTCATATCGGCGGTAAATACCACCGGCAAATCACAATGCCTTGAAGCAAAATCGAGTATCATTTCAACGCTGTGCATTCTTGCCAAAACACCTAAATGGTCAAAATGAGAGTTGATGTGCATATAGCTTTTTGAGGTTTGATTCTCCCGCAAAACAGCCCAGGTGCAAATACGATTGAGTGAGGAATCCCAGCTCTTTGAGGGGATCTCGGGAGTTTCGGATAGCCAAAACCAACCGGATTCAACAAGAGTGTATTTGTCCTTCAAATAAAATATCGGAGAATACTCTCCTTTGTTATCACCGTCGTCTCTACCGACCCCTACATAATCGTAAAGCTCGAGCTTATCCTTCAAAGCAAGCATCCAGCCCGCAGTTGCCTCCTGAAGTCCTACGGAATCGGGCATAGCCCTATTTATCGTTTCGGCTACAATATCTATTCTTTGTACCCAAGTCGCTAAACCAACATTAGTGCAACGGATGTTAAAGGACATTATTCTCAGGTCATCGCTTTGCTGCTTATCTTCTATATCAACGATTATTCTCGGATCCTCATATAAAGAATCCTTTGCTATTCCAAACAGCGTACTAAAAAGGGTAATTGCAGAAAGAATAATTGCGACAAGCTGTTTGTAATCAATAACAACCATACTAACACCTCACATAAATATTACCACAACTGTTTATTCTTGTCAATTTAAAATGCATGCGGATTTATTAACCGAAAAACAGCCCGTCCGCAACGAGTGCAGCGGGCCCTATAAAATCCGCCTTATCCTGAAGCAATGACATTTGAATCCGGTTTTCATCAAAGCTCGCGCTGTACCTTTTGCAATTCTCCTGAAATTCACGAAAAAACTCTTTATTCCACATATTCCCGAAAACAATCACCTTATCGGGGGATAGCACCGTTGCCGTGTTAACAACCGCGCGTGCAACTTTATTTATGCGTCTTTTTAAGATGTCCCTAACCAACTGGTCGGTGTCAAAATTTATGTTTTGTACTTCTCTTAGTATCTTTGATTTATCACCGTCAAGCTTTTTATACAAAATAGGAGTCTTTTCCGGTGAAAATATTTCTTTAATCCTATCTGAAATCGCTGTGGCACTGGCAAGTGTTTCAAGGCAGCCTTGTCTTTTGCACCTGCACATTTTTCCGTATGGGTCAATGATATAATGCCCAATTTCCTGTGCACCCGGGCATACCCCTCCTCCCAACACAAGGGCTGAGCCTATACCAAAGCCCCACTTAATGAAAAGTATATTATCCTCTTGTTTCCCGTAAAGCAGTTGTGCTAATGCAAAAGCTTTTACATTATTCTGACAAATAACGGGTAAGCCTGACCTTTGGCTTAAAATATTTGCAGCCTTAACTCCTGCTTTCCAAACACCGAATTCCCCTGATGTTTTACCGGTTTGTTCATCAAAAGAACCTACTATTCCAAGCCCCACCCCGATTATTTTTTTATCCTTTCCGTGTTCCTCAATTATTTCACGGATTTTCTTTGAAATCAGTCCTAAATGAATGTTTGCATTCGCATCTGTACGCAGCCTCTTAGTATCGTAAAGCTTGCCGTCAAGGCGCACCAGTGACACGCAAGTATCCTCTGTCTCCATATTTACGGCAATACAGAAAAACTCGTCAAGGCAAAGCGAAAGAAAAACCTCTTTCCTTCCGGCTTTACCTCCCTTAGGCTCCGATTTGCCCGCCTCTCTTATAAAATTGTCCTCAATAAGCCCTGAGCAGAGTATGCTGACCGCTGCCGGAGTGAGCTGAAGTTCCTTTGCGATATCCTTGCGCGACATATTCCCCGAGCTGTTAAGAAGCCTTAAGACTGCCGATTTATTGCTTGAGCGAACATTCGTCATATTAACGCCCGAATAATCCACAATATCACTACCTTATCAAAAGCGTCGTTCCCGAAATTATCAAAAGCACAAAAGTAATTTTCAAAAACAGCGTCTTGCTTATTTTCTTAAAAAGCAGGTTGCCCGTAAGCATACCTAATAAAAGAGCAACCGAGGATAATCCCAGTCCCTTGAGCGATGCTAAGCTTATAAGTCCAAAGCGCAAATCATCAATCAAGATGACAGAGTTTAATACTATCCATACAGCCGATATGGTAGAGCGAAATTCATTTTTTTCTTTTGCTTTATCGGTAAGATATATTACAAGCAAGGGTCCGCCGCAGACAAACAATCCGTGAATAAGACCCGAAATAATAAGGATAGCCGACCCTTTGACACGGCTTTGGGCTATGCTGTTCTCCTTATTGCGAATGAGCCTTATAAGCCCCGAAATTCCTATAAGTATTACAATTGAGCCAAGCAGAATATACAGCAGTCTTGTGTTGCCGACAATTTCCTTTTTTAATGATAAGCCTGCTATAATTCCCGCTATCATTATACAAATGATTTTCAATAATTCTTTTTTACTGACTGACTTATAGGAGAGCGCTAACACAAAAATACCGGATAATATTTCAAGAATATTTAATATGGGCCTTGCATTATTAAAACCAATGAGCAAAACAGAAAAGGGCATAGCAAGAACAGTGCCCGCAAAGCCGGTTATTCCCTGAACAATATTAGCTAAAAAAACAACTAAAAGAAAGAGTAATTCATTGCTTTTCATTATTTATATTCCACTTTATAGTTGTCCCCTATCAAACCCTCAACAGCACCCTTTTGGATTAGCCTGTACCCCTGTGAATGGGCGAGAACCCACTTATTTTTCATAAGTAAAAGCTTATCACGCGTATCAAAGGATTTTTTTTCTTCTTCCAACTGTGTGTTTGTTCCCTTGGGCAGTATTACTATTGTCTTAAACCCGTCGTCCGTAACCTTACATGGGGACAGATGCAGCGTTGTTTGATATAATTCGATTGCTGTCCCCTTAGGTACAAAAAACGCCTCTGCGTCTGATACCTTATATGTGTTTTCGTTTGATATATCCCAAGAGTGTCCGAGTATAAGCACAAAATCAGATGCCGCAACATTTATCTCGCTTCCCTTATGGTACTCAAAGCCGTTTAGAGTTGAATTTTTGCCGCAGCAGTAGCCTGCCTGAGCCTTCATTTCGCCATAAAAGCTCTTTTCGATTTCCTCAAAAACAATTGTCTTTTCAATTCTTTGTTCCGAAGGGATATATATGTTTTCCTGCAAGGTCTGACAATTCTCTTCCAAAAAAAGTATCATTTCGGAAAAATCATATCCCTCTATAATTTTTCCGTAGGTCTTAAAGCCTTTATCGGTAATATGTGATATTTTCATTTTGTTAAGCTTTTGAAGCTTCTTTAAGTCTGTCACGGCTCTACTATCTCCCAGCCCATAATTTTTGCAAACTCATAAAATGTATCTAATCGGTCATCATAGCACAATGCAACATGGTGAGCTATTCCCTTTTCTGTCACGGTGTCAAGAAGCTTCTTTACACCGCAGTCAAATTTCACCTTAGCATAGGTACCCGAAAGCAGCTTTTCCATAGGCAGGGCCTCTCCTTTGGCCATAAAAACTCTTGTTTTTCCCCTTGCAGAATCAATTCTTAAGATACTGACAGTGCCGCTTTTCAGGACAAAGCCCGCCGTTACACCCTTTCCGCCCGCGAAATATGTATCAAGCGTACAATGGCAGCTACCGTCCCTGAGATTTACAGGAGCTACTCCGCAGTGCCACATCAGGGCATAATCCTCCTTAAAATTCACCTGAGAAAGGTCGGCAAGAAAAGGAGTTTCACATCCCGCGGCGGCGGCGGCGAGCATAGTCTGTGCACCCTGTACATCACCCTCGCACGCGATAATTTTTCCGCCTGACTGGAGTATCGACATCATCGCGCAAGGAGCGATTCCGAATTCCTTTGCAAATTCAGGCCAGCATCGTATGGCAAGTGCATCTATTTTATTTTTTCTTATAAAACTCTCTGTCGTCTCACATAGAACAGCTACCTTATGAATTTGCTCGTCGCAAATCTTGTTACAGTCGAACAGCTTTCTGACAGTGCTCTCCCTTTTTTCAACATCCTTTAAAGAGACCTCCTGTGAAAACATTTCAGAAAGCTCATAATGGTCAAGAAGCATACCCGTGGTTCTGAAATTCTCCTGTTCGTCTATGTCAAGATTGAAAAAGCCATCGGCGCGGTAGCCGGCAATAGCTATATGCGAACGCTCAAGCGCCGCTTTCATTCGTACGGCATCAACCCAGACCCTGTCGATTGTGTCGGAAACAACACATTTAAAACTATCGTTGCCAGATTTATACAAATTTGAGGCGTTTAGGTTCATTCCGCAAACCGAA
Source organism: uncultured Eubacteriales bacterium (assembly GCA_964588475.1). GTDB lineage: Bacteria > Bacillota > Clostridia > Oscillospirales > Acutalibacteraceae > DTU089. The sequence goes on from CAZPPO010000109.1 coordinate 5,672, forward strand.
TTAAGCCTTATTTTTCCGCCGTTATAGGGTAATTCGTTGAAGGCCCACAGCAGTATCGGCTTTTTCACCGCCCTGTCTATTATAAGCGCCAAATGGCCTAAATGAAATGTACCGCTGATTACAGCTACCGCATCGACATCGGCCGCTTTCATACGCAGTGCCGCCTTTAGGGCATCCTCCTTCTCAATGACAGGCTCCTTCACTATTTCCCATTTTACATTTTCTATTGTACCTAAATCCTCGCAGGCTCTTTTATAAACCTCTTGCGCCGCTTCTACATCATAAGTATATCTGCCAAGGCAGACAACCGCGATTTTTACTTCATATTTCATATCATATCTCTCCCGTTACCACCTTAAGGGTTGACCGAAAATCCTCTTTTCCCAGGCCCTTTTGAACAGCTTTGTCGTATACCGCTTTTGCCGTCCTCATCCCGGGCATATCAATGCTTTTTTCTTCTGCTATCTTCTGACAAATCATCAAATCCTTGTGCATATTTTCAAGCGAAAATGCAGTTGTCCAGTCATTGTTTCGAAGCCTTTGAGCTTGAGTGTCAAGATAAAAATTCTGTGCCCCTCCAAACGAGACGGCAGTCTTAAAATCATCAATGGAGATGCCGTGTTTCCGGGCAAGAAAAATAGTTTCGTTTACTCCGTTTTGAATTTCGCTAACGAGGGTATTGTGGCAAATTTTCATAACAAGCCCCATACCGTTATCGCCCATACGGATTATATTCTCTCCCATATATGAAAGCACTGGTAAAACTTTATCTGTTACCTGCTTTTCGCAGCCCAAATA
>CAZPPO010000110.1:0-6378 GCA_964588475.1 uncultured Eubacteriales bacterium
CGCTGATATCAGTCAAGCTGCAAATCAAATCTATTTTGTTTCGAATGTTATCAATCTGGGCTTGACTTGTAGCGGATTTTAAGGTCTTGTAGAGCTTTGTTGAGTTAGTGTCAAGCTTTGCTATTACATCCAGTATTGATTGCCTCTGGTCCTCAGGACAGAAAATAGTTACGCTCTTGCTTATTTCCGGGAAATTGCCATAATCAAACTTAACCTGACCGTCAAAGGTAATGAAGCCAAGCTTATATTCAAGCTGAGAGGCCGTAATATTCTGAAGGTCATATGTAAAGAAAGTGTTTGACGTTTTAAGACTCTCTACATCAAAGCTTGAAATCATGGTAACAGCTTTATCGACTTCCTCCTGGGTTCCTAAAAGCCAAACTGTTTTGGCAAGGAGATCCACTCCCAAAACCTGTACATCGAGCATGAATGTTGAAACAATCCCTTCAACGTCAGACTTGTCAATAAAGCTGAGGGTAAGCTTTTTAAGAACATCTATACCGTCTGAAATCTGGACATCATCACCGGTTGGGTTCGTGGTTCCGCCTGACGGTGCTGTAGTGTCCTCCTGAGTTCTTATATCGACAAGCGCTTTTATCTTCATTATATCCTTAAGGGCATCTCCGGTAGCGTAAACGAACAGCCTCATCGGGAAATTTTCAATTGTTATACCAGGATGAAGCCCAAGCTGTGAAAGCAGTGAACTAAAATCACTCGCCGGCATATACTCAAGCTCAATGTAATTGAAATAGTTGGCTATATTCGCGCTGCCTAACGAAAGATTTGACTTTTTGTCCAAAAGGGACACTAACTCTCTGATAGAGGCAAGCTGCATGGGATAAGCGTTTACCCAGCACTCTCTGTTTGTATCCCCAACCTCGATAAAATTGACCCCTATCCCTAAAACACCAAGCTGAGAGGTAAGAATTTCAGTTGTTATGTATTTGAGATTGAACTTAACGAGAGTCGCCTTGTCAATGAAGTTGGAGTTGAGTGTACCAACATCGCCCACAATCAGCATATTGCCGTTTTTAATGTAGGACATATTAACCATACGAAGAATATAATCAACTGCCGCAAGGGGGGTTACGTTGTTTATATTCGCAGTAACCGTCTGCTCTGCACCTAAATAAAGGATTGTGTAATCAGTAAACCTGGTTACCGCAGAAATCGCACTCAAAACATTAACCTCGTTGAAATTAACCGAGATGTTTCCGTATTCTTTCTGAGTGTAGGATGAACCCGTCTGTACGGAACCCTTAGGCATCAAAAGAACCTGACCCGGATAAATAACCGAGGACGCGGAAATATTGTTGAGTGCTACTATTTCAGAAACAGTTACACCATAGGATGCCGCGATTTTTGAGAGTGAATCCCCCGATTTAACAGTATAATAATTGCCGGTTGTATCCGCGTTTGCGGACATGGGCATAAGAACGCTCGAAACGATTACAAGAGCGAGCATTATAACCATAACCGACTTAACCGTTGACTTGTTTCCCTTCATTGTGTAGTCCCCCTATGTATTTGTATGATTAAATAAATTTCAGCCCGAATATTTCAATGTTTTAGTAGTGTTACCTGCCGTAAACGTAACGGCTGATTGAGTTATTTCCGTTACCTGCCACGACGAATCGCCAAGACAGTCGCCTACGCAAAGCCTGTATTCAACTCCGCCGTTATTAATAATCGCTACTCTCATACTGCTTGAAGCAACTATAACACAGCCGTTATATTTTGCAGCTGCGAGTATTTCCTCGGATAACGGATCACGCTGTATTAAGGCATCTAATCCGGGGTCCGTAGAACCGACTATATTTGAATCGTTTGGAAGGATTACGGCCGTATTGTCCGTAGGGGATACCCCTTCGCTCGGAATGGGTTCCATCTCTTTCCCGAATGTTCCGTCGCTGAAAACCAGCGCAAGCAATACAGCGGTTGCGATTATGAAAACCATAACCGGAATCAAATACTTTAAGAAAGCATTTTTTTTGAAAAAATCACCGACACCCTTTTTAGGCGAATCAGAATCTTTCTTTCCAAGATTTTTTAACTTCTCATTTAAGCCTTCAAAAGCCATTAAAAGCCCTCCCACAACTGTTTTCAATGTTTATAACGCACTATCCGGCAATATATTCTTTTTAGAAAAATATTGCCTCAAGGCGCGGTTTTGTATTTAATTATGTACTGATTTTCTCCTTGAAATATTCCCTTAATAAAATTTTGATTGCAGAAATAGATTATTAAGAGTATTTTCCATTACAATAATACACTAAAACCAAGAAAAATACAATAGGTTTTTTTTGTATATTGAAAAACTATTAAATAACGGCTGAAAAGGAGGCCTATTTCCTTCTTTTATTAGTCTCGTGTCCGTAATCCGCTCCATAGCTTTTGCTGTAGCTGTAGCTGTAGCTTCTGCTGAAATATCCGCCTCTCGTATCACCCGCCAGACTTAGTATACCTCTTCTTGCATTATTATAAATGCACCCGAATACCTCCGCCTTGGTTGTGCTAAGGTCGCTGACAGCGTACTCTATTTCTCTTAGAGAGGTTTTGTTTTCCGAAACAACGAACAATACCGCGTCACAGTAGTTAGAAACTATTGTAGCATCCGCAACAACTCCCGCAGGTGCACAGTCAATTATAACAAAATCAAAGTTCTTCCTTGCCTCGTTTATTGTCTCTTGAGTTATCGCCGAAGCAAGAACCTCAGAGGGGTCGGATACCGGCTCGCCGCTTATAAGAAGATACATATTGTATTTTTCAACATATTTAATCGCTTCTTCAAAGGTGCTTTTGCCGCTGACAATGTCGTATATTCCCTTGTCGCCGCCGACGGGAACACCTAAAACTTTATATACAGCGGGTTTTCTAATGTCGCAGTCAATAAGTAAAACTGATTTTCCGCTTTTTGCCAGTGAAAGCGCCGTGTTGACGGCAACTGTTGTTTTACCCTCATTTTCCGCCGAGCTTGTTACCGCAAACACCTTGTAGCCTTTTTTGAAGCTCGCATTCTCGATTTTCGTCCTTATAAGCTTGAAGGTTTCAATAAAGGGCAAGCCAACAGTTTTATCGGTAATTAAAAGTCCTTTTTTTGATGAATCCTTACGCTTTTTAAGCTCTAACTTCGAAACAACCGCGATAATATTCAGATTATATCTTTTTCTTATATCGTCACTTGTCTGAACAAGATTCTTCATTCTGTTTGAAATAAGAATTATTGCAAAGGCGACAAAGGCTCCACATACAGCACCGAAGAATGTATATAAAAAGCCTGAATAATCGGCATCGGGAGAATTAGGCTCGGTAGCGTCGTTAACAACCGTATATTTTGCGTTAGGGAACGAGTCCTCCATAACCTGTGAGTAAACGCTTGTTAAAGCCTTTGCTATTTGAAACGAAATATCGGGGTCATAAGTAGTTACGTTGACGGAAATCATTGTAGTATCCGTAACCACATTTGCGCTAACATAACTTCTTAGCTGACCTATCGAATACTCTTGACCGCTCTGTGCCTTAACCGCCTGCCCGACAAGCGAATAAATAGGTGTGGTGTCCGTCAATATAAACTTAAAGCTCTCTGCGAACATAACTGACGCCTGCACATCACTTGCGGTTGTGTACTTAGCGGCTTCCCCCGCTATATCGCTTGATTTATTTGATGCATTAAAAAGAATTTTAGAAGAAAATCTTTCCTCATAAGTAATTCTGGAAAAAACGAAGCCTGCAGAGGCAAAAATAAGAACAAGAATTAAAATTACCCACCATTTTGATGCGATGACTCTTATCAGCTTAAGAATAGTTTCAAAGCTTACGCCGTATTCCTCGTCCCGCACGCCTGCATTATAATCACTGCCCGACATTTGTTGTTCTTCCTTTCAAGTATATTCGACTAATTGTATCATATTAGATACATTATTTACAATACTTTTTTATTCGAATCCCATATTTTTAAATAAATCACTTCTATCTTTTACCTTTCTTTCATCGACACCGGCGATTTTTACAATTTCACCGGAAATTCTCCTTGTGTTTTTAAGTATCTTAAACCAGCGAACGATCCAGAAAAAAGGTAACAAAGCACGACAGCTTCCAAGCACCGGGAACAAAGCCGTCATTAATGTATATGACGGAAATATTCGTTCTAAAACATAGCTGGCTCTCGATCCGCCGAGCGTGCTTTGGGGTACTGCGGAATTCTCGAAGAAAAAGCCTTCGGTCCCGAATAATCCGCTTTCAATAACATATTTTTCAAGTCTCTTTACAATATCGCTTTGCTTTGCGTTGCCGAACCAATAATCTCCGAGTTCGGCTATGCGCTCGGAAAACTCATAAAGTCCCGACTTCTCGAGTTGGCTCTTAATATAATTGATATCACAAGAGGGCAGAAGCTTTTGACGCAGAATATAATCGTCAATAATACTTCTTATGCCTGTTCCCGCTACAAGAAAGTGGTGGGCCGTGTGACCGAGAACATAAACAAATAAATCCTCGTCGCTCATTCTGAGCTTTAGGTCGTTTCCGTTAACAGGCCTCAGTCGCCCGAGTAATTCGGCAAAATAGTCATGCGTCAGGTCTGTTTCAAAATTCAAGTCAAAATGAATTTCAACCGTGAGGTTGGGTTTTTTCGTATATGCGACATCCTTTGTGTTTTTTTGACCCTCCTGAGTGTACCCGAGAGTCAGCATAATTTCCTGTGCCCCTGATACATCCTTTGGCTCTACATATATATCTATATCAAGGGAGTATCTCATTTCAGGGAATGTGTAGTACTTCGCAATTTCTTCACCCTTAAGAACGCAGTATTTAATATTCTGTTTCTGCAGCTTTTCCTCGATTTGTTTAAGCTGCTCCCTTTGCGCCTCGAGGCGCTGAACGACCTTGAACAGCTCTGTCCTGAATGCCTTTTCGATTTGAGGACTTATATTTTCAAGCTTAAAGACCGAATAAGCGGCAATATTCGCGACCTTGTGTGAAAGTGCAAGCCTTAAGACATCATTAAGCTCAACATCCTTTGGAACCGAGGGCGGCTGTTCACCGCCCAAAGCTGAGCGGATAAGGGAGATAAGATAGGTTACCGCGGGCTTCGGACGTAAAACGGGACTATTTACCTGTTCATCAGTTTTTTTTGCGCTCTTGCGCAGTCTCTTGAGCGGAAATCGCACCTTGAAAAGCGCTGTCCAAAGTGACACATATAGACGGTGAAACGGTGAGCTTACGCTTATAAGACGACCGTTTCGCTCGATTTTTGCAACAACCCCTATTATCATATCCTCGCTTATGCCGTATTCCGCTTCAATTTGATTGTCGCCGCTCATTATATAGCCGCCTTCGTCAAGGCCTACAACCCTGTGCAGCACAAAAGCACCGTCCGCGCGTCTGTAAAGCGGCAAATCCCCTTTTTTGAGAGGGAACTGCGGCTGCTTTATCGACACGCTGTCACGCCTTTCCTTTAGCAGCGGGAGCATACTCGTACCGGTAATCGGCAAAGTGAATTCCTGCCCGCTTGAAAGCGTTTCGGTTATTACGGGAAGAAGCTCGGCCAGCTTATATTTCACAATATTCTCCTCTTGGGCAAACATCAACGGTTTATTCTTCTTGAACAATCCCCAGCTTTTGAAGCTTATCAATAAATGAGGACAGCTCTACCCGCAGGCGTTCGTCGTCGGCTCCTGTGAACTCTTGTTTAAGTCTTTCAACCGTATCGTCGTTATTTAAGCCTTCTTCAAGACAGCGCCAAATAAATGCTGCCGTTTCGTTGAGTGTTATCATTCCCCGAAGCTTATTTGCTTCCTCGCCTACCGCTACTACCACATCGCTCCCTGCGACGCTGCGAAGGATATAGTTTTTATTCAGTTTCAATATAAAGCACCGTCTTTCAGGTTGCAAGTTGCAAGTTGCAAGTTGCAGGTTACAGGTTACAGGTTGTAAGTTGCAGGTTGTAAGTTGCAGGTTGTAAGTTGCAGGTTGTAAGTTGCAGGTTGCAAGTTGCAGGTTAAATTAATTTTTCAGTTTTTCTTGAATAATGTTTTTTGAACTTCTCACAATATTGTAAAGCATTTTCTCCAGCTCTATGCATTCGTTTAATATAGAATTTATTTCACTGTCGGTTAAATATTCTGTTGCCGCCAACAACCTCAGCCAATACTTTGTCTCTGCAGCTTCCTTAAGAGAAATATTCATTTTTGCAATAAAATCGGCTCTGCTTTGGGCTTGCAGTGCTTCTGCGATGTTCGCGCCTAAGCTCGTCCCGCTTCTAATAAGCTGTTTTGATAGGACATACTCCTTCTTATTACCAATCAAAAATTTATATAAATTCACTATTCTTATAGCGAATTCAAAGCTCTTTTTCTCAACTATACTATCCATAATTTT
>CAZPPO010000111.1:0-6292 GCA_964588475.1 uncultured Eubacteriales bacterium
GTAGAAATATGTGACATTTTCTTTTCAAATCCGAGCTTTTTGATTGCAGCGGCACTGTCTCCTCCGCCGACAATAGAAACAGCTCCCGATTCGGCAACGGCAGTTGCCACGGCTATTGTTCCCGCCGCAAAATTATCCCACTCCGAAACACCCATAGGTCCGTTCCAAATTATTGTCCCGGCACCCTTTACAGCGTCCTTAAAGAGGTCCTGTGTCTTAGGACCTATATCAAGACCCATCCAGCCGTCAGGAATAGAGTCGGCATCGACAATTCTTGTTTCGGTGTCGGGAGCATACTCTTTTCCGAGCTTCGTATCAACGGGAATGAGAAATTTAACGCCTTTAGCCTGTGCCTTTGCCATCATTGCCTTGGCGTCCTCAATCCTGTCGGTCTCGCACAGGGAGTTGCCCCAGGAGTAACCCTTTGCGGCATAAAATGTATAAGCCATGCCGCCGCCTATTATGAGAGTGTCGCATTTATCAATCAGATTGTCAATAACGCCGATTTTATCTGATACCTTTGCGCCGCCTAAGATGGCGACAAGCGGTCTCTTCGGGTTTTCAAGCGCTTTGCCCATAAATTCAATTTCTTTTTTTATAAGGTAACCCGCCGACGAAGGAAGATAATCGGCAACTCCGGTTGTTGAGCTGTGCGCCCTGTGCGCCGAGCCGAAGGCATCGTTTACATAAAGCTCCGCAAGAGAAGCAAATTTTTTCGAAAGCTCAGGGTCGTTTTTAGTTTCACCCTTTTCGAAACGGACATTTTCAAGAAGCAGAACATCGCCGTCTTGAAGCGAAGAAGCAAGAGACCTTGCTGATTCTCCCACGACATCCTTTGCCATCATTACCTCTTTACCTAAAAGCTCTGAAAGCCTTTTAGCAACAGGCGCCATTGTAAACTCGGGGTCAAAGCCGTCCTTCGGTCTGCCCAAATGAGAACATAAAATTACCCTTGCCCCTTTATCTATAAGATATTGAATAGTCGGTAATGAAGCGACAATTCTTTTATCACTCGTTATAATACCGTCGTCAATTTTTACATTAAAATCACAGCGTACCAGTACTCTTTTACCGGCAACCTTCATATCTTCAACCGATTTCTTATTTAGAACGCTCATAAAATATCCTCTTTTCTAATAATAATAACTAAAACATTTCTATAACAGTATTTTACAACATTGTTAAATTTTATGCAAGTGTGTTTTTTAAATTTTTTAATCTCTTCTCAAGGCTTCGATAGGTGGCATTTTTGCTGCTCGTCTGGCGGGATAAATGCCAAAGAATATCCCGATTGCACTTGAAAACCCTACAGCAAGTATAATTGTAGAGATTTTCACCTTAATAGGTATTCCCACCAAATAAGCCGCGAAAAGTGCGCCGGAAACACCTATTGTCATTCCTAATATACCACCTATTGTGCACATAATTACAGATTCGGTTAAAAATTGCAACAAAATAGCACTCGTGCGCGCTCCCAAGGCTTTTCTTATACCGATTTCCCGTGTACGCTCCGTAACGGATACGAGCATTATATTCATAACGCCTATTCCTCCGACTATCAGTGATATACCGCTGATACACGCGATAAACAGGGTAAATATCGAAATAACTGTTTCAAGAAGGTCAACAAGACTTGCAAGGTTTGTAACCGTGTAGATGTTTTCACGCTCAAAATTCTTATGTCTTGCTTTTAATAGATTTAGCGCGGCATTCCCTGCGGCATCAAGATCGGCAGGATCTTCGGACATAATGTAGCACGCGTCATATCTCTCCTGAGCTTCAAGAATTTTTGAGGCCGTGCTTGCGGGTATCAAAAGCATACATGAGGTCATTGTGAAGCCGCCCATCATGTTAGACATATTTGCCATCTGCTCCATATAATCACCGGAGTTGCTCCCGAACATAGACAGCAGGTCCATTACTCCGATTATTTTCAGTTTGTATGTTTTGCCATTAGAAATATAGTTGATTGATTCACCAACAACATTTTCATAGCCGTAAAGCGTCAGGGCGCTGGCGGTATCTATTATACACACTTGCCTTGAAGACCGGTATTCTTGTTCAGTAAAAAATCTCCCGTTCTTGCAGTCTGTACCCATAATAAATCTGAAATCTGTCGTTCCGCCGATTGTAATGGCAAAACCATCTGTATGCTTTGTTGTAAACGAACCCATACCTATGACGGTAGGAGAAACATACTTTACTATTTCAAGCTCCTTGATTGCCCGTATGTCGTCGGCGGTTATATAGTCGCTTGAAGATGCTAATTGAGGATTAACCGTAACACTTACGGCATTTGAACTTCCCATTTCCTTTATCATACCGACAATATAATCCCTGCCGCCGTTTCCCACGGTAATAATAGCAATAACCGAAGCAACGCCGATTATTATTCCGAGCATTGTCAGAAGCGAACGCATCAGATTAGTTCGTATGCTGTAAGCCGCAATCTTAATGTATTCCTTTAACACAGGCTAACCTCAATCTTTCTTAACGGAAACCTTATCTCCGTCCTCAAGTGAAAGGGGCGGATTGTTTATAATCAAATCCCCTAACTCGGCTCCCGAAATGAGCTCGTATTTAGTATCCTCGCTGGCTCCGAATGTGACATATGCCTTAGAAACCGTTTTGTTTTTATCGTTGTATTTCCATACAAACATACCCTTATCGTCATATCTTACCGCTTCTACCGGAACTATCGGAACATTTTCAACAACTGCGGTAATAATTTCAAGGTCGACATCAAAGCCAACGACTACCGCCTCATCCGGGTTATAAATCTTTATTTTGCATATCGCTCCGCTTGCAGTACCGGAGCCGCCGGTAAGAGAGCCTGCAAGCGATGCTATGTCAAGTGATGATTTTTCTGTCGCCTCCGCGGCAACATAAACAACCTCGCCCTCATATTCCCTTTCATTTACGGACTCAACTCTTACCTTTTGACCTACCTTAACCTCCTGAAGGTTGTATTTGTCGAGGGAAATTGTAGCAATAAAGCCTTCATAGTTTTTTATTTCTACCCCTACATTTTTATTACCGCCGTTTAGAAAAGCAGACACAAGGGAGTTAATATCGCCGTCTTGAGAGAGCAGTGAAATCAAGGTTCCTACATCTACGCCTGAGCTCTTGTTTTTTTCCTGGTAAAAAGCTGTATTTTCTTCAATATTTACAGCTGTAACAATCCCGTCACATTCGGCGTACCATCCCTCCTCAAGTGAATTTATCTCGCTTTCGGTCATCTTTAAGTCATCATACGCTTTGTCAGCTATTGATTTATAGACAGAGTTTAGTGTACCCTTTGCCGTCGTTTCATTAGCGGTAAGCTGTGTGTTAAGCGCTATAAGCTGAAGCTTGTGTGAGATAAGGCGGTTTTGCGGGGTGTCCATGCTTTGAGCCATAAGAGAAGACATATCATAAGATGTGTTGTTCATATTGTTGAAGTTTTCAAACATATCGTTTAGGTCTTTGAGTGTTGCTCCCGTATTTACAAGGTTTGTAAGAAGCTCGTTAAGCTCCTCAAAGAATGAACCGTTTTGTGAGGGAGAGGTTGTAGTTTCGGTTTCGGTTTCGGTTTGGGTTTGGGTGTTTTCGGATGTTTGTTTAGTATCCCGGGCAATTTCCCTTTCCGTTTCGGCTATTTTTGCGGTGAGTTCTTTAATTTGGCTTTCAATATCAGGTAACGAAGCTTTTGCGTTCCTAACCGATTCCTTATAATCTTTGTACGCGCTTAATGCCTTCTGGTAATCGGATCTTTTCTCGGAAAGAAGAGAATTGACAGAGCCGGCGTCAAAAGTGGCAATTAGGTCACCCTTATTTACCCTCGAGCCTACCTTAACCTTTACTTCCTTTACATACGTTCCCTCAGGAAGTGTATATTTCGAGGAATTTTCCGTAGTAACCGTACCGGAGGTCTCGATTTTACTTTGAATTGCGCCGCTGTCAATAGCCGTTACAGCAAGCTCGGGAGGCCCCTCCGGCCAAAAAATAACAGAGAAAAAAACAATAGCTATAATTACAATACCGTTTAAGGCATATATAAGCTTTTTTTTACCCGGGGAATAAGCCTTGAACTTCTTTATCGCCTTTTTGATACTCTTCATGTATACACCGCCTTATGGTTGTTTCGTTGGTTATCTAATTGTTAATTATAATACATGCGTAAGTTAAGTTGTAAAATAATTGTAAACAAATGAGGTTGAATTTATGAAAAAAGTTTTATTAATACTCTTTATTGTTTCTCTTGTAGCTCTTTCGGGATGCTTTGCCGATGTGTATGGAAATGATCTTACGGGACTGTTTTCAAGGATAAATAAGGCTTATGGCAGTGAGGTTATAAAGCCTGAGGGCTTTGCATTTGATGAGGACAAAAACTGTATCTGGGGCTTCTTAAGCTGCGGTGATTCGGAGTTTTTGCTAAGTTCAAGCTTAGATGAAAAGCACCGTTTGACATCGTGCCATACGGTGTTTGCAAGTATATCCTCATCACATGACGAAAGTGTAAAAACATTTCTTCCAATCCTTTTTTCAAGCTTTACGGGTGAAGGTCTACAAACCTGTGAGGCGGCACTTAATAAGCTTGAGGTGTTTTCCAACAAAAAAGTCCTGCTAAATGAAAAGACAGCTGAAACAGAAATAGCTAAATACATTTATACCGCTACTGCCGCAGGAGTGGTAATAAGCTGTGAGCTAAAGCAGACAAGCGGCACTTCTCTCACTTCATTTGACACGTCCCAGACAGCCGCTTCCGAAACCGCCTAAAAGGCTGAATTAAATTCAATTAAGCTTGTCAATAGGCATTGAAGCATAAGCGTTTAGTGACAAATCAGCTACATTTCCCGAAACATATTCATAATATGCCTGTGCCCCTACCATGGCGGCATTGTCGCCGCAAAGGGAAAGCTCAGGCATGAATACTTCATAGCCTAAATCCTCTGCACGAAGCTGCATCTTCTTCCTTAATACGGAATTTGCGCTTACTCCTCCTGCCAAAACAATCTTTTTTTGTCCCGTTTGCAGAGCGGCAAGAAATGTTTTCTCTACAAGGCAATTTGTAACGGCATTAATGAATGATGCCCCCAAATCGGCAGTATTTATCTCTTCTCCTCTTACGGAGGCGTTGTGGATAAGGTTTACAACGAAGGTTTTAAGTCCCGAAAAGCTGAAATCAAGCTTTGAGCCATCAACTTTAGGACGCGGAAATGTAAATGCGTTGGCGTCTCCATTCTTAGATTTTATATCAAGATTGAGTCCTCCGGGATAGGGCAAGCCCAACGCTCTTGCCGCCTTGTCCATAACCTCTCCCGCCGCATCATCACGTGTTCTTCCCAAAACCCTGAAGTCTGTGTAGGAGTCTACTGCGACAATGTGGCTGTGACCGCCGGATACCACAAGAGCAAGAAACGGCGGTTCAAGATTTTTATAAGTAATATAGCAGGCGGCTATGTGGGAGCGAATGTGATGCACGGGTATAAGCTCAAGAGCTGTTGAAAGTGATAAACCCTTAGCATAGTTGACTCCAACTAAAAGCGCGCCTATTAGTCCGGGTGTATACGTTACGGCAATAGCATCTAAATCAAGAAAGCTCAGTTGTGCACGCTTGAGCGCTTCCTGAGTCACCCCGCATATAACCTCTGCATGACATCGAGAAGCGATTTCAGGCACTACACCTCCGTATACTATATGCTTTTCGACCTGAGAAGCTATAACATTTGACAACACCTGTCGTCCGTTTTCGACTACGGCGGCGGCTGTTTCATCACAAGATGTTTCCAAGGCAAGTATTTTCATTTTATCTCTTTTCTTGAACTGTACGAGTATAAATCAATGCATCCTCATACGGTTTTTCATACATATTTTTAATTTCACCCGATAAAACAAATCCCGTTTTTTCGTAAAGGGCTATTGCCGGTATATTTGACCGCCTGACCTCGAGAGTCAGAAACTGTCCATTCTCCTCGCAAATCAGACGAAAAAGCTCGTTTATAAGCTTTTTGGCTATGCCTTTCCTCCTGCTTTTTTCAAATACGGCTATGTTAGTGATATAGCATTCGCCCAAAATAAGATGGGAGCCTATATATCCCTGCAGCTCTCCATTGTCCTTTGCCGTCAGAAAGAGTGCCCTCTCATTTTCAAGTTCGGCCAAAATTGCTTTTTCGCTCCAGGGAGAAGTAAAGCTTTCTCTCTCAAGCCTTGCTATCGATGGTATATCGTCTTTTGTCATTCTGTCTATAATAATTGTGTTTTCCATTTTCTTATAAATCTTCGAATGTCTTGAAGATATAGCCTTGCCGCT
>CAZPPO010000112.1:0-6278 GCA_964588475.1 uncultured Eubacteriales bacterium
AAAGAGCAGGTAGAATCATCACACTGCAAAGCGAAGAAACCGAAGGCTCTTTATCCGTAATCGGAGCGGTTTCGCCTCCCGGAGGAGATATTTCCGAGCCCGTATCCCAGGCGACTCTCAGAATAGTAAAGGTTTTTTGGGGACTCGACTCCGCTCTTGCTTATAAAAGGCATTTTCCCGCAATTAATTGGCTTACAAGCTATTCGCTCTATGCGGATTCCTTAGGGGATTGGTTTGATAAGAATATTTCAGAGGATTGGACTGATTTGCGCTCAAGATTTTTGAGCCTATTGTCCGATGAAGCAGCGCTTGAAGAAATAGTAAAGCTTGTCGGTATGGATGCCTTGTCCGCTCCCGACAGACTAAAAATGGAAACAGCTCGTTCGATAAGAGAGGATTTCCTGCACCAGCTTGCTTTCCACGAGGTTGACACTTATACAGACCTCAAAAAACAAAATTATATGATGAGGCTTATTATAGAATATTATGACAGGGCTTTAGAGGCTCTAAGCTCGGGAGCGGATATTGAGGAGCTTGCCTTTTTGCCCGTGAGAGAGAGCATAGGCAGGTTCAAATATGTCCATCAAGAGGATATTGACACGGAATCAGAAAAAATTCAGCAGCAGCTTATTCGTGAAATTGCTAATTGCGTCAATAAAAGGGAGGAGCAGTAATGCCTAAGGAATACAGAACCGTTCAAGAGGTTGCCGGACCATTAATGCTTGTTCGGCAAGTTGAAGCAGTTAAGTATGATGAGCTTGGAGAAATTGAGCTTGAAAACGGCGAAACAAGGCGCTGCAGAGTTCTTGAGGTTGACGGGACAAATGCTCTTGTTCAGCTTTTTGAGAGCTCTACGGGCATAAACCTGTCAAACAGCAAGGTTCGCTTTTTAGGAAGGCAAATGGAGCTTGCGGTTTCTGAGGATATGCTCGGACGCGTCTTTGACGGCTTGGGCAGACCAATTGACAACGGACCTGAAATAATCCCCGAAAAACGCGTTGATGTGAACGGCAGACCGATGAATCCCGCGGCAAGAAATTACCCGGAGGAATTTATACAAACAGGAATTTCCGCAATTGACGGACTTAATACTCTTGTCAGAGGTCAAAAGCTGCCGATATTCTCCGGCGCGGGCCTTCCCCACGCAAGGCTTGCGGCTCAGATTGCGAGACAGGCAAAGGTTCTCGATGACAATGAGCAATTCGCCGTTGTTTTTGCCGCTATGGGAATTACCTTTGAAGAATCTGATTATTTTATCAAGAGCTTCAGAACAACGGGAGCACTTGACAGAACGGTAATGTTTTCAAACCTCGCAAACGATCCTCCTATTGAAAGAATAGCAACTCCCAAGATGGCCCTTACTGCTGCGGAATATTTAGCTTTCGATAAAGGTATGCACGTCTTAGTAATCTTAACGGATATTACAAACTATGCCGACGCCTTGCGCGAGGTTTCCGCCGCGAGGAAGGAAGTACCCGGAAGAAGAGGCTATCCCGGATATATGTATACCGATCTTGCCAGTATTTATGAAAGAGCGGGTCGCCAAAAGGGGAAAAAGGGAAGTATAACGCTTATCCCCATTTTAACGATGCCCGAGGATGATAAAACTCACCCGGTTCCCGACCTTACGGGATATATCACCGAGGGACAAATCATTTTAGGCAGAGAGCTTTTCAGAAAGGGCGTTTTCCCTCCAATAGATGTCTTGCCCTCGCTGTCGAGGCTTAAGGACAAGGGTATAGGTCGGGGTAAAACAAGAGAAGACCATTCAAATACCATGAACCAGCTTTTTTCTGCATATGCAAGAGGTAAGGACGCAAAGGAGCTTATGATTATTCTCGGTGAGGCGGCTCTTACGGAGATTGACAGATTGTATGCCCGATTTGCGGATGAATTTGAGCAGCGCTATGTTTCTCAGGGATTTGATAAAAACAGAACAGTTGAGGAAACGCTCAATTTAGGCTGGGAGCTGCTAAGACTGCTTCCGCGCTCCGAGCTCAAGAGAATAAGCGATGAATTGCTTGATAAGTACTACTGATTAATATCAGACCTTAAAGGAGGTGACTTTTGTGGCTGTCATACAAATTAATCCAACAAGAATGGAACTGATAAATCTTAAACGCAAGCTTGCGACGGCGCGCAGAGGGCATAAACTGCTCAAGGACAAGCGCGACGAGCTGATGCGACGCTTTTTAGAGCTTGTCAGAGAAAACAAACAATTAAGACGCGAGGTTGAGGATGGGCTGAAACAGGCACAAGCTCATATGGCTCTTGCGGGAGCTTCTGTGAGCGAGGAAATAACCAATACCGCGCTTATGCTGCCTAAACAGGAAATGTTTATCGAGGTATCCCAGAAGAATGTTATGAGTGTAATTCTTCCCGAGTATGACGTTTCATATAAAACAGCCGACGAAAATGATATTTATTCTTATGCCTACGCATTTACCTCCTTTGACCTTGATGCGGCTGTCAGAAAATTTGCAGATCTTGCCGTCAAAATGGTGAGGCTCGCACAGCTGGAAAAATCATGCTCCTTAATGTCAGGCGAAATAGAAAAGACAAGGCGCAGGGTTAACGCGCTTGAATACATTATGATTCCGCAGTATGAGGATACTATCAAATATATCACTATGAAGCTTGATGAAAATGAGAGGAGCGCTACGACAAGACTGATGAAGGTTAAAAATATGATGCTTGAAAACGCTCATCACTATAAGAAAGAGGTTGACGCGTGATTAATTTTGACGCCTTTCAAGGCGGGGTAGATTATGGCGGACTGAGAAATAAAAATGAAATACGCATTCTTGTGTGTTATTTGCTCTCAAGAATCGAGGAGCCTATTTCCAAACAACAGCTTGCGGACAGTCTAACGAGTGTAGGAATTGTAAATTATTTTGAAATAAATGAGGCTGTAGACGCCCTTCTTGCCTTGGGCGCGGTAGAGACTGCAAATCATAATAAGCAGCAGTGTCTGACCGTTTCAAAAAATGGTAGGGAGATTGCTTCGACTCTTGAGGAAGAGCTTACAAAATCAGTCAGAGAAAAGGCCGTTAATGCCGCTTTGACCTTGCTTTTACAGGCAAGAAGAGAGAGGGAAAATAAGGTTGAAACAGAAAAAAGGGAAGGCGGATATTTTGTTACATTTACAATGTACGGATTTTCCGAAGAAATCTTGAAAATAACACTTTTCGCGGCGGATGCCATGCAAGCGCGGATGTTAGAGGAAGGTTTTTTGAAGGACCCGGTTGCTTTATATTCACAGACTATTGACAGGCTTATAAACAATAAAGACAAGTCTGATTAAAAAAGGAGAAACAATGAACAACAGCTCAATGTATAAAATCGGCTATGGATTATATGTGCTGACAGTGAAGGACGGGGAAAAGGACAACGGTTGCATAACAAATACGGTTATGCAGGTTACTACAGCACCTAATCAAATTGCAGTAGCGATTAACAAACAAAACTATACCCACGATTTGATTATGCGAGAAAAGGAATTTAACGCATGTGTTTTAGATATTACGGCAGGATTTGAGCTTTTTGAACGCTTTGGCTTCAAAAGCGGCAGGGATACAGACAAGTTTGCAAATTTTGATGCGAAAAGCAGAAGTAAAAACTCAGTCATTTATATAACTGAGCATTGCAATGCTTATATCAGCGCAAAGGTGACCTCAATTATTGATTTGGGTACGCATACTATGTTCATAGCTTCGGTTACGGACGGCGAGGTTTTATCAGATTACGAATCTGTAACATATGCCTATTACCACAGCAACATAAAGCCAAAGCCCGAGAATACTGTCTTAAAAGGCTGGCGGTGCAAAATATGCGGCTATATATATGAGGGAGAGGAGCTTCCGCCCGATTTTATTTGTCCCATATGCAAGCATCCTGCATCGGATTTTGAAAAAATCGAATAACAAAAGCCCGGACTCAGGTTCGGGCTTTTTGTTTTATAGTGTCTGTATCCGCACCATCCTGCGAGGGTTCAAGCTTGCTTCGGAAGGAGACTATTAAGACGGCTATCAGCGTCTGCCCTAACCCCTGAAGGCAAAGCAGCATTTGTGAGCCTGTAAAGGGAATCCCGAAAACAGATATGTGTATGTTTATTGTAGCGGCGATAAACGCTGTGCCGAAAAGCGAGCCGAGCAATGTGAAAATCGTCAAATACAAGGTGTAAAACGCTATATAATTTGTTCTGTCCTCGTTTGGCAGGTTGATGAAGGGAAGATTTAAGTACGAGTGGTTGAGTCCCACGCCCGAAACGTGTTGGCAAAGCCTTACAATAGTCATAAGAACAAGGTAATTGTCTGCCGTTACGAATGAGTGTAAAAACAGCGTCGGCGTATACATAAACGCCGTAACGGCGAAGGTTTTAAGCCAGGAGTGCTTCTTGATGTATCGGCTCCAGAACCTTGAAAAAACGAGAACGAACAGGGGATACAGCGCATCCATAAAGCCCATATATGAATAGGAAACCTTTGCCGTGTTCAGCAGGTAATAATTGAGTGCCGACGCGCTGCACGAGGCGAAAAACCCCCAGAGCGCAATCAAGGTGACAACGCGCAAAAACCTTTTGCTTTTGAAGGATAAAACGAACACATTGGCGAGCTTGGACGTCTCCTTTTTCGGATAAGGAAACTCCTTTCCTATAGCCAAAAAGCCAATCTCCAGCAGTGCCATTAAAAAAGCTATAATTCTTAAGGCATAAAGAACGGTTATTTCGTGAGTTGAACCGGCAAGCAAATCGGCGGTAAAACCGGAAGAGAGGATTACTGCGCCGTAAACCGCGCTTCTTACAATCTGAAGGTATCCGAAATAATCGACTCTTACGTCGTCGGGAATAAAATTGAGATGCCACGGTGCAAAGCCGGGTGCGGTCAGTGAAGATATACCGCTCGACACGAAAAGAATCACACCAAAGCTGATGATTCTGAGCTTTGTGTCGTGAACCAGTAATGGCAGTACAGTTACTCCGAGAATGTTAATTATGTAGCTAATGAGTCTTGATATGAGCAAAATCGCCTTTCTTCTCGGGAAACGTTCCAAAATATACGGCGAAAAGACGCCTAAAAGCACCGCGATGCTTGGTATAAAGCTGATAATTCCTGCTCCCACGATATTTATGTCATGGGCGATGAGAAAGCCCGTATAAAAAATACCTGATGTAAGAGGGAGCATAGATTGGACTATTACAGCCGAAGCGAGCATGCTTATGCGCCCTTTTGCCATATCGTCCTTACGGTTAAAAACACTGAAAAAACCACTTAATAGGTCTCGCATATTTCACGGCAGCTTTCAAACGAAAATAGGTGAGCAAAAATACAGCTGTTCTGTTATTCTGAATATTATCACGCCTAAACGGGGTAGTCAATAGAGTATTTTTGTTCCGCCGTGAAAATAATAAATTAATAACCCGAGGCTTAAAACGCGTGTTGAATTTAAATAAAAAATAAGTTATTATAATTATATAAAAAGCGTTTTAATTGGGCTGAAAAGGTGGTTTTAATGGATAATAAAAAAGAAAACAAAAGCAAGATTCTTCAGCTTTTTGATGAATTTATTGATGCGGGAATTGGTGCTGCAAAAGCAATGCTTATAATGTTTTTCATTGATACAGCTGTTATTACCGCAGGACTTTTGTTGATTGATATGCGATGGTGGGCTCTGCCTATCGCTATCGGAATATCGTTAATTGATATTCTCCCGCTTTTGGGCTCGGGCATTGTGTTTATTCCTTGGATAATTATAAGCTTGTACAACGAAAGCGGGCAATTTGCTCTTAGTCTTGGAATCATATTCATTCTGCTCATTGTTCTGAGAATGGTGCTTCAACCCTTGATAACAGGCAAAAAAATCGGCCTTTCACCTTTAATCTCAGTTGCAGCGGCTGCCATGGGGATTGTGTTTTTTGGTGCGATAGGCTTGATTGTGGGACCTGTACTTGCCGCGGTGGGAATGACAGCATACAGAATATACCATGGGAAGGAAAGCAATTGAAATATTCTGAAAAGTCCTTAGCATCAACAAAGAAATTATGAAAATAATTCTCCTAATACTGTTGACATAAATGCAATTATATAGTATATTATATCTCGCCGCCAAAATAAAAATTAGGCGCGCGCGGGAGCATAGCTCAGCTGGGAGAGCACTTGCCTTACAAGCAAGGGGTCATAGGTTCGAGCCCTATTGTTCCCACCATTTAGGGTCATTGGCAAAAGCGGTTTGCCGCGGTTGCCAATGGCTCAAGACTATGTTATTATAAATGGATGAGC
>CAZPPO010000113.1:0-6257 GCA_964588475.1 uncultured Eubacteriales bacterium
GAAAAGAGAAAGCAGTTTTTGCGCTTCCGAAAAAAGAGTTCCGTTTCCTAAAAGCTCTCTGACAGTTGCCATCAGAAACAACGCGGCGGTAAAGCCCACACCCATTCCCAGGCCGTCTGCGGCACTTGCCACTACGGAGTTTTTGCCTGCAAAGGCCTCCGCTCTGCCTAAAATTATGCAGTTGACTACTATTAAGGGGAGAAAAATTCCCAATGCTTCATCAATAGCCGGTACAAACGCTTTGACAACGAGCTGAACTATAGTTACAAACGAAGCTATAATAACAATATATGCGGGGATTCTTATCTTAGTGGGAATTACCTTTCTAAGTGCCGAAATTGCAATATTTGAGAAAAAAAGTACGAGTGTTGCGGAAATTCCCATTCCGATGGAATTTACCATTGAGGTAGATATTGCAAGAGTAGGGCATGTTCCGAGCACGAGACGAAGGACCGGGTTTTCGACAAACAGACCCTTTGAAAACTCGCCGAATAAGCCTCTTTTTTTAGCCATTTACATTCGCCTCCAGTATAGCATTATAAACCTTAAAAGCGGTATTGACGGCTTCGGTAACAGCCCTTGAGCTAATGGTGGCACCGCTTATTGCTTGAATAGTGTTTTCTTTGGGATTGCTTTTTACAACACCGATGGACTCTGATTTGCCGACATATTGGTTAAGATAATCCTCAGAGGCGGTCTTCATGCCAAGGCCGGGAGTTTCGTTGAGTAAAACAGGCACGACGCCCAGAACAAGGCCGTCGGGACTTATACCGGTGACTATTCTGACTTCACCGCCGTAGCCCTTTGAAGAGGTAGTAAATATATACCCGATTATCTTTTTATCCTTATCATAAGCTTCATAATAAGCGTAATCTTCGCCGTCAACATTAACAGTCATATTTTCAGAAAAGCCGTCCGCTCCCTGAACAACCGCATTTTTTGAAGCATTTTCGGAATCCTCTTGACGTTTCAATATTTCATCTTTTGTGGTAATATTTGTAAAAGCCAAAAGGGCTGAGCACACAAGGCATATTAAAAACAGGGATATTGCCGGCAACAGTATTTGCTTTAGCAGCGAGGATTTCATTATGCGTCAGCCTCCTTTTTTTCTTTTTTACCCTTAACGTAGCCGAACGGCTTCGGCTTTGTAGCATGGTCTATAAGGGGCGTGAGAATATTCATCAGTATAATTGAGAAGGACACTCCCTCGGGGAAACTGCCGTAAAGCCTGATTAACGAGGTTATAATAGCACAACCTATTGCAAATATCAGCTTGCCCTTTGGATTAATAGGGGAGGTGGTATAATCCGTCGCCATAAATACCGCACCGAGAAGCAGACCACCACTGAGCAGCTGCGCCGCTAAAAAGCGGATACTGCCTTCTCCCGCAATCAGCATAATAAGAGCTACCGTGCCTATATATGCAAATGGAATTACAGGAGGTATGACGCGGCGTGCGAGGAGATAAATCATACCTAAAAGAATGGCAATCGCGCAGGTTTCGCCCAAACAGCCACCTGTTTGACCAAAGAACATTTGAAGGTTTGAGGGCAAGCGGGCTAATGAATCGGGAGTAAAGCTCTTTTGGGCAAAAATCTCGGCAAGTGAGGAAAGAGGAGTCGCCGAGGTAACGGCATCCGCGCCGCCGCCCCAGGCATAGTTTCCTATCCAGGTGGACATAGCCGTGGGGAATGAGACCGTAAGTATTATCCTGCCTATTAAAGCCGGGTTGACAAAGTTTTGTCCGATACCGCCGAAAAACTGTTTTACAATTACAATTGCTATAAAAGCTCCTATGGGGACCATCCACAACGGGATAGTCGAGGGCAGATTGAAAGCTAACAATATGCCTGTAACTACAGCGCTTAAGTCACCCAGTGTATTTTGTCTTTTCATAGCCTTCCTTGATATGTATTCAAAGAGCATGCAGCACAAGACGGATATGCCCGTCACCGCAAGGGCGCGAGGACCGAAAAGAGCCAACGAGGCTATCAAAGAAGGGATAAGAGCTACGATAACATCAAGCATAATGCCCGTTGTCGTATCATGCGAACGGATATGAGGAGAAGCGCTGACGGTGGGAAGATAGCCTTCTTCCGAGGTCAACGGATTTACTGCATTTTTAACAGCGGTGTTTTCCGATTTTTCAATCATTTTTTCAAACCTGCCTCTCTCACAATATCTTTTCCCAGAACGATATACTGAACGAGTGCTTTGCCTGACGGACATGAGAAGGCACAGCTTCCGCATTCCATACAGTCGATGACGTTGCTTTTAACAAGCTTCTCGGCATCACGGGCCAAGACATATCTTTCAATATCCGTAGGAACTAGGTGCATGGGACATACAAACGCACATCTTCCGCAGCGTATGCAATCGCGTTCGGGCTTGAGCTTATACGTGTCCTTTGTGAACGCTAAAATTGCGCTGTAGGTTCTGAGAACGGGAGCGTCAGTACTGAGCAAAGCGGTACCCATAAGCGGACCGCCCGTTATCATTTTGAACGGGAGTTGTTTAAAGCCGCCGCAAAATTCAATTATATCCTTGATTTTTGTGCCTATGGGGACTCTTACGTTCTGAGGCTTGTTTATGGCGGAGCCATCCACTGTTAAAGTGCGGCTGACAAGGGGCTTGCCTGTTTTTATGTATCTGTCGATAAAAGCGACACTCGCGACATTAATTACAATGCAGCCCACATCCATCGGAAGTTTACCGGAGGGAACCTTTCTTCCCGTTGCGCTGCAGACTATCATTTTTTCAGCGCCCTGAGGGTATTTTGATTTTAGCGCCATTACCTTAATGTTTTTTTCACTTTCGGCAAGCTTGCTTAAAAGCTCTATTGCCTTGGGCTTATTGTCCTCAACCGCAATAATTGAATTTTCGATTTTGAGATACTTCATAATAAGCTTAACACTGGAAACGATATGCTCTGCATTTTCAATACATTCACGGTAATCAACCGTTATGTAAGGCTCGCATTCGGCAGCGTTGACAATTAGAGTATCAATCCTTTTTTCGGGTGGCACGTTAAGCTTTACGTGTGTGGGAAATCCCGCGCCACCGAGCCCGCACAATCCGGAATTTCTGACAGCTCTCAGGAAATCCTCGCGATTGTTAATCGTAGGCGGACTTATTTCACTACAAGGGCGCATCTCACCATCAGATTTGATTGTTACAGCCTCAACACGCTTTCCGGGCGCGGTTCTTACAATACCTATAGCCGACACCTCACCGGATACGCTTGCATGGACAGGGACAGACAAATACTTGTCCGAGTCACCGATTAGCTGGCCGACGCACACCTTGTCACCCACAGATACAATGGGTGTGCATGGGGTTCCTATGTGTTGAAGCATCGGAAGTACAACTGTTTCAACATCAAAAAAGCGAACGGCCTCACAGTTTTGGGTGTTTTTGTGGTGAGGAACCCTCACTCCGCCTTTAGCTCTTAAGACCGGAGACAAGACACCCAACGTCTTTTCCTTCATTAACAATACCTCTCTTTTACTTTACTTTACTTTACTTTACTCTTAGCTGATAGTAACTAATTAATTTAAAAACCGAACCGATTGCTTTTCAAGCAGAGGCAGCGTATATTTAAGTGCAATTCCGGTTACCGTTCCCGTTATAACGCTCAGGAATATCAGCAACGGGGAAAGGGCGAAAACCGTTTTACCCATTAAAACGGCACAGGCTGTTAGCTGACCTGCGTTATGAAGCAGCGAGCAGATGACTCCTATGCCGACAAAACCGAGCTTGCCAGATAAAAGCCTGAAAAACACTATCATCCCCAAAAGGCTCAGAAGACCTCCTGACAAGCTTAACAGTGAGGAAATCGCACCCCTTGTGACAAGGGCAAAAAACGCTTTGAAAAGCGTCACTGCCAGGGCATAGGGAATTCCGAGGGAGGATACGCAGTACATGGTTACGATATTTGATAAGCCAAGCTTTACACCTTGAACCGGGAAAAAAGAGGGCAGCAAGCCCTCGAGAAAGCTGAGCAAAAGAGCCTGGGCAGAGAGTATCCCGAAAAGGGCGGTCTTTTGAGCCACAACAGATTTTTTGCTCATCTCACACCTCGCTTAGTAGCTGATTGCATCGTAACCGGAGCCGGAATGCTTGTCCGAAACTACAGAAACAACGACCCTCGCGGGCAGACAAACGGCAACGCTTCCGGCAGCTTTAAGCACACCGCTCTTTTCGCAGGTGCGGTCAGGGCAAAGTGCGTTTATAAAGGAAATTCCACCTTGAAAAACCTTCAACGTCACCACAGGGTCGGTTTGGATTATTATTAGCTCTTCACGCTCCTGTGTTAAAAGTATGCTTTTGTACAGCTCGCCGTTAACGCTGATGTCGGCTCTAAGCGACTTTTGAGAGTAGCCCTTGTAGAAAAAGGACATAAAAACGGCGACTAATAAAGCCGCAATCAATACTAAGGCATCGGCCCTGCCGAAAAGAATTTTGTGGTCACCTTTTTTTACGGCGGTGCTTTTACTCACAACCTTACCTCCGCTCACTACCGAACAAATCTATTTTACATCATTTGAATTGATTTTTCAATATGATTATAGTATAAATATATATATAAAATTTTGTAAAGGAAATATGAAACGGGAGTGAGATATTGGGTATTGACTTTTATATGCCCGCTCGTGTTGTAAGCGGTGAGAATTGTGTAAAAAATAGTGGCGAAATATTCAAGACCTTTGGCGAAAGCTGTCTTATAGTTACGGGCAAAAGCTCCGCAAAACTCAGTGGTGCATTACAGCAGGTAACCGAGGTTTTGACGGATAAAGGAATTTCCTATACTGTATTTTCCGAAATCACAGAAAATCCGACAATATCCTCATGCACAGCGGGGGGTAAAAGGGCACTCGAACAGTCCGCCGATTTTATTGTCGGCATTGGAGGCGGGTCTGCGCTTGATGCGGCAAAGGCAGTCGGTATTTATGCCAAAAATCCGGAATTTTCAGCGGGCGACATTTACAAGAGGACAATTCCGGCAAAGGCTTTGCCTGTTCTTCTTGTGGGAACCACCGCGGGTACCGGAAGCGAGGTAACGGGAGTTTCGGTATTGACCGATGATTCTGTGGGGATGAAAAGAAGCATTTCGGGACCGGATTGTTATGCGAGAGTTTCTTTTCTTAATCCGCGCTTTACCGATTCAATGCCGCTTGGCGTGACGGTTTCTACGGCGCTTGATGCTTTTGCCCATGCGGCGGAAGGATGGTTTTCCCCTAAAAGCTCTGAAATATCTGAGGCGTATGCCAGGCTTTCACTGCCGAAGATATTTACGGCGCTCAAGGAAATATCATCATCAAACAGGCAGCCCGATAAACAAACGCGCGATGAGCTTTTCTACGCTTCTGTTTACGCAGGTCTTGCGCTTAATATTACCGGAGCCGCTTTTCCGCACACTATCGGCTATGTTTTAACGGAGGATTTTGATGTCCCTCACGGTAAAGCCTGCGCCGCGTTTATGTCCTGCTTGACACAGCGCGCCGAGGTGTTTTGTAAAGACAGGCTTTGCGAACTGCTTAGTGTCTTAAAAACAGATAAAAATGAAATGCTCGGGTTAATAGAGGGTTTAGTTGATTTAGATATAAAAATGACGACAGAGCAAATAGAAGGATACTGCGAGCGATGGAGTGAAGAAAATAAAAACTTTCTTAACACTCCCGGAGGCTTTTCTCCTAAGGATGCCGCCATTGCTCTTGCAGGTTTATCAAAGACATAGTTAACAGACAAAAACAAGAAAAAAGCCCCGTAAAAGGCGGCGCACCTAAGGGATTTAATACCTTAAAAAATTCGGCATAGTCGGTAGAGATATCGGCTATGCCGTTTCTTCTTGGGGTTTCGGAAGTTCCACTGCTCCGATACAGTTTAAAATCACTTCAATATGCTGTTTCCTGTGACCGTTGACCTTCTCTGCCTTGTAGACAATGATTTTATCAATAAACTGCCGTATAATCTCCGCATCCAATTCCTTGATGTCTGTGTACTTCCGCACCAGTGACAGGAAGTGTTCAGCATTGAGGGATTTTTCTTTTGCGCTGTCAAGGAAAGACTGCAGTTCGGCAACACGATTTTGTAGCTGAGCCTGTTCAGTTTCATAGGTGGCAGCCAACTTCATGAAACGCTCATCGGAAATCTTACCTGTCACATTATCCTCATAGAGCTTTTGGATGATGTTGTCGAGGGTTGTAATGCGAGCCTTTGCCTGTTCATATTCCTTTCTACTAACCTTAAGTTCCCGC
>CAZPPO010000114.1:0-6181 GCA_964588475.1 uncultured Eubacteriales bacterium
GGTTTTCCTCCGAATATTGCAAGCTTTTCCATATGATAACATCCGATCAGATTTATTTTTTATAAATTATATCATACCTTAAACTCAAAATAAAGCATTTTTATTATTACATCACGAACAGCTGCGTTTTCTTGACCTGTACAAGAAAAAGTGATATAAAGTAATAAAAAGGAAACCGTGAGATATGAACAGTATAATCACCGGTGCTACGGGCGCAGTCGGTATGGCGCTGATAAATAAGCTCGTTGAGGAGAAGGTACACGTTACCGTTGTACTCAATCCAAACTCAGGCAGAAACGCCAATATTCCCGAAAACAAGCTTATTACTAAGGTGATGTGCGACATTTCGGATTACTCCTCACTGCCCTGCAAGGTAGCTTACCCCTCGGATGTGTTTTTTCATCTTGCCTGGAAAGGGACTACAGGGGAGGACAGAAACAATTCAAGCCTTCAGTCCGAAAATGTAAAATACGCGCTCGAAGCCGTCAAGGCCGCAAAGGCGCTTTCATGTAAGGTGTTTGTAGGAGTGGGAAGTCAAGCGGAATACGGCAGGGTAAAGTGCCCGCTTTCCTCTCATACGCCTGCAAATCCCGAAAATGAATACGGTAAGGCGAAGCTGCTCTCCGGAATCAGAACACGCGAGCTTTGCAGGGAGCTTAAAATCCGGCACGAATGGGTAAGACTGCTGAGCGTTTACGGCCCGTATGACAGTGATTATTCTCCGATTATTACCGCCATTAAAAAGCTTTCAAACGGTGAGCGTCCTAAATATACAAAAGCAGAGCAGATATGGGATTACCTTTACAGCACAGATGCCGCAAATGCTATTTTTCTTGTTGCCCGTAAGGGAGTTGACGGAAAAACCTATGTATTAGGCAGCGGTACGGGAAGGCGTTTGAGTGAGTATTTTACAACGATTCATAAGCTTGTAAATCCCGATATCGCGCCTGTATTCGGTGAGGTGCCCTATAATGAAAAACAGATTATGCACCTTGTTGCCGATATTGAAGAGCTAAAAAAGGATACGGGCTTTGAGCCTGAGGTTTCATTTGAGGAAGGCATCAGAAGGACAGTGGAGATGACACTATGAAAAAAATCAGCATAATGATTCCGTGTTTTAATGAACAGGAGAATGTAGTCCCGATTTCGAAAGCAGTTATAGAAATGCTCAAAAGAGACTTACCAGAGTATGATTATGAGATTCTTTTTATTGATAACTGCTCTACCGACAAAACACAGGGGCTTATTGAAGGACTGTGTGAGCAAAACAAGAAGATTAAGGCAATATTCAATGTTAAGAATTTCGGACAATTTAATTCTCCCTATTACGGGCTGCTTCAGACCACGGGCGACTGTGCGGTGAGTCTATGCTGTGATTTTCAAGACCCCGTTGAGCTTATCCCCCAATTTGTTCAGGAGTGGGAAAAGGGATATAAGATAGTATGCGCAGTCAAGACAACAAGTCTTGAAAACCCTGTTACACGAGCAATGCGCACGGCTTATTACAAGCTTATAAAGAAAATTTCCGATGTTGACATCATAGAGCATTTTACGGGCTTCGGCCTTTATGACAAGTCATTTATAGATGTTTTAAGGAGTCTTGATGATACGCGTCCCTTCATAAGGGGTATAGTAGCCGAGCTTGGCGGAAAGCGCAAGGAGATTGAATACGAGCAAAAGAAACGCCGGGCCGGCAAAACTCACAACAATTTTTTCACTCTTTATGACGCAGCGATGCTCAGCTTTACCTCATACACAAAAATAGGCTTACGCCTCGCAACGTTCGTAGGCTTCACAATAGGTGTTTTAAGCGCAGCTATAGGAATAGCCTACCTTATTCTAAAGCTTGTTATGTGGCGGCAGTTTTCCGCCGGGTTAGCTCCGATTCTCATAGGTATGTTCTTCTTGGGGGCAGTTCAGCTTGTTTTTATCGGAATTCTCGGGGAATATATACTTAATATAAACAGCCGTGTAATTAAAAGACCGCTTGTAGTTGAAGAAAAGAGGATAAATTTTGAGGATTAAGGTTTCCGACTATATCGCGCGTTTTTTGGCGGAGAATAATATAGAGCATGTATTTACGGTTGTCGGCGGGGGGGCAATGCACCTTAACGACAGTCTCGGTCACTCACCGCATTTACGCTGCATATATGTCCATCACGAGCAGGCGGCGGCAATAGCGGCTGAAGGCTACGCCAGAATAAACGGAAAAATAGCTGTGGTTTGCGTGACTACCGGACCCGGCGGAATCAATGCCCTTACCGGAGTGTGCGGTGCGTACCTCGATTCCATCCCCATGCTCGTGATATCAGGTCAGGTTCGTTATGAAACGACCGCAAGAAGTACTGGTCTTAATCTTCGTGCCATGGGCGACCAGGAGTTTGATATTGTAAAGTCAGCCGAAGCTATGACAAAGCTTGCGGTTATGGTACAAAATCCAAGAGAAATAAGATATTGGCTTGAAAAGGCGCTTTATACTGCTAAATCGGGCAGGCAGGGCCCCGTTTGGCTTGACATTCCGCTCGATGTTCAGGGGGCATATGTAGACGACGAAAAGCTTGAAGGACTTGTCCGAGAAGAAAAAAAACCGCAGCTTGACGAGTCTGTTTTTGAAACTGTTATAGATAAAATAAAAGCCGCCCAAAGACCCGTTCTCAATGCAGGGAACGGGATAAGGCTTTCTCTGGGCTTTGACAGCTTTCAAAAAGCGGCAGATTTGCTGAATATTCCTGTTGTTACCGGCTGGAACAGTATTGACCTTATTGAGGATGACAATCCTCTTTATACAGGCAGAGCGGGTATAATGGGCGACAGAGCGGGAAACTTTGCCGTTCAAAACAGTGACCTGATTTTGTCGGTTGGCAGCAGATTGAGCATTAGGCAGGTTGGCTACAACTACAAAAGCTGGGCACGGGAAGCCTATGTTATAATGGTAGACATTGATAAAGAGGAGCTGAAAAAACCGATACTTCATGTGGATATGCCGATTTGTGCCGATTGCAAGACTTTTCTTGACGGGCTTTATGCCGCGCTCGGCGGCAAGGCACTGCCCAAAAAGGAGCAGTGGCTGTCTCGGTGTGCTCACTGGAAAGAGAAATATCCCGTTGTAACTGCAAAGCATCTTGAAAACGGTGACGCCAACGTGTATGCCTTCATAAGAGAAATCAGCAGGGCGCTCTCGGAGAATACAATTACTGTTGTCGGCAACGGCTCCGCAAGCGTTGTTGGAAGCCATGCCTTTGTTATTAAAAAGGGAAGCAGATTTATAATTAATTCAGCTATAGCGTCAATGGGCTACGATCTCCCTGCGGCAACGGGCGCGTGCTTTGCAAATCCCGGGGAGGACATAATATGTATTACAGGTGACGGAAGTATTCAAATGAATATTCAGGAGCTGCAGACTATAGTTCACCACAGGCTACCTGTTAAGCTTTTTGTAATAAACAACGGCGGCTATCATTCGATAAGGCAGACTCAAAGCAGGTTCTTCGGCGCTCCGCTTGTCGGCATAGGGGTTGACAGTGGTGATTTGAGCTTTCCGAGTTTACAGCGTATAGCCTATGCATATAATATACCTTATTTTTATGAGGATAAAACTGAGGGGCTTGAAGAGACTGTCCGCAAGGCGCTTGAACAGCCCGGGTATTCGCTTACGGAGATAAAAGTGACGACCGCTCAGTCATTCGAGCCGAAGGCGGCAAGCAAAATTGACGGTAGCGGGCAAATGCGCTCTGCTGCGCTTGAGGATTTGTATCCGTTTCTTTCAGAGGCAGAGCTTAAAGAAAATATGATTATTCCGTTGTGGGAAGAATAAAACAAAGGCAAAGAAAAATAAGCGTCTGCAATTATTACGCAGGCGTTATTTTTTCGGCTAAAATTATCTCTGCTGCCAAGGCAAACGCAAAGTAAAGTAAGGGCACCCAATAAAGCATTGTTACCGAGGCTATAAATATCGATATAAAAGCAATACTCATCAGGGACATAACAAATTTGGGCACTTTCTTTATTTTTTTCTCGACGCACAGCAGTGCCAGGGCAAACAAAAACAATAAAGAGGTGAGTACTGCGTTTAGATAAGCGGGAGTGTGAGAATAACTCAGTTTGATGTTGTTTTCACCGCTATTTACCTTAATGCCTATAAAATTATTAAGTATTCGTACAGGCTTTGTCGGTTCACCGTTTACCGTGCATTCCCATTCGTCCTCATAAGTCAAAGGTATAAACAAAACTTTATTATCGTTTACGCTTGAAACGCTCAAAGCAACACTATCCGAAGCTACCGTATAAGCATTCTCTGCCGAATTTTCGCATAGCGTCTGCATTTTTTTAAGATCCATAGTATATAAAATCAGATTTTTAGCGTTGCCGTTGACGATATTAAACACAAGCTCGACCTCTTCATTTTTGAAACATCCTATTTCTAAAATATTATTGTTGAAGCTTACGGGAAAACGCGTATTTTTACCGTAATTCTTGCCCGAGTCCGGAACAAACAGCTTTTCTCCATTTACCTTTATGTCCTTTATAATGCAATTATTCTCGTCCCCGCGGTAAAGCTGAAGATAAATCATGGAAGCATCGGTTATTTTAATGCTCGTAGTAAGGATACAGGCTTTGTCTTCGTTAAATTTTGTGCCGAAGTAGTTTATGGTTTTATCGGTATTTTTCTCATTCTTTATCTCTAAGGTTGCTTTTTTAAATAAGCCGCTGTCTTGAGTGAGCGATTCATAAATGGAATTTTGATATTCAAAGCAGTTGCTGTAATCTTCAAATGAGAGCTTTGTAACATTATCA
The DNA here is from genome assembly GCA_964588475.1 of uncultured Eubacteriales bacterium. GTDB lineage: Bacteria > Bacillota > Clostridia > Oscillospirales > Acutalibacteraceae > DTU089. The sequence goes on from CAZPPO010000114.1 coordinate 4,795, forward strand.
TTAAACAGAAGCCCCACAGGTAATACATATTTGTTGCCGTAATAGTGATACCCCTCCTGTGACAGCCTTATTTCATCATAAAGCATATTACTGAGCTTTGATTTTGAAACCGTATCGGTAACTCGAAGCAAAGCCTTTGAGAATACGGTGCCCCCACTATCAAGCACTCTTGTATAAACAGAGGAAAAGCCCATTCTGATAAACGCATGTATGTGCTCTGAGCTTAAGGAATGCGTCCAGTTTGAAATTGAAGGCACCTTAGATATGTAGGGATAATTCGTTATCAGAGCCAGATCGGGGTTACACACTCGTTCAAATTCATTATTATCGGCGATGTTTTCTCTTACATCAAAGCAATCCTTATAATATTGATTAAAAGTTTTTGCTCTTTCGGAGCCTTCGGCATTTCCGATAAGACGAAGGGACACAGCTGCTAAGGTTATAATAATTAAGGCACAGGAAAGAAGAGTTCTGAAGCCTCTGTTTGAAATTAACCTGAAAAGGAGATAGCCTAAGGTTACGGCCAAAAGCATAAGCCCGAAAGGATACATCAAAATTCCTGTTTTTAGTAGGCTGTTATCGTTAAGGACATTGAAATTCTCCAAGGTCTTGTAAAACGTTGATATATACGGAACAATTAAAACAAAAGAGAACGTGCATAAAATCGGGATAATTAAATTAAGCAGCTTGACATTACTTTTTCTGTTACGAGACAAATCAAAGCGACCGATAAAAAAGCCTATGATACAGCACCCGAAGAATGTTATCATATAGCCGTTTCTGAAAGGAAAGCACACATATGAGCCGCCGTGCCACAACAAATTGACGCCTTTGACAAATATTTGAAGCAATAAAGCCACAAACACTAAGGTAAAAAAAACAGTGTATTTGCGGGAGCTTTTATTTTTTCGAAAGTTGAACCACATCAGAATCAGGCAAACTAAGGAAAATTCGATACCTAAAAGCATAAACAGCGATGAAATTTCAAGGTTATTAGGCGAGTCGAGAAAACCCAATATTGTGCTGTAGTGCGAAGACTCTGCTGTTTCACTTTCGGCGCCTATCCCTATCATGTCAAATCGTGCAGTTCCGAAAATACTGCCGAAATTTTGGTAGAGCGAGTAAGCACTTGCAAACAAAGGCGCTATGGTGGCCACGCCGAGTGCATAGGCGTTGTTTCTGAGTTTATTCTTTTTATCAACAATAAAAATATATAAACCACCGAAAACAATAAGTGACAGAACGACAAAAAATGACATATAGGTACTAAATATAAGAAGATATGACATAACAACAAAGTAAGGTATTTTACTTTTTCCCTTGAACAGATTAAGCGTAAACAGAATAACAAGCGGATAAAGAGCAACGATATCAAGCCATCCCGTGT
>CAZPPO010000115.1:0-6154 GCA_964588475.1 uncultured Eubacteriales bacterium
TGCTCGCTATGAAGAGGCGCCTGCAAATATAGCTCAAAAGGTAATCGAAGAGGCCAAGAAGGCACAGGAAGAATAAGTAATATCAATAGCATTTAAACCGCTCCTCGCAAGACGAGGAGCGGTTTTTGTTTCACGTAGAACAGTTTGTATCGGAGCGTCTTGTGTTTCACGTGGAACAAGCGAAGAAATGCCCAAAGAGCAGCCGGCTAAGACTGCTCTTTGGACTGTGGATGTGGGGTGTGAAAGAGAAAGATATGGCTGTTATATAAACCCTGAGGGAGAGGGTTATATAGCTTGACTGTAAACGGGCGTTTCTAATTTAGGTATTCTAACGACGTATTCGATATATTCATCGGTTTCGCTCTTAGCTGTGTCGGCTTCAATTCCTGCCTTGCGTATCGCGTCTACCGCGTGATTGAGTGTGTTTATAAAAATTCTTAAATCCCTGTATGATTTTACCGAAGAGCCTTTGTGCGCGTCATTCTTTTTGAGCATTTGAACTATTAATCTGTCTGTCTCGGACACATTAAGCCTTTTGTCTACAATTATAGATAAGGCGCGTTGCCTTGAGGCGTTGTCGGGGAGCTTTAAAAGTGCCCTTGCGTGTCTTTCGGTGAGCTTTGCGTCAGAAATTCTGTTTCTGATATTTTCGGTTAGCTGTAAAAGTCTTAATTTGTTTGAAAGTGTTGACTGTGCTTTTCCTAAGCTTTTTGCTACCGCTTCCTGGCTCATATTATGTTCGCTCAACAGCTTTTCTATAGCAACAGCTTCTTCGAAAAAATCAAGGTCCTGACGCTGGATGTTTTCGATTACCGCAAACAGTGCCGACTGCGCATCGGTAGCATCCATTATTATGCTCGGCACTCTTGTCATTCCAATGATTCTTGCCGCTCGAAGCCGCCTTTCTCCCGAAATCAGCTCAAAATTCCCGTCGGTTGTCGGGCGAACGGTAATAGGCAGAAGCATGCCGTTTAACCTTATGGATGAAGCAAGACTTTCAAGCTCTCCATAGTCGAAGTGAACTCTCGGCTGATTAGGATTGGGGTAGATATTCTCGTGAGGAATCATCATTATCTGACCGCCTGTTTTCAGCTTTGATGCTGTCTTGAGCATTAAATCACTTCCTTGCTTGTCCGTTTCCAATAACAATATAGCACAATAAAAAAAAAGAACAAAGCATTTTCGTTCGCCAAAAAGTGCTTTGTTCTTCTATGTTATTCCAAAATTACAATGGAAATTTTGAAATTTGTGTCGATGTTCTTGGGTATTTTGGTGAGGTTTGCGATAATTTTTTTATAACGATTATGCTTCTTTTCATGTTTCCGCTAAGCTCGTATTTAAATAAGCTCTGAGTTTTTCCCGAAAGCGTATAAATTGCATTTTGCGATTCGTTAAGCTCTTTATTGACATCGCCCTTATGTGCAGCGAAGTGACCGCCTATTTTAGTTAGGGGCAGGCAATATTCCGCTAAAATTCTTAAATCCGCGACGGCTCGGGAAACTACTAAATCATACTTCTCACGAAAAAGAGGACTTTTTCCGGCATCCTCGGCTCTTATGTGCACTATTTTTGGTGTGAGCTTTATTTCTTCGCAAGCTTCCCTGACAAATTGCAACTTTTTGTTTGTAGAGTCTATAAGCGTAAGCGAAAGATCCGGACGGGCGATAAGCAGGGGAATACCGGGAAAGCCTGCGCCTGTACCTACATCAATTACCGACGACGAGTTCTTTATATCAACATATTTTAAAACGGCAAGGCTGTCCGCAAAGTGCTTTACGGCAATATCTGCCTCATCTGTTATAGCCGTTAGATTAACCTTTTTCCCGTACTCTGTTAAAAGCTCGGCACACCGAGCGAATTTGTCGAAGGTGTTCTCGGGCACAGAAATATTAAGCTCTTCTAAAGCGGTCGACAGTGCCTTATAAAAAATATCTGTCATTTATTCACTGTCCTTGTCAGCATTATTTATAATTACACCGAAATAGATTCAAATTTCTTTTTTGCCACGGTTGCAAGTAAAACAGCGCTTAGAACGCTCAGCAATGAAAAGAAAGCTATAGCTGACGGCAGGGCTATACTTGATATCAGATTAAAGCTCAAGCCTTCACCGCCGTTGGCATTCAAGCAAAAGAGGATGAAACCGCCGGCGTAAAGACCGAAAAATCCCATAGCGCCTAATATACCGAAAAGTGAAGCTGCGCTTTGCTTGATGACCATTACCTCACTTATCCAGTCGAATTTCGGAAAAAGAACGTTGCAGAGCATTCCCCATAAGGCGGTAAAAAGCTGAAAAACAATTCCGGCAATAAGGATCAGAAGAAAATCCCGAGTTGAAAAGCCGAGTCTTAAAAAGCAAACTAAAGAAACCAAAACAATTGGAATAAATCCCCACGCAAGGTTAAAGGCGATTTTAGGAATAATTATATCGTAATAGCCCAGCGGCATTGATTTAACAAGGGGAAAGGCCTTTCCCTCAAGCGAGAGAGAACAGCAAGCCGTATCGTTAGTTGTAACAAGAAAACCTATAATGGTTCCTATTATTACAGGCAAAAGAGATTCTAAAGGCACGTCAATACCGACAGCCTCATTATTTGCGGCCGCTTGAAGAATCGAGGTAATCACTGAAGGTCCTTTTAAGATGAGAGCTCCCGCGAAAACAATCATAAATATACTGCCCAGACCGCTGTTCATTATATAGTTTACGGATGAGAAGAACCGTTTGAATTCCTTGACAAACAGCGCTTTTCTCGGCGAAGCAGTCGTCAGATGTCTTTGCTTATAAATGTACTTACCCGCGGAGCCTTTGTTTTTGGTCGCGATTTTTACGAAAGAGCGTGAAATCAAAAAGGTTATAACAGTCACAGTACCCAAGCTTATAAAAAGCAGTGCGATTAAGGATACAATATCTTTTTGTGCAACGGCTTTTCCGAAAAGAAACAGGGGAGGGAAGACCTTCCTAAGGGATTGTGTAAGCTCGGCACCCTGTGCAACAAGCTTAGAAAGTATTTTTTGAAGATTTGCATAAATCCCTATATACGAAAAGAAAAATGCAAGCATAAATATTGCGGAAAATAATTTTTTTCGTTTTAAATTGGCAATAAGCATTGCAAGCAGCCACCCGCCCGCTGCGGAGAGCGACAGCGCGAGCAGGGCAAGAAATAAGCCACCCAAAAGCAAATAAAATAAAATGACCGCATCAAAGCCTGTTAGGAAAAAATACACGACTGTGGAGGGAAATAAAGTAAACGCCCCATACAAAAGGTTGATAAATAGCACTGCTGTAATTCTTGAAAGCACAACATAGACAGAAGGAACGGGCATTGAGAGCAGCAGCTCATTGTCATTAGCCTCATAAAGCTGTTTTTCGGTTATAAAAACGCTTCCGATAAACATAAGGGAAAAGGTCATAAGACCTATTAAAACAAAGTAAACCAAATCAAGAGAGTTTTGCACAAGAGGCTCGCATAGCTGCATAGCCATAATCCCAAAGAAAAACAGCATAGCGCCTATAACATAAACAGCCAATAGGCCTATAAGAAATTTTTTGATTAGCTTTTTAGGGCCCTTTGACACTGTTGCCCTCTTCGTCATAAACATAGTATAAAACAATGAGCGCAGTTGAATAAGCAGCAAAGTCTTAAACATTTTCCACCAACTCCAAAAATACATCCTCTAAAGAGGCGTTTGCCGTAACCTCTTGGGTATTGCCGTGCACTATCAAGGCCCCGTTTCTGATTATGGCAATTTTGTCGCAAAGCTTTTCGGCGACCTCCAAAACATGAGTGGAAAAAAAGATTGCCCCGCCCGAGCTGCAAATATCCTTCATCAGCTGCTTCAGGGTATGGGACGCCTTCGGGTCAAGCCCTACAAATGGCTCATCAAGAAGCATAAGCCGCGGCTTATGTACCAGCGCGCTGATAACAACGAGCTTTTGCTTCATTCCGTGCGAATATTCGGATATGGGCTTTGCAAGGTCCGCCGTCAATTCAAAAACATCGCTGTATTTTTTAATCAGCGTATTTCTGTCGTTTTCAGGCACTCCATAAATGTCGGCTATAAAATTAAGATACTTAATTCCGCTCAAAAACTCATAAATTTCGGGATTGTCAGGGATATAGGCTATACGCTTTTTTACCTCAATGGGATTTTCCTTTATCGAGATACCGTCCACATATATTTCACCCTCATCGAAATTAAGTATTCCGGCACAGCATTTGATGGTAGTAGTCTTGCCTGCGCCGTTATGGCCGATAAATCCGTATATCTCGCCCCTGTTTATGTGAAGCGAGAGCGCATCTACAGCCTTTTTTTCGCCGTATTTTTTGGTTAAATTATTTATTCTTAACAAAAAAACCACTTCCAAATTATGATTTTTTATTGTATTACAGAAACCGCAGTTTGTCAAATAAAACAATTGACAAACAATATTCCCTTTGTTAGAATTAGGCTTATTAAATTCGATATATTGGGGTTGGTGAAAAGATGAAGCAAGACCTTGTGTTGATTCTTGACCTTGGAGGAGAGGATAATTCGAGGGTAGTCAGGGCCGTCAGAACCTTAGGAGTTTACAGCGAGATTAAAGCTCACAGTATTTCCAAAAAAGAGCTTCTTGAGATTGAAAACCTTAAAGGTATAATACTAAACGGCGGGAAAAACAGAATAGTAAACGGTATACCGGTATACGAAAACAGGTATGTTCATACAATCGGTGTTCCGGTGCTTTCCATTGAGCACAGTTCACCGTATCGCAATTCTGATATAGGCAAGCTTCCAAAAAAGGACTCAGAGCTTTTAGCACTGCTGGAGACGTTTATCTTTGACAGATGCAAAGCACAGCCGAACTGGAATATGAAAAACTTCGTTAACGACCAGGTAGAGCTTCTTCGCAAACAGATAGGGGAGGAAAAGGTACTGCTGGCGCTTTCGGGCGGGGTAGATTCCTCCGTGGTTGCGGCGCTTCTTTTCAAGGCAGTAGGGGACAGGCTCCGCTGTGTACATGTCAATCACGGTCTGCTTCGAAAGGGCGAGAGCGAGCAGGTAATTGACGTTTTTGAAAAGCAATTTGGAGTAAATCTTACATATGTTGATGCCTCGGAGCTTTTTTTGAACAAGCTTAAGGGCGTAAAGGACCCCGAAAAAAAGCGAAAGATAATAGGACGGGAGTTTATCGCGGTTTTCGAACAAGAGGCAAGAAGGCTTGACGGCATACGCTTTTTGGGACAGGGCACTATCTACCCCGATATCGTTGAAAGCGGTACAAATACGGGCAAGGCGGTAAAAGCCCACCACAATGCGGGCGGTCTGCCCAAGGATTTAAGGTTTGAGCTTGTAGAGCCTCTTAAGTATCTTTTTAAGGATGAGGTCCGCGCCTGCGGAAAGCAGCTTGGGCTTCCGGACGATATGGTTTACCGTCAACCGTTCCCGGGGCCCGGCCTCGGTGTGCGCTGCCTGGGAGAAATAACAAGAGACAGGCTTGAAGCTGTCAGGGAGTCTGACGCCATACTTCGTGAGGAGTTTTACAAAAGCGGTCTTGACAAAAGGGTCTGGCAGTACTTTACGCTGATACCCGAAATTAAATCCGTTGGTGTCAAAGATGGCGAAAGGTACGAGGGCTGGGCGGTAATAATTCGGGCGGTAAATACCATCGACGCTATGCAGGCAACAATCGAACCCCCGCACGCAAGGGTTCTCAAAACAATTACAAACAGAATTCTCAAAGAGGTCAACGGCGTAAACAGAGTCCTATATGACCTAAGCCCCAAGCCTCCTTCGACGATAGAGTGGGAATAATAAAAGAGAGTCCGAAAACCCAGTAATATCAAGGGTTTCCGGCTTTTCCTATGTTCTTTTGATAACGTTTTGATAACACTTACCGCAAGAGCAATCATTGTGTGTGGCAAGTGGTTTGCAGGTGATAGATTTAATATCTGATGGCTTGCAGATAAATATTTGTATAAAAAACTCCGTACTGATGGAAACATTAGTACGGAGTTTTGTCGTTTATAGTAGAGGAAAATATGGCTTAGCGCATTACATATCTTTCAGCTTATCTTTGAAGGCATCCACCATAGCATCACTGAACTCTTTTGAAGGAACCTTCCCCCATTTTCCGGTGGCATCGTATTTCGGATAGTTATAGCGCCATTCATCATAT
>CAZPPO010000116.1:0-6131 GCA_964588475.1 uncultured Eubacteriales bacterium
TATATGCTTAAGGGATTTTCTGTTCATGCCGGCTGTCAAGAGGCGGCGACGGCTGTTATTACTCTTGAAAAGGATGAAAAAACCTTTGAAGAGGTTGCTTTGGGTAACGGTCCCGTTGATGCCGCATTCAAGGCTGTTGACAAGATTATTAATCCACCCGAATACAGCTTCGAAAACTATGTCATCCAATCAGTTTCCGAGGGAAAGGACAGTCTTGGCGAGGTCCTGACAACCTTGCGTGTAGGCGATCAGCTGTTTACGGGTAGAGGATTATCAACGGATGTTATCGAGGCAAGTATTGAGGCGTATGTATTAACTCAAAATAATTTGTTAGAATATTGCGAGCGTCAAGGAGGAAAAGGCAATGTCTAATACAATGACACAAAAAATAATTGCCGCGCACTGCCAAAAGGACGATATTCATCCGGGCGAAATAGTAATGGCAAAGGTTGATCTTGTTTTAGGCAACGATATTACCTCGCCTATTGCTATGCGTGAATTTAAAAACAGCGGCGGCAAAGAGGTTTTTGACAGAGAAAAAATCGCTCTTGTAATGGACCATTTCACACCAAATAAAGACATTAAAGCTGCCCAGCAGTGCCTTGAAGTCAGAAATTTCGTTAAGGATTTCGGCATCAAACACTTTTTTGATGTGGGTGAAATGGGAATTGAGCATGCCCTGCTTCCTGAAAAAGGTCTTGTAAAGAGCGGAGATCTCGTAATAGGAGCAGATTCTCACACCTGTACATATGGTGCTCTCGGGGCGTTTTCCACGGGAGTCGGCTCTACAGATATGGCATATGCAATGTCAACCGGAAGGGTTTGGCTTCGAGTTCCCAAAGCCTTAAGGTTTATCCTGAAAAATCAAGTTCAGGGCTGGGCGAGCGGCAAGGACGTCATTTTGAGCATAATCGGAATGCTTAGCGTAAGCGGTGCGCGTTATAAGTCAATGGAATTTGACGGAGATTTAAGCAGCTTGTCAATGGATGACAGATTTTGCATAGCAAATATGGCAATTGAAGCAGGTGCAAAAAACGGGATATTCTCAATTGACGAAAAAACCACAAATTATGAAAGCGAACGTCAAAATAAGACTACTGAGTATAAAGCCGATACCGACGCCCAGTACGAAAGCGTTTATGAAATTGACCTTGCTCAAATTCGTCCAACCGTAGCTTTTCCGCATTTGCCGGACAATACCCGAATTGTTGACGAAGCCGGAGAGATTCCGATAGATCAAGTTGTCATAGGCTCATGCACAAATGGAAGGCTTGAGGATTTGGCGATTGCCGCGAAAATATTAAAGGGAAATAAAGTTAATAAAAGCTGCCGGGTCATAATAATACCCGCAACTCAAAAGGTCTACCTCGATGCAATAGAAAACGGCTTCATTTCAATCTTTATAGAAGCCGGCTGCGCCGTATCCACTCCAACCTGCGGTCCTTGCCTTGGCGGGCATATGGGCATTCTCGCACAAGGTGAGAGAGCGGTAGCTACTACAAACAGAAATTTTGTGGGTCGTATGGGTCATATAAAAAGCGAGATATACCTTGCAAGCCCGGCAGTAGCTGCCGCAACCGCTATAGCCGGCAAGCTCGTATCTCCGGAAAGGATAGGAATCAGAAATGAAGGTTAAAGGAAAAGCGTTTGTTTATACCGATAACGTTGACACCGACGTCATAATTCCGGCAAGATATCTTAATTCCTCTGATAAAAAAGAGCTTGCCTCTCATTGTATGGAGGATATTGACGCTGATTTTTCGAGAAAAATAAAAAAAGGCGATATTATCGTTGCCGGCAGCAACTTCGGCTGCGGCTCCTCGAGAGAGCACGCCCCCCTTGCCATTAAGGCAAGCGGCATATCGTGTGTAATCGCAAAGGACTTTGCACGAATTTTTTACAGAAACGCCATTAATATCGGTCTTCCTATACTTGAGTGTCCTGAAGCTGTGGTGCAGTGTGAGCAGGAGGACATACTCGAAATCGATTTTGAGCTCGGCGAAATAGCGATTATCAATAAAAATAAGGTATTTAAAACCTTTGCGTTTCCTGATTTTCTTCAAAACATCATAAGCTCAGGGGGCCTTATGAATACGATTAAAAGAGAGGTGGATAAAAAATGAATTTTAACATTACTCTTATCGGCGGAGACGGCATAGGTCCCGAGGTAACGGAAGCTGCGCGAGCTGTGTTGGAAAAAATCGCTGTTATTTATAATCACAGCTTTAAATTCAATGAGGCTTTGGCAGGAGGCTGTGCTATAGACGCTTGCGAAGAACCTCTCCCAAAGGAAACATTGGACGCCTGCAAAGAGAGTGACGCCGTACTTCTGGGAGCTGTAGGCGGCACAAAATGGGATACACTTCCCGGTGACAAAAGACCCGAAAAGGCTATACTCGGTTTAAGAAAGCATCTTGGGCTTTTTGCAAATCTCAGACCCGCAAAGCTATTTTCCTCGGTTTTAGGGGACTGCCCGCTGCGAGGCGATATAGCACAAAAAGGGATAGACCTTATTTTCGTCAGAGAACTGACGGGAGGTATATATTACGGTGAACGCGGTCGTGAAAATAAAAACGGCTCAACCCGTGCCTTTGACACTGAATTTTATACAGATGCTGAAATTTACCGTGTGGGCAAATATGCCTTTGAGCTTGCGATGAAAAGACGAAAAAATCTCATAAGCATTGACAAGGCAAATGTACTTGAAAGCTCAAGACTTTGGCGTGAAACAATGCACAGCTTAGCAAAGGAATACCCGCAGGTAAGCTACAGTGATATGTTAGTCGACAATGCGGCAATGCAGCTGGTGAGAAACCCGTCTGTATTTGATGTTATAGTAACCTCGAATATGTTCGGTGATATACTCTCAGATGAGGCATCCGTGCTTACGGGTTCAATAGGACTTTTACCCTCTGCATCCGTTAGAAATGACTCTTTCGGTCTTTATGAACCAATACATGGCTCTGCTCCCGATATTGCAGGTCAAAATAAATCCAATCCTATTGCTGCTATTCTTTCCGGCGCAATGATGCTTAAATATTCCTTTTCCCTTTTTAACGAAGCATTAAGTATTGAAAACGCCGTTAGCGCGGCGCTTGAGGATGGTCTGAGAACAGCGGATATGTCCAAGGCAGGTACAAAATCCGTATCAACCTCAAAAATGACACAGCATATTTTGAAATATGTTGAGAAAAGGTGAAACATAACCTTGAGACTTGTATTGATAAATGTCCGTTAATTAATTAAAATTCTGGAAATTTCAAATTATACGTGTTATACTTGTAAAATAATTTCTTGTTTCCTGATAATGAGTGACAAATCGAATAACATTTTCAGAGGGGATGCATCATGATTTTAAGCGGAGCACAAATTTTAATTGAAGAGCTTGTACGCCATAATGTAGATATTATATTCGGTTATCCCGGCGGCGCAGTGCTTGATATATACGATGAGCTATATAAAAGCTCAGATAGAATCAGACACATTATTACCGCTCACGAGCAGGGTGCCGCTCATGCGGCGGACGGCTATGCGAGAATAACGGGAAAGCCGGGAGTTGTAATAGCTACAAGCGGCCCGGGTGCTACTAATCTTGTTACAGGTATTGCCAATGCGTATCTCGATTCCGTACCGCTTGTGGCAATTACGGGCAACGTTGCCGTTCCTCTTTTAGGACGCGACAGCTTTCAGGAGGTAGACATAGTAGGGATTACACAGCCTATTGTCAAGCATAGCTATATTGTAAGAGAACCTGAGGATTTAGAGTATATTATCAATGAAGCATTCGCAATAGCTTCAAGCGGAAGAAAAGGTCCCGTTTTGATTGACATTTCTAAAACCGCTCAAAACGGTAAATGCGAATATAAAGGAAATTGCAATATTTCATTAAAAAAGAAAATAGCTTTGCCAGATATTCAAAAAGCTGTAAAAGCCATTGAGTTATCCGAAAGACCGTTTATTTACTGCGGTGGCGGCGTGCTCGCTTCAGATGCATCACAAGAAGTTCTCGAGCTTTCAAAAAGAATTTCAGCTCCTATTGGTCTTAGTATAATGGGTCTTACCGCCATTCCCTCTTCATACGAGCTAAATCTTGGGGTGTGCGGCATGCACGGCAAATATGCTTCAAATATCGCTCAATCGGATGCGGATTTGATTATAGCTATAGGCGTTCGCTTTAGTGACAGAGCAACCGGTAATATAGCCGAATACGCTAAAAACTGTACGGTCATACATATTGACATAGATGAGGCGGAGCTTGGTAAAAATATTAACTCAATCATTGATTTGTGCGGCGACGCAAAACACATACTTAAAGAGTTTCTTGCCGTACTAAAAAGCTCACAAAAGCCCAATTGGATTAACAGAGTCCTTTGCTGCAAGCTAACCGATAATTCTATATCGTCTGAGGGTGAATTTATTCCGGAAAATATAATTAAATTTGTCAGAGAAAAAAGTGATCCCGAAACAGTAGTTGCCACAGATGTTGGGCAGCATCAGATGTGGGTTATGCAGCACTACGGCTTTCTAAAGCCTCATAAATTTCTGACCTCGGGAGGTTTAGGTACAATGGGCTACGGTTTAGGTGCCTCTATCGGAGGGTGTGTTGCAAATGATAAAAAAAGAACGCTCCTTTTCACCGGCGACGGGAGCTTCGGAATGAATTTGAACGAGCTTGCCACAGCAGTGTCTCAAAAGCTGCCTATTCTCATAATAATTATTAACAACGGTGTGCTCGGAATGGTAAGGCAATGGCAATCGATGTTCTATGAATCGCGTTATTCTCATACCACCTTAAACAGAAAAACCGACTTTGTGAAGATATCCCGGGCGTTTGGAGGCGAGGGAAAAACCATATGCTCAATGGACCAGCTTAAGGAAGCTTTCAAGGACGGATTTCCTGACGATACACCTTTCGTTCTTGACTGCAGAACCGATATGGACATAAAAGTCTTTCCGATGATTCCTCCTCAAGGGTCTGTTAAGAACATACTGGTAAAATAGGAGTGGTGAAAATGGATGACAGATTTACAATCAGCCTAATAGTAAATAATAAGCACGGTGTCCTCAACAGAATCGCAGGACTGTTCAGCAAGCGCTGCTATAATATTGACAGCTTAGCGGTCGGCGAAACAGAAAACCCAAAAATCTCGAGAATGACAATTGTATCAACGGGAGGAGAGTACATCCGTACACAGATTGTAAGGCAACTTAACAAGCTGCACGATGTAAAGCATGCAATAATGCTTGAAGATGAAGACTCTGTTTCGGTCGAGCATTTGCTTATCAAGCTTAAAACAGACGGGAACGGGAACTCGCAGATAACTGAGCTGCTAAACAGATACGGCGGAAAAATTATGTATATCGGTGACCGCTTTATAATTGCCGACCTCACCGGTCCGACGGAAAACATAAATAAGTTTATAGTTAAATGTATACCTATAGGCATTGTTGAGCTTTGCCGTTCGGGTAGCTTATCTCTTTCAAAAAACGCCGATGACGTTTTAAATATTAATGAAAATATTTAGGAGGAAAATTAAATGTCAAAAATGTACTACGAAAAGGATTGCAACGATACTTTCCTAAAGGGTAAAACGGTTGCCGTTATAGGATACGGCAGTCAGGGTCACGCACACGCCCAAAACCTGCGTGATAGCGGAGTTAATGTGGTTATTGGACTTTATGACGGTTCAAAAAGCGCCGTTATCGCTCGTGAGGACAGCTTTGAGGTTTTAAGTACATCTGATGCAGTAAAAAAAGCCGATATTGTTATGATACTCGTTAACGACGAGAAAATGGCAAAAATTTATAATGACAGCATAGCCGCTAATCTCTCAAGTGGTATGACTTTATGCTTTGCGCATGGCTTCAACATACATTTTAAGCAAATTGTACCTCCAAAGGATGTCAATGTAATAATGATTGCCCCTAAGGGTCCAGGGCATACTGTAAGAAGCCAGTATCAAGAAGGCAAAGGCGTTCCTTGCCTTATTGCCGTTCATCAGGACGCTACAGGTACGTCGCACGATATCGCCTTAGCCTATGCCAAGGGGATAGGCGGAGCGCGCGCAGGCGTATTGGAAACAACCTTCAAGGAAGAGACTGAAACCGACTTGTTTGGTGAGCAGGCTGTT
>CAZPPO010000117.1:0-6119 GCA_964588475.1 uncultured Eubacteriales bacterium
GTGCCGATTTTTACAAAATCCCGCCTGAAAAGATAATCATTGTTTTTGATGATATCTCGCTTCCCGTCGGAAAAATCAGAATAAGGCGTTCCGGCTCCGATGGTGGTCACAAAGGCATACAAAGTATTCTATATCATCTGAAAAGCGACCAATTCCCTCGAATAAAGCTTGGAATAGGTCAAAAGCCTCATCCCGATTATGACCTGAGCGATTATGTTCTCTCCGTCTTCGGAAAGGATGAAGCGGTTTCTATGAAGAATGCTATGGAAAGAGCTTGTGAAGCTCTTGATAATATACTCAGCGGCGATATTGAAAAAGCAATGGCCGCTTATAACTGACGGAGGAATCATGTCCTGTTATGTCAGAGCCTTAAAAAACTGCGCTGAATATCAAAACCTTATCGGTTGCTTAAAGGCTGAAAGAGCACCGCTCGGAGTTTTGGGATTGCCTCCCGTGGCAAAGGCGCATATAATTTTTTCTCTATGCCTTGATCTTGACCGCAAGGCGCTTGTTCTTATGCCCGACGAATCCTCCGCCCTTAAGGCATGTGAGGATGTAAACGTGTTTTCGAAAGGCCGTAAAAAAGCCGTATTTTATCCTGTTAGGGATTATTGCTATACCACCTCTCAAGGGCAGTCAAAGGAATTTGAGCATTTAAGGATATCCGCTCTTCACCAAATAGTTAATGGAAATTATGATATTATATTCTGTGCGGCACAAGCGGCTTTGCAGTTCACAATACCCCCGCAGGAGATGATATCGCGTACCTTGACATTCAAGACTCGCGGTATAATCCGTTACGATGAATGCGTTCGGCTGTTAATCGGTGCGGGATATTCACGTTCGGATATGGTTGAAGGTCCCGGGCAATTTTCACTGCGTGGCGGAATACTTGATGTTTTTCCTACTAATGAAGCAAACCCTGTAAGAATCGAGCTTTGGGGCGACGAAATCGATACAATCAGCGAATTCGACGTAGCAACTCAGCGGCGCACCGAGCGTAAGGAAAGCGTCAGTATAGCTCCCTCAAGTGAGGTATTATTCAACAGCAACAATGATTTGGCGTCAAGGCTGCGGTCATTCTGTGATACTCTTAAAGGAAAAGGCTTTACTAAGGCGCGCGAGAATATACTAAGAGATGCAGACCTTGCCGAGGGCGGAGCTCCTCCCCCCTGTCTTGACAAATATATAAATATAGCATACGGAAAAAACTCAACGCTGTTCGATTATTCGGACGATTGCATTTTGATAGCATGTGAAACATCAAATCTCAAGAATAATCTTTCACGCACGGCAAAGCTTGAGGATGAAGATATAAGGTCTTTGTTTGAGGACGGAACGTTAACTAAGGGTCTTGACCGATATACATTAAGATTCTCTGATCTTTTGTCCTTTTATGAAAGGAAAATGACGTTATATCTTGATAACTTCCCCAGAGGAAGCTTTGATACACCTATTAGGGAGCTTATCTCCTTCAATGTTGTGCAGCAACCGCCCTGGGGAGGATCCCTGAGCGTCCTTTTAGATGATATTCGCCCGGCTTTACGCTCCGGGTATACTCTGGTTATTACCGCCTCGACACGGTCTGCCTCATCAGCTCTTGCACAGACCTTGGAAAGCGAAGGCTTGCCCTGAATTCCCCAAAAATAAAATCACTGTTTTTTCGGGAGCGTTAAGCTTCGGGCTGATGTATCCCAATGAGAGACTGATGATAATAACCTTAGGCAGCGCAAGCGCCACAGCAAAGCTGAAAAAGCGCTCCTCCTTTAAGGCTGCCGATGCCGTCCAAAGCCTTGAGGAGCTTTGTAACGGGGATTATATAGTTCACGCAACTCACGGTATAGGTGTTTTTGACGGCATTACTAAGATGAATGTCGGCGGTTTGATAAAGGATTATATTAAAATCAACTACGACAAGGGCGATGTGCTTTATATTCCTATAACCCAGCTTGACCTTGTTTCAAAATACATCGGGCAAATCAGCGAGGATAGGCCTCTTAAGCTAAGCCGTATCGGTAGCAAGGAGTGGGAAAAGACAAAGCAACGAGTTAAAAGCTCCGTCAAGGACATTGCCAAGGAGCTTATAGCTCTTTATTCCAAAAGACTTAAAACCGAGGGCTTTGCCTTCTCACCCGACATAGATATGCAAAATGATTTTGAGCGTCGTTTTATTTACGAGGAGACGGAAGACCAGCAAAGAAGTGTTGACGAGATAAAGAACGATATGGAACAAGGCTACCCGATGGACAGGCTTTTATGCGGGGATGTAGGCTTCGGTAAAACCGAAGTGGCTCTAAGGGCTGCTTTTAAGTGTATAGCCGACGGCAAGCAGTGCGCATTTCTTGTTCCGACGACAATCCTCGCTCTTCAGCATTATCAGACAATATTAAAGAGGTTTGATGGTTTTCCCGTCACGTGTGAAATGATTTCTCGATTTAAAACCGCAAAGGAGCAGGCTATAATTCTAAAGGATTTAAGGCTCGGTAAAATAGACTTTCTTGTGGGAACACACCGTTTAATTTCAAAGGATGTCAGGTTCAGGGATTTAGGACTGCTTATTATTGATGAGGAGCAGCGCTTCGGAGTCGCTCAAAAGGAAAGGTTAAAAGAGCTGTTCCCCACCGTGGATTGCCTTACGCTTACCGCGACACCTATTCCGCGAACCTTGAATATGGCTATGTCCGGAATACGCGATATGTCTGTAATAGAGGAGGCGCCCAGTGACCGCTTCCCCGTGCAGACATATGTTCTTGAATATGACCGGGGGATAATTCATGAGGCGATAAAAAGGGAGCTAAGGCGTGGCGGTCAGGTTTTTTATCTTCATAACCGTGTTGAGACGATAGAAAAAGTCGCCTCACAAATCAAGGAGGATATTCCCGAAGGAAGCATCGCTGTAGGCCACGGTAAGATGAGCGAAGAGGAATTGAGCTCAATCTGGCGCTCCTTGTTAGAGGGAGAAACGGATATTCTCGTGTGCACCACCATAATTGAAACGGGCGTTGATGTGCCGAATGTCAATACCCTTATCATAGAGGATGCTGACAATATGGGGCTTTCGCAGCTTCATCAGCTAAGAGGAAGAGTCGGTCGCAGTGCAAGGCATGCCTTTGCATATTTCACATTTCGCCGAAATAAGCAATTAAATGAAACGGCATCACGAAGGCTAAGAGCCATAAGGGAGTATACTCAATTCGGTTCGGGCTTTAAGATTGCCATGCGTGACTTGGAAATCAGGGGTGCGGGAAACCTTTTAGGCGCACAGCAGCACGGTCATTTGGATTCTGTAGGATACGATATGTATATGAAGCTCCTAATTGAGGCAATAAGAGAAGAAAAAGGAGAAAAACCAAAACCCGTTCAAAAGGAATGTCTTGTTGACATACAAATAGACGCCCACATTCCGCAGGAGTATATTGAAAGCCTCGCACAACGAATATCCATATATAAAAGGATAGCAGACATCGAAAACGAAGAAGACGCTCTTGATGTCAGGGATGAGCTTATAGATCGGTTCGGAGAGCCTCCCGCCTCTGTTTTGGGACTGATTCAAATATCCTTGCTCAGGAACACGGCAAGCGCACTCGGAGTGTTCGAAATAGGACAAAAAGGCTATAACATTCTCCTTTATCAGCATGAAACAGATATGAATGCCGTATCCGCTTTAGCAAAAAACATGCGCGGGAGAATACTTGTTTCGGCAGGCACAAAGCCGTATATATCAATAAAGAAGCTCCAAAATCAGTCTCCTCTTGAAGTGCTTAACGAAGCTCTTAAAATAATGAAGGACTCCTCGCAGGGAAAGGAGATAAATGCGAATGAACTACAAATATAAAACACACGGAGTATGCTCAAGGTCTATTTCCTTTGACCTTGAGGATAGTATTGTCACAAACGTTATATATGACGGCGGCTGTCATGGAAACCTTCAAGGTATTTCAAAGCTTGTAGAAGGTAAAAATGCTCAGGAAATAATAAATCTGCTTTCGGGTATCAAATGCGGTTATAAAGCAACATCTTGCCCCGACCAGCTGTCAAAGGCTTTACAAGATGCCCTAAGCGACACTCAAAAGGACGGTGAAGAATAAAAATGAGGTATCTTATTCTAATAGCGGATGAAGATGAGTTTAACCCTCTGATAAACGGATTCAAGGATATTACCGTTGAGAAGGATTTGTTTTTCAACCTTCCCTGCGCAAGGTTTTCCGTGCAAGAAAATGACGTGCTTGTTCTTTGTACTTATATGGGCAAGGTCAACTCAGCCCTTGCCTGTACTCTTGCCCTTTCAAAAAAGAGCTTTGATGCGGTTTTCAGCATAGGCTATTCAGGAGCTGTTTCGCATGTCTTAAAAAATGATATCATTGCGGGCGAAAGCTGTGTTGAATGCGATTTTGATTTAACCCCCTTAGGCTACAAGCCCGGAGAAAAGGTAAAGGGTAAGAAATATGTCTTTGAAGGCGATGAAAATCTGCTGGCGCTTGCTAAAAGCAGAATTGCCCGACTGAAGACGGGCAGACTCGGAACAGGTGACTTTTTCCTGACAGACCCCGTTAAACGTGATTGGTACAGGGAAAAGTTTGAAATATGCGCGTTTGATATGGAAAGCGGCGCCGCGGCAAGCGTTTGCAGTTTTTTAGGTGTTCCGTTTTTAGCAATAAGAAAGATATCGGACGACGCAGATGATTGCGCATCGTCCGAATACCGTGAGAGCTTAAAAAACACCACAGAAGCATTTAGTGATATTGTGCTCTCACTCGTTAAATCTATCTGAAGCGAAGCTTTCTCAAAAAGCTGTTTTGAAGACGCACAAGGCGCCACTCTTTGCGGCAACGCTTGTTTAGTTTAACTAAAGCATTTTATGCCGAAGAGGGCGCTTTTGTAACATCGTTATTATGTTTATTTGAAGTCGTGTATTATCCGTCAACAAGGTCCTTAATCAAAAGGGGAATTTTCTCGTTCATTTCGTCATCTGAGAATTGGCATGTACCTACGGCCTTGTGACCTCCTCCGCCGTATTTAAGCATAAGGGAGCCTACGTCAGTATTTGAAGTTCTGTTTATTATTGAATAGCCCACAGCACAGCTACAGCCAATGCCGCCCTTGCCGTTAACAATCCATACTGATATGTTTTGTTCGGGAAACAGGCTGTAAATTATAAATCTGTTCCCCGAATAAATTGGGTCTGCATTTCTAAGATCCGTAATGATAACATCCTTTTCGGTTCGGGTATGCTTTAGAACCATATCCTTGAATTTTTCCGATTGCTCTTCATAAACCGTAATTCTTTCCTGTACATCAGCAAGAGAGAGAATTTCCTGCGTATTCATCGTACGGCAGCAATCTATCAGCTTTTCCATAAGCTGATAGTTAGATATTGTGAAGTTTCTCCACCTGCCCAACCCTGTCCTCGGGTCCATAATGAAGCCTATTAAAATCCAGCCCTTGGGATTGAGTATTTCGTCAACCGTTAGATTACCGGAATCAACCTTATCAACAGCCTGCATAAGGTCATCATAATGTGAAAATCTTTCCCTTCCGCCGTAATACTCGTAAATAATTCTTGCACATGAAGGGGCAAGTCTGCTTTCGCCCTTGTATTTACCCTTTAGCTCGAGCCTTTCATGCTCGCTCGAATGATGGTCGAACCATAAGCCACAGCCTTCAACATAGGGAACATTTGCTAAACAGTCATTTTCTGTGATTTCGACTTTTCCGTCCTGCAAATCCTTAGGATGCGCAAACTGCCAAGTGTCTATTATTCCGGCATCCTTTAAAAGAGCGCCACAGGCAAGCCCGTCAAAATCCGACCTTGTTACAAGTCTCATATTCTCATCCCTTCCGATTATATGAATAATATACCTTTTTTTTTACCGCAAGTCAATAAACATAATAATTTATTATAAAAGTATTGCATTTTACTGTCTTGAATGCTATAATTCCAAAGCCTGTAATTATCAGGTAAAACTCACGCGCGGGAGATTCGCCGTGCCGGGTGCATAAGCGATTATGTGGCGGGGTGGAGTTGATACCGCGCGGTGGTTTAACAAAAGGAGGAAACAGAATGTCAGTAGTATCCATGAAGCAATTGCTCGAAGCCGGCGTTCACTTCGGTCATCAGA
>CAZPPO010000118.1:0-3313 GCA_964588475.1 uncultured Eubacteriales bacterium
AGCCTAATTGAACTGCGCTGTATCCATCGTTTTCAACAGTTTTCTTTTGGACAACCGTGCACGGTCCCGCCTCTATAACCGTTACGGGTACCATTGCGCCCTTTTCGTCAAAAACCTGCGTCATACCGATTTTTTTTCCGATAAGACCTTTTTGCATTTGTATTCCTCCTGTCAGATTATTGGTTGACCTTAGCCAACATGACCTACAGTATCAGATGTCAGATGTCAGACCTCGGATGACTGTGTAGCTGATAATGATAATTTAGAGTTTAATTTCAAAATCTACGCCTGCGGGAAGCTCAAGACCTGTAAGAGCCTCAACAGTTTTATTTGAAGGTCTTCTGATGTCAATAAGCCTCTTGTGGGTGTGATGCTGGAATTGTTCGCGGGAATCCTTATACTTGTGAACAGCCCGAAGAACAGTAATAACCTCTTTTTCCGTGGGTAGCGGAATGGGACCTGAAACCTGCGCGCCTGTTCTTTTTGCGGTTTCAACAATCTTTTCTGCCGCCTTGTCAACAAGATTATGATCGTAACCCTTAAGTCTGATTCTGATTTTTTCCTTAATTGCCATTAATAGCGCCTCCTAATGTTATTGGCGACATGCGTAATTTTATAACACTCATCCGGGCATATCGCCTCAGACGTTTTTAAAACCGGAATCAGCTTCCGGGGTTATACCTACGCCTTTGCTCAAGTGCCGATAAGGTTCGGCAAAAAAGAGCAGTATTTGTTCGCCCGGTTTAAAATCGGACATACTCCGCCGAAATTCCCTTCCTGACCTTTTCGGTCGGCAGCCACCTTCGGCATCATCGCATATCTGCGTAAAAGGACATCCTTTTTACGCGCTTAAGGATAATAACACATACAGTTGAATAATGCAAGGGCTTTTTCATATTTTTTTAATATTTTTTTCTTGAAATACATTATGCTTACTGATATAATAATATTGACTGTTTTTCTCGTATTATTTATAATGTTTAAGCACGAAAGGATTGCTCTTAATGAGAAAAGTGCCATTTTTTTTAACCGCCGCTATACTTATTATATTAGTAGTTGCTTTTTGCGGCTGTGATTTTTCGTTTGTAGGAAATGAAACGGATACAAGCTCCGATACACAGGAAAGCAGTGTTATTCAAAACAATCCGGACGAAACACAAAATCCGCAGGAGTCCTCCTCAATTTTTCAATCAGAATCAGGCAAGACCACAGGAATAAATAAAAACCGCATTTCAAATTCAGAGGGTAATACGGCTCAAAAGGAAGAGGACCTTCTCTCCTCGGATGTGTATATCGTAAAAGGCAGAATTGAGACTGAAGGAGTTATTGCACCATATCATATAGCTCGTTCAGGAGAAAAAATGTCTTTGATGACTGAAATGAAGGGCATCATGCTTGGTCTCATTTCAACAGAATCGTCAATGTTTATTATAAGTCCCAACAAAAAAATTTACAGCGATGTTCCTGATATTTTGAAAAAATCTCTACGTGCAGAAATTGAAAAGGCTGCCTCATCCAAAGACAGAATGCTTGTTTCCGAAGGAACAAAAATCGTTGACGGCATAAAGCTCGAATACAAAAAATATGATGACAATTCTGTTGACTACAGCTATAAAGGAGTTCTTGTAAAACAGGAAAGTTATGATGATAAAGGTAAAAAAGTAGTTTTATATATTGACGAGGTTTCCGACAACGTTTCCGATTCCGATTTTGCCGCGCCCTCAAACTTCAGAAAAATTACCATAACCGATTTTATGGCGGCGTTTACGAAATGAACCCTGTTGTCTTAATTACGGGAGCCTCAAGAGGAATCGGCAGGCAGACCGCTTTTACCCTTGCTAAAAACGGTTACAATGTTGCGGTCAATTTCCATTCTAACGAAGAACAGGCAAAAAGCCTTGTGCGAGAGCTCGTTGAGCTTGGTGCCGACGCAGATTGCTTTCGGGCTGATGTTTCGTCTTTTGACGAAGTAAAAACGATGTTTGAGCAAATACGAAGTCGTTTTGGAAAAATATCAGCCTTAGTCAACAATGCGGGAATATCCGAGCTGGCGCTTTTCACCGACATAACCGATGAAATGTGGGACACAATGATAGGCGTGAACCTTAAAGGCGTTTTTAACTGTTCAAAAGTGTTTTTACCCGATATGATAAAGGCAAAAAGCGGAAGGATAATAAATATATCATCTGTATGGGGGCAGACGGGTGCCGCTATGGAGGTTCATTACAGTGCCTCCAAAGCAGGTGTAATAGGTCTTACAAAGGCGCTCTCTAAGGAAGTTGCTCCTTCTGGCATAACAGTTAACTGTATTTGTCCCGGCATAATAGAAACGGATATGCTTTCCTCGTTTTCAATAAGCGAGATTGATGCCCTAAAAGAAGAAATTCCCATGAAAAAGCTTGGAACTCCCGCGGACATCGCAAATACGGTGCTTTTTCTTTTATCACCGGGTGCTTCTTATATTACGGGTCAGGTTATTTCTGTCAACGGCGGATTTTTGATTTAATATTGACAATAAAGATTTTGTGTTATATTATCAAGAGGTGATTTTTTCTGTAATTTGTCCGATAGTATCACATCATGCCGGTGTGGCGGAATCGGCAGACGCAAGGGACTTAAAATCCCTCGCTGGCAACAGCGTACCGGTTCAAGTCCGGTCACCGGCACCAGAAAAAAGCACACATTTGTCTACCAAGACAATGTGTGCTTTTTTCAACTAAATCCGTCCTTGCGGACGGAATAAATCCACCTGCGGTAGATGAAATCACTTCGTGATGAAATCCGACTACGCCGGGAGATAAGGACGGATTTAATTTCATCTGCGAAGCAGATTTCATCCGAACAGAGTGAGGATTTCATCGCGCTTAGCGCGATTTCATTGAAAATTGACCGGATTTGTGCTATAATTACTGCAAAGAGGTGATTTCAATGGCAGAAAATAAATTGGCGGATTTATCAACAGAATTTGCGATTCAAATCTTAAAACTAACTGAAAACATCAAGGGGCATTATTCCCTGTCTAATCAGCTTGAGCGAAGCGGAACGAGTATCGGAGCAAATATCCGTGAGGCAAAGTATGCGCACAGCCGTCCCGATTTTATTGCCAAGTTGCAGATTGCTTTAAAGGAGTGCTATGAAACAGAATATTGGATTGAAATAGCACAAAAAGCAGGCATTATTACTGATGATGTTGCGAAGAACGCTTTGCATGATTGCGGTTCAATTCGCAGAATACTCATTTCTTCCATAAACACTGCAAAGGAAAATATAAAATGATTTATCGCTTGATAAAGAATCTCGATGACGAAGATAT
>CAZPPO010000118.1:3323-6051 GCA_964588475.1 uncultured Eubacteriales bacterium
TTATCCTTTCTGCTTATAAGCAACCATCGATTTCGCAGTTTATTAGTATTGATGAAGAAAACTATTGGAAATACATAACGAGCAGCGATAACGTCTATTTTTATAAAATTTATAAGGATGACATTTTGGCATCCACTATCCACCTCGAATCGGATAACCGTGTTTTGTATATGTCTGTGGTTGTTTTTCCGGAATTTCAAAAGCAAGGAATTGCGACAACCATATTAAAGGATATCCAAGCAGGAAAAACCGGACTTGATTTTGATAAAATTCAAGTTTCTGTAGATGAGAAAAACACCGCCTCACTTAAATTGTTTGAAAGTGCTGGGTTTATATGCGTAGACAAAGACGAAGAACTTTTAGAATATGAGTATAGAAAAAACTAACCTGCACTACTTTTGCTTACTTTTACCTCATTTCTGCTCCGTTTGGTTACTCTTACGCAAAAAGGAGATTGATAATACAATCTCCTTTTTTTAACAGTATTAATATACTAATGGTAGGTACTGTAATGTTGCTTGGTTGTTATAAAAACAACAAGCTTTACCTATTTCTTTTGTAATTCAATCACATAACAATACCCGAAAAAATATTATTGTTTAAGAGTATTTTGGAGGTATTATGAATAGTAATAAAAGCATTTTCATTAATAATAAGGCTTTGGCGGCAAAAACAGCTGTTTTAGTTGTGTTTGTTTTATTTGCCGTCTACCTTTTTCTGAAAGGCTCATCAAATAAAGCTTCGCTTTCGGATTCTTCTAAAGCTGACAAAAGTGAAAACAATACTTGTATTCTGAAAAAGTCAGTGATTTTGACGCAAGTTCTTCTTTTATAAAAAAGCTGTGGAACTAATTACGCAAAACAATATGGCAGGTTATAAAAACAAGTCGTGGCAGTCCCTTGAAAATGTTAATACCATAAATGAACAAGCGGCTCAAATTTTCAAAACCGTAGCGGATATTTATTCCACCTCTGAAAATGAAGCTAAAGAAGCGCATTACAGCAAGGGTACTCAAGAAGCTGCAAATAGCTTCCCCTCTTGCACAATGACAGACACGAATTTTATTCAAGACGCTCGGTGTGAAATAGTCGACGCAAATTATCTTGTAACCCTCACAATTAAAGATGTTTGCTCCTCTTTATATACTCCCTATAATGTTAATGTATGCCCTCGCCGTTAATATGCCCCGCATACTCGTTCAGCGATATAACAGACCAAGAATAAAAAGGCTTCTTCAAAGAAAGCTGACAAAGTATCAGAACCTATAGGCAGGCATATTGAACAAAATAATATTAAACAAAACTTTAGGACCGCCCGAGAACGGACGGCCCTTTTGTGATTTTTAGTCTTAAGCTTTCTTCCTATCAGTGTAATGTGTATGTAAATACTTGTGAGATTTCTCACCTAAGGGCTGCTTAAGGTATTCATCATATATAGCCTTAATGGCGGGACTCTCGTGTGATTTTCTCAGCGGTAAGTCCCTGTCCGCCTGATATGTAGCATCGATTCTTTTGAGCTTTATTTCATTGGTTCCGCCATATGGCTGACCGCCGCCGCCTATACAGCCTCCCGGACAGCACATAACCTCAATAAATGTATAATCACATTTTCCTGATTTTATAAGCTCAAGAAGCTTCTTTGCATTTACAAGTGAATGCGCCACCGCAACCTTAATCTTTGTGCCGTCTAAGTCTACTTCCGATTCCTTTATGCCTTCAAGCCCTCTGACATCAGTGAAGTCCAGCTTCGCAAGAGTCTTGCCCGTCACCACCTCATAAACGGTTCTCAGAGCGGCTTCCATAACACCGCCTGTTGCCCCGAATATTACGGCGGCTCCCGTTGTGATTCCAAAAGGAGCGTCATATTCTTCTTCCGGCATAGTCTGCATGTCCAAGCCCGCCTGTTTGAACATTTTGGCAAGCTCTCTTGTTGTCAGAACAACATCGACCTCCGGATTTTTCCCGTCAACGCTCATTTCAGGCCTCTTGCATTCGAATTTCTTTGCCGTGCAGGGCATAATGGACACGACTACTATATCCTCCGGATTTACGTTTATCTTTTCTGCGTAATACGTCTTTGCCACTGCTCCGAACATCTGCTGAGGAGATTTACAGGTGGACACATGACCTAAAAGCTCCGGATAGTACTGCTCTATGTAATTGATCCATCCGGGACTGCACGAAGTCATCAGCGGCAGGACTCCTCCTGTTGTAAGACGCTTGATAAGCTCGTTACCCTCTTCAATGATTGTCAGGTCGGCGGTGAAGTCAGTGTCAAACACCCTGTCAAATCCAAGGCTTCTTAGCCCGGCTACAAGCTTACCCGTTACTATGCTGCCCGGCTCTAAACCGAACTCCTCCCCGATAGATACTCTGACGGCGGGAGCTGTCTGCACTATGACGTGCTTCTTCGGGTTTTCGATTGCTTCCCAGACTAAGTCAATATCGTCTTTTTCCGTTATCGCGGCAACGGGACATACAACCGCGCACTGCCCGCACGCCACGCACGCCGCGTCGGACAGGTATTTGCCGAAGGCGGGGGTTACAACGGTATCGTGACCTCTGCCAGCATAGTCTATGATGTTGAGACCCTGAACCTCTTTGCACATCTCTATACAGCGCCCGCATTTTATACACTTATTGGGATTTCTCACAAGCGAAGGACTGCTAACGTCAATTTCCTTTTCATCAAGAATACTTTCAAATGTGTTTTCTCTTATACCTGCCTG
>CAZPPO010000119.1:0-4907 GCA_964588475.1 uncultured Eubacteriales bacterium
GGAGGTTGCAGGTTGCAAGTTGCAAGTTGCAAGTTGCAAGTTACAGGTTGCGGGTTGCAGGCGTGGAAACGGTCACCCGAACTTAAACAAAAAACGCCTTAAGGCGTTTTTGTCAGATTATTCAAACCGATATGCTCAAGCCTTAAACGTCGCCATTATCATAAATCTCTGATTTAAGATAATCGGCGTTTTTGTCTTCATCAGCTACAATTACCGACATTCCGTATCTGCTGGCATAATACCATGTATCATCGGCTGGAACAGTAATGCTTTTTATATCAAAGCCCATATAAAAATTGGGAATAAATCTCGCAAAAAGCAGTATTTCGTCCTTATTAAGGTCGGTTTTAATGAGACTTGCCATTTCTTGCGCTAAACCATATAATTTAACGGGTGAAGTTTTTAATACCTGCGAAATTATACTCTTAACGATTTCTTTTTGTCTTTCCGTTCGGTGAAAATCCGAATCAATCTTTCTGATTCTGCAATACCAGAGCGCCTCCTTGCCGTTAAGGTGAATATCCTTTCCCGACTTTATATGGGGAAGGTTTACGTATGAGCCGTGCATATAATCGGCTTCCTCTTGTGTAATATCGGCGTATACCCCGCCTATTCCGTCAACAAGCTTCCTGAAAACATCAAAGGTAACGAGCATATAGTTATCAATATCGATTTTATAATTTACTTCGATTGTGTCCATTAAAAGCTGCGGCCCGCCGAAAACGTTGGCACTGTTAAGCCTGTTATGACCGTTCTTTGGTATTGTAACATACAAATCCCTCATAAAAGAGGTTAGTATTATCTCTTTCTTTGCCGAATTAAGCGATACGAGCATCATAGTATCAGAGCGCGTATTAACATCCTCTTTGCGCGAATCAACTCCGATTACAAGTATATTTTTCACTTTATCCGAAGATAAAAGGCTCGAGGCTTCTATAAATTTATTTTCGTGTTTTTCGCCTTTTTCGTATGTAATTTCGTCAATAAGCGAAATAACGGAATATAATCCGGTACCTCCTGCCGCAATAACCGCTAAAAGAATTACCGCAACAGCCTTCAAAAAAATATGCCTCTTTTTCTTACGCCGGTGGGCAGTTTTAGTTTGTTTTGCTTGGGGTTTTCCTTTTTGTACGTTTTTTGCATGAGAGCTGTTTGAATAAATATCCTCATATTTTTGTTCTTCTATGAAAACAAAGTCATCGTATTTGCGGCTGTTACCGGTTTGCCCGGTTTGTTTTTTACCGTTGTTTTTGTTTTTGTTGTTATCGGATGAATATTCGGACATAACGCAACTCCAAAATAAAATTTTTCTCTGTTACTTTACCTTAAAAATCAAAATTTCACAAGCTTTTTAAATATGATTTAATTCTTTTTTAACTATTATGTTGAAAAATGATGACAAAGGATATATAATCACTCTCATACTGTTAAGCGGTGGGAATAAATGTTAGGTAAAAATGTCAGGATAGCGGTTACTGAAAAAATCGGTTCTTCCTTTAAAAACGGCGGCACATATCCTCTCAATTTCGGACGGGTTATAAACAACGAAGACTTCCCCGGCTGTATTTTGGGAGCCGTTATTATGGGCATAGACCACCCTGTAGGGGTGTTTGACGGAAAAATTATAGCATATATTAAATTTTGCGATGATGACAGCGTTATTCTGATAGCCTCTCCGAAATCTAAAAGATACATTAATTACAATGTTGAAGAGTCTGTTAATTTCCTCACCCTCGGACGGGATTATGTCTTGGAGTGCCTTTATGAGCGTTCATGCGGCGCGGTGGTTTTCAGAACAATTAATGACACGCCCAGATTTTTGCTGATAAGAAATAAACGCAGCTCCCACTGGGGCTTTCCGAAGGGTCATATGGAGTTTGGGGAAACACCCGAGGAAACCGCTGTCAGAGAGGTGCTCGAGGAAACGGGAATACACATTAAAATTTTACCGGATTTCGTATGTAAGTCGGAATATACAATACAAGGCAGAATAGAAAAAACGGTCAATATTTTCCTTGCAACCACAACCGATACTCAGACCGTTATCCAAAGGGATGAAATTGAGGATTATATCTGGTTGAAATATAGTGATGCGATTAACGCCGTTAATTTTGATAATGATAAGACTATTCTCGAAAACGTAAGAAAATATATGATAGAGAATAATTTAATTGCCCCGGTAAGCTTAAATAGCGATTATTCTAAGAATTTTTAACAATTTCATTAAGACGCCTTATAGTGTCAAGGTCACATTCGGGAACATCAGCCAGCGGAAATTCTATACCCATCTGCTCATACTTAGTCACGCACAGCTTTTTAAAAGGGAGAAGCTCTATATTTTGCAGATTCCTAAAGCTTTTTGCCAATTTTACTATTTGCATTATATTATCACTTGAATCCGTAATTCCGGGAACTACAACATGGCGTACCCACAGCGCTATTTCGAGCTCCTGCGTAAGCTCCAAAAATCTCAGCACTGTTTCAAAATTTCCCCCTGTGTACCTTTTGTACTGTTCGCTTGTGGGAAACTTAATATCGCAGATAACAAGGTCGGTATTTTGAAGTAGCGGCTTTATATGGACCGAAGCTACAGCCCCGGATGTGTCGAGGGCTGTTTTAATTCCCTCTTTATGAAGAAGATAAAACAGCTCGCAGACAAACTCGGCCTGGAGAAGAGGCTCGCCCCCCGAAACGGTCACTCCTCCGATTTTGCCGAAATACGGCTTGAACCTCAAGGCGCGAGAGGCTATTTCCTCGGCGGTGTATACGTCTCCCGCAAAGGTTTCCCATGAGTCGGGGTTATGACAGTAAACGCATCTTAATGCACAGCCCTGCATAAAAACAACATAGCGCAATCCCGGACCGTCAGCCGCCCCCATGCTTTGAAAGGAATGTATATATCCGTTCATATTCTCTCGTGAAATGTTCTTGAAATAACCTCGTCCTGCTGCGCCTTGGAAAGCTTGTTGAAATTTACGGCGTAGCCGGAAACTCGTATGGTGAGGTTAGGATATTTCTCGGGATGCTCTTGTGCTTCAATAAGCGTCTCCCTGTTGAGTACATTTACATTCAGATGCTGTGCGCCCTGCTTAAAATAACCATCCAGTATTTTGGAAAGATTTTTATATCTTGTCTCTTCGTCAGGTCCGAGAGCTGAAGGAACTATGGAAAACGTGTTTGATATACCGTCCTTACAAATATCGTACGAGAGCTTAGCAACGGAGTTTAGGGCGGCAAGCGCTCCGTTTTTCTCGCGGTTATGCATAGGATTTGCACCGGGGGCAAAAGGTGAACCTGCCTTTCTGCCATCGGGCGTGCTTCCTGTTTTTTTGCCGTAAACCACATTTGAGGTTATGGTCAGTACCGAGAGTGTATGCTCGGAGTTTCTGTATGCGGGATATTTTTTCAGTTCATTTAAAAACGCCTCAACCTGCTGTACCGCGATTTCGTCCGCTCTGTCATCATCATTACCGAACGCCGGATACTCGCCGCTTACCTCATAATCTATAATTAATCCTGTTTCATCACGTATTGCTTTGACCCTTGCGTACTTTATTGCAGACAGGGAGTCAACAAGTACGGAAAGCCCCGCTATTCCGAATGCCATATACCGATGTACAAAGGTATCATGCAGTGCCATTTGTGTCTTCTCATAAGCATATTTATCATGCATATAATGTATCATATTGACAGCCGAGACATATATTTTGCAAAGCCATGGACGATAAAAATCCATCAGTTCAAGAACCTTGTCGTATTCGAGGTACTCACCCTCATACGCCTCGTGTTCCGGCGCCACTCTTTCCCCGCTTATCTCATCTCTCCCACCGTTAAGGCTCATTAGGAGTATCTTAGGCAGATTAGCCCTTGCTCCGAAGAACTGCATATCCTTGCCCTCTCTCATTGCTGAAACACAGCAAGCAATAGCATAATCGTCACCGAATCTTTCTCGCATAAGATCATCGTTTTCATATTGTATAGAGTCGGTATCGCATGAAAGCTTAGCTGTAAAGCGCTTGAAGCCTGCGGGCAGCTGCTGTGACCAAAGCACCGTCAGGTTAGGCTCAGCGGAGGAGCCAAGATTATTGAGAGTATTGAGCATTCTAAATGAACTTTTCGTTACAAGAGTTCTGCCGTCAGTTCCCATTCCACCTATTGCCTCGGTTATCCACATCGGGTCACCCGCAAAAAGCTCATTGTATTCCGGCGTGCGAAGGTGTCTTGCCATACGAAGCTTTATGACGAAATCGTCAAACAATTCTTGCGCTTGCTTTTCTGTCAGCTTGCCCGCTTTAATATCGCGCTCAAAATATATATCAAGAAACGCCGTATTTCTGCCTAAACTCATAGCCGCGCCGTTTTGTTCCTTAATCGACGCAAGATAAGCAAAATAAAGCCACTGAACAGCTTGCCTTGCGTCAGTTGCCGGTTCGGAAATATCATAGCCGTAAAGAACAGCCATTTTTTTCATTTTGTGTAAAAAATCTATCTGCTGATATAGCTCCTCTAAAAGACGCACTTCCTGCGCGTTCGGTACCTTAGAGCTGAGTTTATCCTTATCGGCCGTCTTTTGCTCTATAATAACGTCGACGCCGTAAAGAGCAACCCGTCGGTAGTCACCGATAATTCTTCCCCTGCCGTAGGCGTCAGGAAGCCCCGTTATAATTCCGCAGTGGCGCGCTTTTTTTATTGCCTCGTTATAAACTCGGAAAACCCCGTCATTATGAGTCGTCCGGTAACTGAACTCTTCCTCAACCTTTGGGGAAAGAATATGACCAAACGCAATGCAAGCTTTTTTAGTCATTTTAATCCCGCCAAACGGATTTATTCCCCTTTTAAGCGGAGAATCAGTCTGAAGTCCGACAATAATCTCATTTTCCCTGTCAATATATCCGGGCATATATGCC
>CAZPPO010000119.1:4917-6045 GCA_964588475.1 uncultured Eubacteriales bacterium
CGTTGGTGAGCTGACGGTTCTTGTGTCTATATCAAGCACACCGCCATTTTCGCGTTCTTTTTTCAAGAGATTCTCTAACTTTTTTGCAAGGTCCTTTGTACGCTTCGTCGCGGGGGCTAAAAACGATTCATCCCCCTCATACGGAGAATAATTTTCTTGAATAAAGCTTCTGAGGTTTATTTCGTTTTTCCATGCGCCGGGGTTAAATCCCTGCCATGCTTCAAATTCCATATTTTTTCACTCCAAAAAATAAACAGCAAAACCGATAACACAGTTTGCTGCCCAGACGGTCGGCGTTAATGACAGTATCGGCTCACAGTGGTCATCCACTTTATTTCCGTCAGAAACCGATACCTTTGATATCTGAATATTATCATATTCTATATTTTATGTCAACCAATCTTTATTATACTTTTATTGATTATTTGATTTATTTGTGTTAAAATTCAGATGTAAATACGGAGGGTTTTTAGTTGGTAGAGCTAATTATTATCGCTTTCGGTCTTTCTATGGATGCGTTTGCCGTATCCATATGCAAGGGACTCGCCATGCGAAAGACAAATTTCGGAAAAGCGTTTATTATCGGTCTGTCCTTCGGGGGCTTCCAAGCCCTTATGCCCTTTATCGGCTGGGCTGTCGGCAACCGTTTTGAAGCTTATATTTCAAGCTTCGACCATTGGGTTGCCTTTGTGCTGCTTGGCTTTATCGGAGTAAAAATGTTATTTGAGGTAAAAAAAGACGACAGAGCAGATTTTTATTGTGACAGTGAGGAGAATTTTTCAATCAGGGAGCTTCTGATTCTTTCAATTGCAACGAGTATTGATGCCCTTGCCGCAGGAATCGCTTTTGCCGCAGTGGGAATAAAGGGTGCTGACATAATATCGGCAATAAGTTTTATAGGGCTTATCACTTTTTCTCTTTCTTTTATCGGAGTTGTCGCCGGAAATAAGCTTGGAGAAAGGTTTAAGAAAAAAGCGGAGATATTCGGCGGGGTGACATTAATCCTAATAGGATTAAAGATTTTGCTTGAGCATTTGGGAATAATAGGGTTTTAATTATGGAAAAAAAGAATTTTCAGCTTATAACGGATGAAATCATAAATACTCTGGATGAAGATAAAAGGCCGCT
>CAZPPO010000120.1:0-1157 GCA_964588475.1 uncultured Eubacteriales bacterium
GCCATACGAGATTGTCCGACGGTTCTTTGGGAATAGAGGACTTAATCACATTGGCTAAAAAAAGAGGGGTTGAGACGTTGGCCATTACCGATCACGACTGTTTGGCGGGTTGCGTCAGAGGAAAGATTGTCGGTGACAGGATAGGCGTTAACGTAATACCTGCAGTAGAGCTTTCCGCAACAGACAATTTAACGGGTCAGGAGGTTCACCTGCTCGCTTATAAAAGTGATTTTCCGGACAGGCTCGAGGGTTTGTGCCGCCGCAATTCACTAAAGCGCAAGAGGGCTGCCCACATAATGATGTTGAAGGCAGCTAAGCTCTTTCCCATATCAACAGACTTAGTTATTAAATGCATGTCGGGTTCAACGAATATTTATAAGCAGCACACGCTCTTATGGAATGCGGCTTTACGGACAGGATTTATGGTGAGCTTTATACGCGTCTGTTTTCACAGGAGAGTAAAATGAACGTTCTGATGAACCCCAAGTATGAAGATGTCAGAACGGTTATGGCGTATATTCAGGAAGCGGGAGGGATAGCTGTATTAGCGCACCCGAATCGTTATAAAAACGAGCAGCTTCTTGATGAGCTTGTTACTTTGGGACTTGATGGTGTTGAAGCTTATCTTCCCGAAATTTCGGATGATTACAGGGATAAGCTAATTAAATATGCAAAAAAGAATAAATTGCTTGTAACGGGCGGCTCAAATTTTAAGGGATTTTACAATAAACACATAATAAC
The DNA here is from genome assembly GCA_964588475.1 of uncultured Eubacteriales bacterium. Classification (GTDB taxonomy): domain Bacteria; phylum Bacillota; class Clostridia; order Oscillospirales; family Acutalibacteraceae; genus DTU089. The sequence goes on from CAZPPO010000120.1 coordinate 742, forward strand.
GCTTGGAGAACAGGAAATTCCAAAGGAATGTGTACAAGAGCTTGTCGGGTACAAAACAAAGATGAAAAAGCTTCAGAAAAAGGCTCAGGTTGCCGTTAACAGCGTTAAGGAAGATGAAAAGAAACCAATCGACTCATAACAGGGAGGACCATATGCTTAACGAAAGTGACGAGGATGTAAAGATTTTTAAGGGGGAGCAGGACGAGCGGCCCGACGACGATTTATTGTTTATAGAAGAAATGAATCGTCAAAGGGAGAGCGGCAATTTAGAACGCGCAAAGCAGCTTGGCAGGGAGCTTGTACAGCTCTTTATTGAGCCTGACGGTGACGAGCGACTCTCTCTTTCCGGTAAAGACTCAAATGAGCGGCTGCTTTATCATATTAAGGAGCTCAAGGCGTTTTCGGCTTTAAGCACC
>CAZPPO010000120.1:1167-5972 GCA_964588475.1 uncultured Eubacteriales bacterium
CTGCAGAATCGGTTTTTATGGGAAACGGCGGTTAATGCTTTTTATGAAAGGCTGATAAAAAGACACCCGGAGTTTTACGAAAGGGTGTCAGCAGGAACCGCTTTCAGCTTTTACCGCATTGACTTAAAGAGCAAGGGTGATATCGCGCAGAAAATCGGCAAATCCTTTGCAATGCTGTGCGGTGACGAAAACAGTGAAGAGCTAAGCTCAATAGGCGAGCAGGTATACAGACAGTCACGCAAAAAGCTTAGTAATCTAATAGAAGATATGGAATTTGTTCAATGAGTTTAATTGATAAAATAATTGTTAAGGACAGGGCGTTTTATAAGTCATTTTTCTCTATGACCGCTGTAATCGCCCTTCAAAATGTTATTACCTTCGGGGTTAATTTCGCCGATAATGTTATGATAGGAAGGTACAGCGAGCTATCGTTAAGCGGCGTTACGCTTGTAAACCAGATACAGTTCCTTTTGCAGATGATGGCAATAGGTCTTGCGAACGGGCTTGTCGTGATATCAGCCCAGTATTGGGGGAAAAGAGAAACAGGCCCCATTGTGCGTATTTTCTCCGTGGTTTTCATTATAGGGCTTGCGGTTGGAACAGCCTTTACGGCATTAGGTGTATTGTTACCTCAAAAGACACTTTCTTTATTGACTAATGACATTGATATTATTACCGAAGGGTCATTGTATTTCAATATAGTGTGTCTTTCATATATTTTCTTTGTGATTTCGAATTTGATTGTCGGATTGCTCAGAAGTGTGGAAACCGTGAAAATAGGCTTTTATATGTCGTTTTATGCGCTGTTTGTGAATATTGGCTTAAACTATTGCCTTATATTCGGCAAACTCGGATTTCCCGAGATGGGAATTGAGGGAGCGGCTGTTGCAACCCTTATTGCAAGAATTGTGGAGTTTATTATCGCCGTGTGTTATCTGCTTTTCAAGGATAAAAAGCTTAACATGAAGCTACGCGAGTGTTTTATATTTAAGTATAGATATTTTAGGGATTACATAAAAGCAGGCTTTCCGCTCGAGCTATCCTCAACATCTTGGGGAGTAGCTATGTTTTTGCAGACCGCTATCATCGGGAGGCTCGGTCAGTCTGCAATTGCCGCCTCTTCGATTGCCACAACGATTTTTCAGGTTATTAGCGTGGCTACCTATGGTTCGGCAGCGGCTACGAGTGTTATCATAGGCAAGGCCGTGGGCGACAATCGCCATAATGACGCGAAGCTGTACGCAAAAACATTTCAGCTGCTGTTTTTTGTTATAGGGGTAATAAGCTCCTTTATCCTTTTGACACTTAAAAATCCGATTGTCGCAATGTATGATGTCAAGGATGAAACGGCTATTCTTGCGAAAACCTTTATTTTAATACTGTCAATAACTATTCTTGGCACCTCATATCAGATGCCGTGCCTTACGGGCATAGTCTCCGGCGCAGGCAGTACTAAATTTGTTCTTTTTAACGATTTAATCTTTATGTGGGGTATTGTCTTGCCGCTTTCTTACCTGTCCGCCTTCGTTTTTAACTGGAGCATACCCATAACATTTTTTCTGCTTAAATCAGACCAGTTAACAAAATGCGCCGTCGCGGCATATAAGGTAAACAGGTCTTCATGGATAAAAAAGCTGACTCGATGAAGAAATTACTTTACAAAAATCTAAAATAATATTGACACTTCAAATAGCCGATGCTATAATAACTAAGCGCGCGAGAGTGGCGGAATCGGCAGACGCGCACGTTTGAGGGGCGTGTGGTAATCCCGTACGGGTTCAAGTCCCGTCTCTCGCACCAGAAAAGAAGCACCTTTTGTCTACCAGACAAAAGGTGCTTCTTTTCAACTAAATCCGTCCTTGCGGACGGAATAAATCCACCTGCGGTGGATGAAATCACTTCGTGATGAAATCCGACTTCGTCGGGAGATAAGGACGGATTTAATTTCATCTGCGAAGCAGATTTCATCCGAGCGGAGTGAGGATTTCATCGCGCTTGCGCGATTTCATTGAAAAGTTTGCAAATGTGTGGTACAATCGGAGTAAATGAGGTGATAGTATGGCTGAAAATAAACTTGCTGATATTTCAACAGAATTTGCAATTCAAATCTTAAAACTTACAGAAAATATAAAAGGACATTATTCTTTGTCGAATCAACTTGAACGAAGCGGAACAAGTATTGGGGCAAATATCCGCGAGGCGAAATATGCGCACAGCGGTCCCGATTTTATCGCTAAATTGCAGATTGCTTTGAAAGAATGCTACGAAACAGAATACTGGATTGAAATCGCACAAAAAGCGAGCATTATCTCTGATGATGTCGCAAAAACTGTATTGCACGATTGCGGATCGATTCGCAGAATACTCATCTCCTCCATCAACACCGCAAAGGAGAATTCGCAATGAAGCGCGTGATCGTGATCGGATGTCCCGGAAGCGGTAAAACAACTTTTGCCGAAAAACTAAGTAAGAGAACAGGTTTGCCGTTATATTACCTTGATGCTATCTGGCATAAGCCTGATAAAACACATATTTCAAGAGAAGAATTTGATCAAAGAATACAAGAGATTTTTGCAACAGACAAGTGGATCATTGATGGCAATTATAACAGAACGGTTGAAATGCGGCTTAAAGAATGCGATACATGCATTCTCTTTGATTTGCCGACAGAGGTTTGCTTGCATGGAGCAACAGAACGACTGGGAAAAGGTCGTTATGATCTACCATGGATAGAAAAAGAATTGGATCCCGAATTTGAAGGTTTTATTAAAGAATTTGCATATAATTCTTTGCCAAAACTATATGCGTTAATTGAAAAATACAGAGCAGAAAAACACATTATAATTTTCAAGAGCAGAAAAGAAGCAGATGACTTTTTGAGAAGAGTATAATACACCCTTTTCAAGTAGCAAAACTATTGCTTTAGGTGTACTTTTACTTACTCTTACCTCAATTCTGCTCCGTTTGGTTACTCTTTCGCAAATAAAAACCTACACTTTTTTGTAGGTTCTTTATTTTTATGTAAGAAAACCGAGAGCAACTTGAACCCCTCTAAAAAAGCACGTAACGCTATGCGTTAGGTGCTTTTTTCAATGAGAGTCGCCCTACGGGCTAATAAAAAACTAAGTCGCTTCGATAATGTAATATATTTAACTATAAAAACATATTAAATTTTAGAAGTCATATCATGCGACTCGTTTCGCCAAGCATTGCATTTATATGACCCGGTATGTTATAATATAATGGAATAAAATGTGAAAGTTAGGTAATTTATGAAATATCTCTATCTGGCGTTATTTGCTATAGTGAGCGTCATACATCTAATCGACAGCTATCGCGATAACGGCAAGAGGCGCAAAAAGACAAAGGGCTTTATTATACCTCTTCTGACTTTGTACTATGTCACGGCGGCTGATTCGGTATCTTTTTTGCTCTTAGGCGCATTGATAACAAGCTGGCTGGGCGATGTTCTGCTTATTCCAAGGGGAAACAAATGGTTTGTAACCGGGGGTATAAGCTTTATGCTCTCACATTTCCTGTTTACGGGGGTTTACCTTAACCAAATCAACTTTTCCTCACTTAAGTGGATTACTCTTATACCTGTGGCGCTGCTTTACTTCTTCGTTTCGGGTATTGTAATGTATAAAGTAAAGCCCAATGCTTCGAAAGCAATGTTTGTTGCGTTGTTTATTTATCTGATTGTAAACAGTATAATGAACATTTTTTCGCTGATGCAGCTTATTACAAATCCTTCAATCGGTTCGGCGGTTGCCTATTTAGGCGCGGTTCTTTTCTTTATATCTGACTGCACATTGTTTATTGTTCGTTATTGTGAGAAGATTGTTATTTTTAAGCGGCACTTTACGATTATGCTCACATATATCACCGGTGAACTGCTGATAACCCAGGGTATTTTAATTTTGACTGCATGATTTTTATTATATGAGGGGATTTTATGAAATACATATTTATTGTCAATCCTTTTGCGGGAAAAGGAAATATTGAAGTGAAAATTCGTTCTGCTATAGCTGACTTGCCTCAAAAAGAGGATTGTGAAGTGTATGTAACTAAGGCGGCGGGGGACGCAACAGCGTTTGTAAGGAAGCAGTGTGAAAATCGCAATGGTGAACAATTGCGTTTTATCGCATGCGGAGGAGATGGTACAATCAATGAGGTTTTTAACGGTGCTGTCGGTTATAAAAACGTTAGCGTAAGCTGCTATCCTTGCGGAAGCGGTAATGATTTTGTGAAGGTTTTCGGGGGAACGGAAAGGTTTACAAATATTGCAAAACTGCTTGAGGCGCCTGTAATGAAGCTTGATTTACTAAGGGTCGGGGACCGATACAGCAACAATGTAATAAATTTCGGATTTGATACTACCGTAGCAGTTACCATTAACAAGGAAAGGGAAAGAACAGGTCACGGCAATAAGAACGCATATACAAAGGGCGTAATATTAGCGCTTATAAACAGCATGAAAACCGAATGTACCGTTATTGCCGACGGGGAAAATCTGAATCCGGACGGAAAGGTGCTGCTTTGCACGCTGGCAAACGGTCAATATGTCGGCGGTTCGTTTAAGTGTGCTCCCAAGGCAAAAATCGATGACGGTCTTATGGAGGTTTGTCTTGTAAAGCCGATATCAAGAATTCGCTTCTTTAAGCTTCTCAAGCCTTATACAAAAGGTGAACATTTAGATAAGGAAGACAGCAAGGATGTTATAATTTACCGTCAGGCGAAGAGAGTAGAGGTTAAGGCAAACTCCGGTTTTGCATATTCCCTTGACGGCGAAATTGTATATTCAG
>CAZPPO010000121.1:0-5939 GCA_964588475.1 uncultured Eubacteriales bacterium
TAAAGTGTGACATCGGCAGCAGTTTCTGTTTTTATAACACGCCCGCCTATGCCTTGAGCTAAAACAGGAAAGGCGGCAAACCATATCCCGTCTTTTCTTTGACAATACATATCCCTTGCCTCAAGCTCAAGCATTCTGCCCTTGTAGGTCATTTTTGTGTTCTTATATATTGGCGCTAAGGCGTACGGCTTTATAATATCGGCGCTCTTGTCAATAATGAATTCGTCTGCTATTCTGCCATCGGTCATATACGCGGTAATTTTCATAACCGAATTGTCTATTTCCGCTACGGCATATAGCCCTATAGGCTCCTCCTGTGGATAAAAAGCACAGTGCCAAATTTTTTGACAGTTTGAGCAGTATATATTACTGCCCGCATTCCCCGCTATGTAATGTACTGTCCCCTGTGACGGTTTATCGTAAAGCTGCTCGTTTTTAATCGGGAAGGTGCGGGCAAAGGAATGCTCGTGCCCGGAAAAAAGTATATCGAGTCTTCCCTCCTCTATAGCGTGTTTAAGATGAGGATAAGAGTCATCATTTACACCCTCCGGCATAACAGGAAAAATAGGAAAATGATATGCTCCGATTTTCCACTGCTTGTCACTTCTTTGTAAATCATTATAAAGCCATTGCCCCGTTATTTCCTGGGCGTTTATGCCCAACACGGCAAAATGGGCATTGCCGTAATCGAATGAAAAGTTCTCGGTTTCATACCCCGAGGGTCCGTTTTTCGGATAGGAATATTCAAATTTCTGATCGAACAAATCAGCGTGATTTATATAAAATTTCCCGACAGGATTAGGTGAGTACTTTAAAAATCCTCTGTTGTCATGATTGCCAGTACACATTATCAGGGGTATACTTTCCGCTATACCGCTTAGACCGTAAAAAACGCCGTTCCACTGCGCTTCATTCTGACCATCATCGCTGTTGTCCCCGGCAGAAAGAATAAAACTGCAATCCGGATGCTCCTTTAACGCCTTTAAAAGCAGATTTCTGACAGGCTCGTAATTAGGTGTGCTCCAAGGCTTCGCGTTTTGCCAGTCCGTAATTATCAAAAACTTGAATTTGTTAAGCTTTTCGGGTTCCGTGTTAAAGGAAAACTCACCGCTCCTATACTCAGCATTTCCTACTGAATATAAATACTTTGTACCCGGTGTAAGCCTTTCGGGTACGGCAAAGTGGACAAAGCTTTCGTCAATGTCCGATTTAATATGCTTATTTATTGCTTCAACCCTTTGAAGCTTACTGTTTTTTTCACTTCTGAATTCAATATATCCGTCAGGCACGGACAAATCTGTTCTCCATGTAACGGTAGCGGTAGTTCTCGGATCCTTTGAAATGCTTAGCATAATGTGGTCGGGATATTTTGAAGAGCCCCGCTCAGGCTTTGTTTGGTCGTTTCTTTTACTCATTTTCTGTTATTTACAAGCTCGTTTAGCATTTTTTCTGTTTCCTTTGCCCACTCATACTGTGACATATACTTGCCGAAATACTCGTTTTCGGCATCTGTTTTGTTATTTAATAAATCGTAATAGTCGCACGAAAACTTCGATGTATCAACAGCCCTCTGGTTACGGTTATCAATAAATATATCACTGGCACCCGCATCCTCAAGTGTGCTTCGCAGGGATTTCAAAACTTTTCTGAAAAGAGACTGGACCCTTTCGTCGTAATCCCTGTCATTCCATAAAACCGCTATTGCCTGCTCTGTGCTTACGAGTGCGCCCTTTCGGTCAACTAACAAGGCGAGAAGCTCCTTTGATTTTGCACTCGAAAACACTACCGGTTTACCTCCCACAAACACATCAAAATAATTGAAGGTCGTTACCGTGATTCGCTGATTTTTTACCGTGTCCTTAATATTAGATGCTTTTTCAAGCGCGCGTCTTATAATATCTGTTGTATAAGGCTTAAGAACGTAATCAACGGCATTTACTCCGAATGCGTCAAAAGCATACTGTGAGTATCCCGTTACAAAAATAATTTTAATATTGGGATCTATCTTTTTTAACCTTTCCGCAAGCTCTATCCCCCTGACCATAGGCATTTCAATATCAAGAAACGCCACGTCAACCTTTTCGGTTGCGACATATCCTATAGCGTCCATCGGATTGGAAAAGGTTTCAATGGATTCTATTTCTTCAATATTACTGCAAGTATCCCTGAACTCACTTAACGCGAGCTTTTCATCGTCAACTGCCATAATTCTCATATTGCTCATCCTCCTAAAACACTATTTTCATTTTTCGGTATAGTAATCAAAACTGTCGTTCCGTAACCCAAACGGCTTTTTATACTAATATCGGCATTTATCATAGTTTTAAGTCGTGAGGTAATATTGGCAAGCCCGATGTGGGAACGGTCGTTTTCGGGTAAGCTCTCCATGTCATAGCCTACTCCGTCATCCTCAACACACACATAATAATTCTTTTCATCCTCAAATGAAGATATTGTTACGGTACCACCGCTTGCCTTCTGATTTACTCCGTGCTTAATCGCGTTTTCAACGAGAGGTTGAATTGTTAGCGCAGGAAGCTTGAATGAATTACAACGAATATCGTATACAATATTTAATCTGTCCTCAAACCTGAGCATCTCAATGCTTACATAATTCTTAATGTGGTTCAGCTCAACCTCAAATGCGACCGGCTCTTTTTGAGACAGCGAATCCATATTTGCCCGCAGAAATTGAGAAAAATCTACTATTGCGGTTTCTGCTGCTTTAGGGTCTTTTTTAGTTAGATATTTTATAGTGTTAAGGGCGTTGTAGAGAAAATGCGGCTTAATTTGGCTGAGCATAAGAGACATATTTATTTCAGACAATTCCTTTGACAAAGCGGCGGCTTTAGATGATTTATTGTAGCTGTCAACTATCATCAGAATATTAATATATATCGCAATAACAACAAAGAAAGCAAACATAAAGGGCATAAACCAGGATACTCTTGCTTTGATGAAACCGTTAATGTACAAGACATCAACATAAGTTCCAATCAAAATAGTAATATATCCGATAGTATATAACAGTGCGTTACGCTCCTTATCCGCTATAGCTTCGCATAGATGATAAAGAATGTACAAATCAAAAATAAAGGTAGACATTTGCAGCAGAACAAATGAGATAGGCTCAAAAATACTGCTTGTAAATAAAACGGGAACTGCCGCATATACAAGAAAAAAGACACCGAAGATTAAAATTAAGCTTTGCGGAAGCCTTAAGGAAAGTGACTTACTTGTATAAATAAACAGTAAAAGCTTATTAATAAAGGTTGAAACATAAATTAAAAAATACATCAACTCAACCGTAAAGACGGAAAATAAAATTCTTGACGCCATAAAACCCTCGTTAGATATTATTATTCTTATAATGAGGAAAAGGCATAGCAAAGACAGCCAGGCAGAATAACTGTTGTCTCCTTTTATTTTCTTAGACATTAGAAAAGCAAAAACACCTACAAGCAAAATAATTCCTACAAACACATACCTTAAGGCAAGCATAAACATAGCGTTAAGAGAGTAGGTTTCGTAATTGACAAGCACCGGATTCAGCGTTAGTCCCCCTGAAAACTGGCAAGACACCTCAACAACAAGCTCCGCCCGGTTTCCGGGCAATTCGTTTGTGTTCAGGGTAATCGGATAAGCAGCAGAGCTCGGCACCGCCTTTGTCTCCTCGTAGGTCTTGGAAATCTCTCCGCTTTGAAATATCAACTGCCCTTCAAGAAATACTCTGTATGCGACCGGGATATTAGGAATATAAACAATAAAAGGCTTTTCGGCATTGATGTTTTTCAAGCTCAGCCTATAGCTTGCGTATCCGCCTTTATTGAGCCGGGTTGTATTTACGGAATAATCACTCCAGTGAGATGGTACTTTTATATCAAAATCGGGTAGTTCTTCTGAAACACCATCGGTAACTATAAACTTATGCCAAAAAAACTCCCATTCACCCGAAAGATATACGTAGTCTCCCTCATCGATATCCTTGCCTGAAAGGTCAACAACTCCGCTTTGAGCTGTTTTGCCCTCAAAACGGCTTGCAAAATAATTTGTAACCAGAGAAAAATCAAAGATTCCGATAGTAATTACTATCAGTGAAATAAGAAAATAAAGTATAATTTTAAGTCGTTGTTTCATATTAATCTCCGTAAGCAGTTACGTTTTATTCACATTTGATTATATATGATGAGAATAAATAAATCAATGTATTTCTCTCTAAGATTTGATTGAACATTCAATATTTTTATGCTATACTTTTTTCATTCAAGATATGAAGGTGATTATATGTCAAAAACCTGTGCAATAATTCTTGCGGCGGGAGAGGGCGTAAGAATGAATTCCAATCTTCCCAAAGCTCTTCTGCAGGTCTTGTTTAAGCCCATGCTCACATGGGTTTCAGATGCCGTAAAAAAAAGCTTAATATCGGATATATGTATAGTCGCGGGATATAAAGCCGATAAGATACTTGAATATGTTAAGGACGAATGTGAAGTAGTAATTCAAAATGAGCGCTTGGGAACAGGTCATGCCGTAAAATGCGCTCTTGATTTTTTACAGCGCCACAAAGAGTCTCATGTGCTTATTGTCAGCGGCGACGTGCCTTTTATAGACAGTGAGACAATCAACGATTCGCTGAAAACTCATCTGTCACAGCAAAACAGTGTAACGGTTATCTCCGCCGAGCTTTCCAACCCCTTCGGTTACGGCAGAATAGTCAGGGACGTCAACAAATGCGTTGAAAAAATCGTTGAGGAAAAGGACGCAACTGCCAACGAGAAAGAAATAAATGAAATAAACTCGGGAGCCTATTGGTTTAGCGCCGCGGCTCTTATTGACTGCCTTTCCGAATTAAAAAATAATAATGTAAAGGGCGAATATTATCTCACGGATACGATTGAAATTCTAATAAATAAAGGGAAAAAAGCAGGCGCTCACATTGCAAAGGGAGAGGAAATAGCCCTTGGCGCGAATACCCGTATTCAGCTTAACAGACTCAATGAAATCGCACGTAAAAAAGAGCTTGAAAGGCAAATGCTTCAGGGCGTGGATATCCCCTGTACCGACGGTATTATAATAGCCGCGGGCTCAAAAATCGGTTGTGATACAACTATTTTGCCCAACACAATCATAAGGGGCAGCGTTACGATAGGCGAGTTTTGCACAATAGGCCCTAATGCCATACTTGAAAACTGTACCGTTGAAAACGGCACATCCCTTTCAAACACAGTCGTCAGGGACTCGAGAATAGGCAATAATGTTACCGTCGGGCCCTTCGCTCATATAAGACCCGACTGCGACATACGCAATAATATAAAAATAGGCAACTTCGTTGAGGTTAAAAACTCTATTGTGGACGACGGCACAAAGTTGCCTCATCTGATTTATGTCGGGGATTCCGATATAGGCAAAAAGGTGAATTTCGGCTGCGGCTGCGTAACCGTTAATTACACCGGAAAGTATAAGTATCGTACCGTTGTCAAGGACGGCGCGTTCATTGGATGCAACACAAACCTTGTCGCCCCTGTAACCGTAGGAGAAAAAGCATATATTGCTGCGGGTTCCACAATAACGCGTGATATTCCGGGATATTCCCTTGCCATAGCTCGTTCACAGCAGGTAGTTAAGGAAAATTGGGTAAAGGAAAAGGATCCGTATAAATAATTAAAAGGAATTTTTATGTTTGGCAGATTTAAAAAGAATTCAATATCAGCTTTTTCACCCGAATTTCTCGTGGCAGGCCTGGGAAATCCGGGTGCAAAGTATGAGCTGACGCGTCATAACGCGGGGTTTTTATTTATCGAAGCGCTCTCACAAAAATATGATTTTAAGATAAAAAAAATAAAATTCAAGTCTTTGGTGGGCGACGCTAAGATAGGCGAAAAAAGGGTAATCGTAATGAAGCCGCAAACATTTATGAATAATAGCGGAATAGCGATTCG
>CAZPPO010000122.1:0-3284 GCA_964588475.1 uncultured Eubacteriales bacterium
GCAAAGAATAAGAGAATCGTTGCCGTTCTTTGCAATATTCAAGGCGTACAGCTCATTACTCTTTTTGTAAACGGGAGTATCTGAGGTATTAACATATTTGGGATTAGAATTATCAATAACCCGTGAGCCGAAGGCTATTACATTTCCTCTGACATCAATTATGGGTAAAATTATCTTATTTTTAAAATTATCATAATAAATTGTTTTGTTGTGTCTTTCGCTTTTTCTTATTAGGTTTGCCGCTATAAGAATTTCGTCAGAAAACCCCTTTAAGCTTAAATAGTCATAAAGCGTACGCCATTTATCGGGAGCGGCACCGAGCCCGAATACCGTTATCATCTTATCACTTATTCCCCGACTTCTCAGATACTTTAACTGAGCTTTTCCCTCACTCTTGTACAGCAATTCGTTATAAAGCTTTGCAGCCTCGCGGTTGGCGTCAAAAATCGAGCGGCGCAGTTTGGAATATCCGTCCTGTGAGGACAAGGCAGGCAGACTCATTCCAGACCTTTCCGCAAGGAGCTTTACCGCCTCAATAAAATCAAGGTTGAAAAACTTTCTGGTAAAGGTTACAACCTCGCCTCCCGCTCCACAGCCGAAGCAATAGAAAGATTGAGTGTCGGGATAAACGGTAAACGACGGGGTTTTCTCGTTGTGAAACGGACAAAGACCGGTAAAAATCCGCCCATGTCTTTTGAGGGATACATATTCTCCGATTACCGATTCGATTTCGTTTCTTTGCCTTAATTCGTAAAGAAAAGTATCATCAAAAGCATAACGCAAATTCTCACCTCCGAATGAATATATTATTTAATCAGTAGCTCCACGTTTTAGGAATAAAATACTTTTCAAATGTATAAAGAGCGAACCTATCTGTCATTCCCGCTACATAATCGCAAGACGCTCTGGCGGCTCCTTCTTTTTTTGCCGTCTCTACATATTCCGAAGGTAATAGCTCGACATTCTCGCAAAAAAAACGGTAAAGCTGCGCTACAAGCTCAATTGCCTTTGATTCCTCCCCCTTACACTTAGGATTGGTGTAGACGTTGCCGAACATAAATTCATGCAATCTGTCAAAAGCATCTTGAACATCATCTGCCATTTTAGGAAAATCAAGCGTATTTTCGATAACCGATATAACGAGAGTATTAATCCTTTCCGATTTTCTCCTGCCCAAAACACTTAAAATATCTCCCGGAATATCATTCTCGCAAATAATCGAGCCCCTTATGGCATCGTCAATATCATGATTTATGTAGGCGATTTTGTCGGAAAGTCTTACAATTTTTCCTTCTAAGGTCTCAGGCTGTTCGCCACATGTATGACATACTATGCCGTTTCGCGTCTCATATGTCAGATTAAGCCCTTTTCCGTCATTTTCTATGATATTTGCAACTCTCAGGCTCTGCTCATAGTGCGTAAAGCCGCCATATTCCTCTCTTTCCTTGTTTAACGCCCTTTCGCCCGCATGACCAAACGGAGTGTGACCTAAGTCGTGTCCAAATGATATAGCCGCAGTCAAATCCTCATTTAATCTGAGTGAGCGGGCAATCGTTTGCGCTATCTGAAAGACCTCAAGAGTATGGGTTAGACGAGTACGGTAGTGGTCGCCCTCGGGAGCTAAGAACACCTGAGTTTTATCCTTCAGTCGCCTGAACGCCGAGCAGTGCAGTATCCTGTCTCTGTCGCGCTGATATGGAGTTCTTACAGTGCATTCATCCTCCGGGCGCAGTCTTCCCTTTGTGTTAATACAAAGCATAGCGTATGACGAGAGCATATCCTTTTCTCTATTTAAGGTAACCTCACGTATAGAAGAATTCACGCGTCATTCACCTCTTACATATATATACTCGAAAAAATACATTTTCCCTCTTTTTTTGCTATTTAAAATCGTTAGCATACCCGGTGAGATTAAAGGAAAGCTTTCCGCCGCTCGCCTCCTTTAAGGCTTCTTCGATTTTTTTTTCATATTCGGAAGGAATTTTAATTCTCACAAAAACCTCTGCTCTAAAGTCCGATTCAAGGACTTCCCCGCCATTTTCGAATATTATAGCTGAAAGCTTTGAGTAAAAATCGTACGGACACTTGATTTCAAGTAAAGCCCAGTTAATTACTTCACCTATTCCGGCATTATCAAGGGCAAGCTTCGCACAAACACAATAAGCCCTTACAAGTCCTCCTGTTCCGAGAAGAGTTCCTCCAAAATAACGTGTTATAACTATGACACAATTCGAAATATTTTCTTTTAGGATGACATTAAGAACGGGAATACCTGCCGTTCCACGGGGCTCTTTGTCGTCCGTATAGCGTTTAAGTTGACCGTCGCGAATAAAGTATGCATATACATTATGAGATGCCGTCGGGTGCTTTTTTCTTATTTTGTTTATAAAGCTAACAGCTTCTTCATCGCTCTTAACGGGTGCACAATAGCCTATAAACTTTGATTTTTTAACGATGTGCTCCGCAATTCCGAGTTTTTTTATTGTTTTATATGTATCTATAAGCTTTGCCTCCCTTACGATGAATAAAGGCGGTGCAATTACACCGCCTTAGGGCCATAAAATATCAGTTTTCACCACTTAGGTTATACTTCTTATTAAACCTGTCAACGCGCCCGCCTGTATCGACAAACTTTTGCTTGCCTGTAAAGAACGGATGACACTTTGAGCAAATATCAACCTTAAGCTGTTCTTTGGTGGAAGCGGTCTCAAAAGTTTCGCCGCAAGCACATCTAACAACAGTTTTATGGTATTTTGGATGAATTCCTTCCTTCATTAAGCTCACCTCTCTATCTTAGCAAAAGCATATTATCACAAGAAATTTCAAAATGCAAGTATTATTTTGAATTGCAGTAAATATATTGACCGCTCCTGCTTACAATGTTAAAATAAGAAAAAATGAAATTTGAAAGGAAAACCATGAAAAGAAAAAGGAAAAAGGAATTTCTGCTGGCTAGCGCTTCATACTTAGCAGTATGTATTCTTGACTTAACACTGACATATATCGCTACGCCTAATCTGTATCTTGAAGGAAATCCCCTGATAAGCTATTTTAATATCGGCTGGGGCGGCTTGATATCAATTAATCTGTTAACCTTTGCTTTCTATGTTGCTATTGCGTATTATGCCTTTGTAGGATACACGCCTCCCGAATCAAAGGAAACAAATATCAGACGATATCTTGCCGATATCAACTACGGTGACCCCGATAAAACAGTTCCCATGATGTGGAAGCCTCCAAAGAACTGGGGACCGCAAATAGCCTGTCTTTGCTGGTCTATAGCA
>CAZPPO010000122.1:3294-5821 GCA_964588475.1 uncultured Eubacteriales bacterium
TTAATTATCGTATTTGAATGGCTGCTGCTGATTTTAAGAATCAGGGCGCATGCATTTTTTTCGTTTGTAGCACTTTTTCCGGGTGGAAGAATAGACTTTTTCCTTGCGATTCTTTTTGCCTGGATTTTATCATTTGTTTGGATTCAGCGTGAATTTAAGAAAAATCTCAAAAAAATTGAAAGCTCACAAGAGTAAGTAGCTGAGAATAAAGCCTCCCCTTATGACCTTTTAGGCATCAGGGGAGGTTTTTTATTAAACCATAAGCTCACAAATATCGTTTGAGAATTTAATTGGATCCTCAACTGAAAGCCCCTCAATCAATAGCGCCTGATTATAAAGAAGCTGTGAATATGTGGCAAGCCTGTCCTTATCGCCCGCTTCCCAAAGAGCCGCGAGTTTTTCAAAAATATTGTGAGAGCCGTTTAATTCAAGTACCCGTTCGGCTTTTAAATCATTTTTTGCCCCCGGCATAGAAGCAAGAGTCTTTTCCATCTCGATTGAAAGCGCACCCTCGCTTGACAGACATACGGGATGACTCTTAAGCCGAGAGGAAAGCGCGACCTTTGATACCTTACCCTCAAGGGAATCTCCCATAAATTCAAGCATCTGCTTGAAGCTCTTTTCCTTTTCCTCTTTTTCACTCTTTTCCTTTTCCGTCTCAAGTCCAAGATCTCCCGAGGATATAGAACGCAATTCCTTATCCGAATACCGCTGAAGTATGTTCACCAAAAATTCATCAACCTCGTCAATAAGGAAAAGAATATCATAACCCTTATCCCGAACAAGCTCTGTTTGAGGCAGAAGCTTGAGTCTCTGGGCACTGTCCCCTGCTGCATAGTATATATACTTTTGATCCTTTGAGCACGCGTTTACATATTCCTTTAGAGTACAAAGCTTCCCGTCGGAGGCTCTGATAAACATTAGCAGCTCTTCGAGCAATTCCCTGTTAGCTCCAAATACGCTATAGATTGAATACTTAATCTGCAAACCAAAGCTTTTCCAAAACTTCTCGTAATTGTCACGATCATTTTCGAGCATATCGGAAAGCTCTTTTTTTATTCTTTTTTCAATCGCGTTGGCGATTATTTTAAGCTGCCTGTCCTGCTGCAAAAGCTCACGGGATATATTTAGAGATAAATCCTCCGAATCGACTACGCCCTTAACGAAGTTGAAGCAGTCCGGCAGAAGGTCAGCACACTTGTCCATTATTTTTACGCCGCGAGAGTAAAGCTCAAGACCTTTTTCATAATTCTTGGAGTAATAATTATATTCGGCTTTTGACGGTATGAACATCAGCGCATGGTAGCTCGTTGTTCCCTCTGCTTTTTGATGAATTACTTTTAAAGGCTTTTCATAGTCAAAAAATTTTTCACTGTAAAAGCTCTCATATTCCTCGTTCTTGATTTCTCCTTTTGCGCGTTTCCAAAGAGGAATCATACTGTTGAGCGTTTCATTTTCGGTGTATTGTTCATACTCATCTTCAGAGCCTTCCTTTAAACGCGATTTTACCTTGTCCATTGTTATAGGATAACGAATATAATCAGAATACTTTTTGACTAAGGATGATATTTTATATTCCTCTAAATATTCATCGTAATTATTTTTTTCGTCGTTATCCTTGATAGTCAATGTAATATCGGTACCAAAACGCTCACGCTTTGAAGGTGTTATCGTATAACCGTCAACTCCCTCGGATACCCAGCGATACGCTTCGTCGCAGCCGGCGGCTCGGCTTATGACTTCAACCCTTTTAGCAACCATAAATGCGGAATAAAACCCGACTCCGAATTGTCCGATAATGCTTATTTCACCTTCGGTATTTTCATTAAGCTTAGCAAATTCACCGGAACCGCTTTTTGCAATAATTCCCAGATTATCATCAAGCTCGTCTTTCGTCATACCTATCCCGTTATCCGAAATATTTATTGTCCTTTCTTCTTTATCGATTGAAAGCTCAATTTTAAAGTCATTTTTATTAATACTTATACTGTCGTCCGTCAGGGACCTAAAACTAAGCTTATCGATAGCGTCACTCGCATTTGATATAAGCTCACGTAAAAATATATCCCTATTTGTGTAAACGGAATTTATCATCAAATCGAGCATTCTTTTTGATTCTGTCTTAAACTGTTTTTTTGCCATCTTCTGCGCCTCCTATTGTTTTAGCACTCTACTTTCGCGAGTGCTAAAATAATTCTATCATTTCATTTTTATTTTACAAGACTATTTTGGTATTTTTTTATGAAATATTTGTAAATATTTTAATTTATAAAAGATTATTCAGATTTTATCTGATTGACTTTTCCCGTTTGCTGTCTTATAATGTTAATAATTAACACTATATAGCCTTATATTTTATATTATCAGAAAAGAGGTTCTCTAATGAAAAAGACCCTGAAATCCTTTTTGGCAATCACACTGACATTTTGTCTTCTTTTTTCAATAGGATTGTCTCCTGCTTATGCCGCCGGCGCAACACAGCGCGAAGGTGTTTATGATGGCATATCTCTTCAGGAATACCTGACTG
>CAZPPO010000123.1:0-5811 GCA_964588475.1 uncultured Eubacteriales bacterium
GGACCGGGAATGGCCGCTACACCTCCTTTGGCAATCGGAAAGAGCGCATCAATAACTCTTTGCCCTGTTATGAGCGGAAGATCCGGTGCAAGCTTTTTCTTATAAGGTCTTCCCTTTCTTACAGGCCATTTTTGCATAAGCGTCAGAGAGGTTTTTTCTCCTCTTTCGTTTATTATGCTTCCGATTGTATCGGTTATGGTGTAGTCTCCCTCGGAAATCTCCTCAACGGTTCCGCTGACATTGGGGGGAAGAAGCACCTTGTGAAGTACAACCGAGGTCTCCTGAACCGTTCCTAAGACATCTCCCGCCTCAACCTTGCTGTTAGCCGAAACCGAGGGTACAAAATGCCATTTCTTTTCCCTGTCAAGAGCCGGAACCTCAATGCCTCTGGCAAGATTGTTTCCCGTTAACGCGCGTATCTTTTCAAGAGGTCTTTGAATCCCGTCAAAAATTGAGCCTAAAAGCCCGGGCCCAAGCTCCACGCTCAGCGGAGCGCCTGTAGACTCAACAGGTTCTCCCGTACCTAAGCCCGATGTTTCCTCATAAACCTGAACAGACGCCTTGTCGCCGTGCATTTCGATAATTTCCCCGATTAAACGGTGCTCGCTGACACGCACAACATCAAACATATTTGCATCGCGCATATTTTCAGCCACGACAAGCGGTCCGGAAACCTTTAGTATTTTACCATTACTCATAATACAATTCCTTTCACCGGAAAATCAATTAATAATATCGGAGCCGACAGCCCTCTCTACAAACTTGCCGACATTTTGTAATCCAAAACCTGTATTCCCCGTAATTCCCGGAATGGGTATAATAGCAGGCACCGGCACTTCTTTGTATTTTTCATATTCCTCCGGAATTTTTTGAAGCAGCCTTTCGGTAATATATATAACCGCATATTGATTATCAGCAAGATTTTTTATTATTTTTTTAGCCTCAAGAGGCTCGTCCGTACAAAATATACTCAGTCCTACGGATGCAAAGCCCGTGATACTGTCCCTGTCGCCTATTGCGGCAATCTTAAACATATAGCTTCCTCATCCTTTCAAGAATTGTATCCTCGGGAAAAGCGTTTTGCTTTGCGCTCATTATCATACGGACATTTTTTATCTCTGTTTCCTTGGCTATCCAATATGCCGCTAATGGAGCAAACCCAAAAGGCTTTGCTTTTGCCGTCCTTACAATTTCCATAACGCTGTCATCACACCATTTTTCAAAAGCTACAAAATCACGTTCAAGTAGCTGTGCCGCAGCCTTATAACTTGTTGTACTTAAATATTCAATAAGCTCCTCTTTACCGTCTATAGCCGCGCTTGCCAAAAGAGCAATGTCAAGCCGTTCGCAAGGATAAAGAGAGGCATCATAAAACTCTTTGCCCTTACCCGTCAGACAACCTCTGTAAGCTATTTTTATATCAGCTGCCGCACACTTAAAGTCCGCTGCTTTGATAACCTCGAAGCATTGCGTCTTTCGGGCAAATTCGTTAAATACCGCTAAAGCCGCTTTATCAATATGAGCTTCACCGAGCTGACCGTCTGCATTTTCTGTCATAATACGATAAGCGATTTGTGCGCTTTGACGCATATAATCGGGAAGACATGAAAAATCATTTTTCCCGACGGCCTTTTCAATCAGCGATATTTCAACACAGGAAGGCAGAAGATAGTACGGACCGTTATCAGAACCCGAAACACGAGCTTTTAAAGCAGACTTTAAATTGTGAAACGAGTTTAGTACACAGAAAACTTCAAGCAAAGACCTGTCGGGAGCAATTTCAAGTAATAAGCCCCATGCTTTTATCGCTTCCTTATTTAATACGTCCATTAAGTCCGCATATTGAGATGCCCGGTAGTCCGTTTCACCTAACTTACCGAGCGCCTCGTTAATATCTGATGCGCTTATCAACTGCTCAAAGTCCTTATTCTTGAGCAGCTTCGTTTCATTAAATCGTATACGCGCGACGGCGAATGCATACGCAAGTTCGTTCATTCTTATTCCCTTCAAGAACTAAAAAGCATTTGCGCGGCAATATCTGAAAGCTTATTTGCCTTTGATGTGATGACCGCTTCAAAGCTGCAATTTTCCTCTATTTCTCCGTAAATAAGCAAAAACCCTCCGCTTATGGCGGCATGCTTGTCGTCAAGTATCAGCTCATTAGAGCCGCCCAAACGATTATTGAGCTTGTTAATATAACCTTGAGGAAGCCTTTGATAATCCCTTTTATTAAATCTTATAACTCCCTCTTCGCCGCTGTGGGCATAGGCACACACCATTTCTGACAGCAAATCAAAATATTCGGAAATCTCAAGAGCGTTTAAGGCGTCCTGTGTTCTCTTCAGGATATCATCAATAACATCCTTTTTTGCAGCCAGCACTAATTGGCGATACCTTAAATCACCGCTTGCTTCTGAAATTCTATCCGCATTTTCCGCTTTTTGTTCTTGCTTAGAGATAAGCGCATCGCATTCCTTTTGTGTTTTATCCCTAACGTCTTCAAGAAGCTCTTTTGCCCTTTTTTCAGCGTCATTAATAATTCTCTCGTGTTGCTCCTTTGCATCGAGAATTATTTTTTCGATGATTTTATCAATTCCGGACATATTGTTTCTCCATTTTCGGATTATTATCTTATTATTATTCTATGCTGAATATCATCAGCAACGAGGAAAGCAGGGATATAACAGCATATGTTTCAACCATAGCCGCAAAAATGATTGCCTTAGTGCTGTCCTCCGGCTGTTTTGTTACAATTGCTACACCGGCAGCCGAGGTTTTCGCTTGAATAACAGCTGAAATATATCCGACCACTGTAATAGGAAGCACCGCAAACAGATATTTAAATCCCATACTAAGGTCAATAGAAGCTATATCGCCTGAAAGAATTCCTGTTTTATTGAGCAGCAAAATCGTAGTTAAAAATCCATACAAGCCCTGAGTCCCCGGGAGAGCCTGAAGAATAAGGACCTTACTAAACTTCGAAGGATCCTCGGAAATCAAACCTGCGGCAGCTTGACCCACAAGTCCAACTCCCCTTGCTGAACCGAATCCGGGAAAAACAACAGCAATAGCAGCCGCAAAAAAAACTATTATAATCCCGCCCCACTCCATTAACAAATCAACCATTTAATACTTCCTCCTTAAACTTGAAAAACTGCGTTTTTATTTCTAAGGGCTTTAAGAATCTGCCTCCACCCTCATAAAACTTTGGAAAGAACTCTACAAACTGGAGCCTAAGAGCATGCACGTAAGCGCCAATAAGGTTAATTGCAAGATTGGCGCCATGACCTAAAACAAAAACAACAGAAAGCAAAATTACTCTTGCTACAGCATTATTGACCATTACGCCCATCATATTTATAACGCTTGCGATAACTCCCGTAGAAAGACCTAATGCAAGCAGTCTTGAATATGAAAGCACATCTCCCAAAAATCCTGCCAAAACATTATAAAGAGCATAAAAACCTCCACCGATTTTACCGACAATAGTCTTGCTTTCTCTTCCCGCGGTTGCAATGACAAGAATCGCTCCGACAGCAATAGCATAGGGGGCTACTTTCTTAAAAATCTCCGGAACCTCAATGAACAAGCCGCAAAAAACGGGGGCTGCTCCCAAAACAAGTGTATATACGGGGATTGTTTGGGCAAACGCCCCGAATATATCTTTGCTCTTGAGGAGCATATAGCCCTTAATGGCATACCCCGCAAACAAATGAACGAGCCCGAAGCCGAAGCACCAGACCATTACTCCCAAAAGGTCGTTAAGCGGATCAACCCACAAATAAAGCCGCATCGGGGGAAGAGAGAAGAAGCTTTCCCTTATAACATTAATGATATCCCCAAACCAGCTGCCGTATAATGCGCCCCAAATCACGGTTGAAACACCGCACCAGAAAAACATCTTAAGAGATTGCCTGAGCCTTTGTTCAATCTTGAATTTTTTAAGAATTATCGATATGGCAATTACCATTACAAGACCATAGCCCGCGTCAGAGAGCATTGCCCCGAAAAAGAAATAATAGAAAAACGCTGTAAAAGCGGTTGGGTCCACATCTTTCCCGGAGGGCGCGGAATACATCCCTACAAGATTTTCAGCGGGGCTGAAAAATCCGTTATTTTCTAACTTAACGGGAACATCTTCATTCTCATCAGGTTCAAATACGGAAAATTCAACAGAAAAATCTCTCTCGATATTCTTTTTAAGTCTAAGCGCATCCTCATTCGAGGCATAACCCGTAATTACTATCACATTAGAAGTCATTCCGAGCTTTTCAATCGCCTTATACTTTTCTTTTCTGATGTTAAGATAATCCAGAAGAAATTTGACCTCTTCGCGCTTTTGTGCCAAGGCTTTTATATCCTGTGTATATTCCGCATTTTCCTGTTCGAGCTTTTCAATCGTGTCAAGCAGTTTCTTTGCTCTAACCCCGGGCGGATGCTTTGTTGGGTCCGAAGGTCTTGTAAAGCCAAGGCTCCTAAGGGCAATTTCCACCTCTGGTGCACAAGAGCTATGGCTAATTATAACGGCTCTGGTTATTGATTTGTCAAAGCTCACAATTTCAACTTCAACAGCATTTGCATTTGGAGCTGTTTTTGCCAATTCAATAAGAATACCTTCCCTATCATATTCTTTAGGAAAGGCTCCGACAAAAACAAACTGTTTCCCTATTCTGGTACAGCTTGTCGGTATATCGCATTGCAGCCAGGGTTTTAATTGATCATAAGAAGTACGGCATCTAACTGCTTCCGCCGTATTGTCCTCAATTTTTTTTATTTTTTTATTTATATCAAAGCAGACATTCAAGGCAAGGTCCGCCCTGGAGGTTCGTTTCAAAAATTCTGCTACCGTAAGCTCCGTTCTTCCGTTGAGCATTGCGGTAACAGGTTGTTTTGTGTTTGAATATTTCGCTAAAGCCTTGTTAGCGTCTTGTACTACGGTTATATATTTATCAAACTGAGAAACAGTGACGGATGTATCTAAATAAGACAGTCCCTGTGTTTCTGTCTTCATAAGCTCAACAACACCGGCGCGCTGAATAATATTAACTATACTCTGACCGTCCGATATTGAGGACAATATCTCGATTTTTGACATTTTAAGCTTTGCCATTAAAGATTATCTCCAGTTGAAAAATTTAGCCCTCTGAAACTTCCTTCATAAGCCTCATAACAATTTGGGAACGTATTCGAGCAGCCTCGCTTTTTATCTTATCTGCTTCTGATTCGGCTCGTTTCTCGGCAGCTATAAGTGCAAATTGCGCTCTTTCAAGTATCTGCTTTTCTATCTGGTCATGCTTGACTGTTGCACCCTCAAGCATTTCAATACGAAGCTTGTCCGCTTGTTCTTCGGCGTTTCTCATAATTTCATCCGCCTTTTTATAAGCCTCGTTTAATATTAATTTAGCTTCTTTTTCCGAATCTAAAACCCTTTGAAGCATTTCGTCAGCCATAAACTCACTCCGTTGTTTTTATCTCAAGTATAGTACCATACATTGTTAAAAAATACAACCGATTTTTGACTATTTCGTCCATAATCACTATATTATTAATCCATAATCTCTAATCTTATTCCCGCATTAATTCATTAAACATAAAACCGCCGGTAAAACCGACGGCTCGCTCTTTCCTGGTGAGTTATCGGAGATTCGACAGCTTCGCTGTCGCGAATTCCTATTGTATGTCCGTCACGCTCTGCCTTCGGCAAAAGCGTGACATGGACTATAAAGTTCGAATCTCCGCTATTAATTCATTAAAAAATAAAACCGCCGGTAAAACCGACGGCTCGCTCTTTCCTGGTGAGTTATCGGAGAT
>CAZPPO010000124.1:0-2813 GCA_964588475.1 uncultured Eubacteriales bacterium
CTGTCAATCACAGCTACCGTACGAAGATATGAAAAGGGCATCGTGCCCGAGGAATGCTCCCAGCTTCTGATATATGAGGGCTTTATGCTTTCGCAATCGGCCCCCAAGACTGCATTTGCGTCGGGTGCCGATATGTTTGCGGGCTTTAATGTGACTGTTTCAATAGAATGTGCGCCGACCTTTTTGCGGAATGCGGTTTTTGTAAAATTGAGGTCGGTGGGACCTTCTTCAAGCAGGTTAACCGAATGAGCGTTAGAAATACCAAAGCCGAATTTCACTGTGACTTGGGCATTAACTCCGTTTTGCTCAAAGCCTCTCAAAGAAAAACCACGCCGGGAGATGTCGGGAATATTGCCCTTGAGAGAGGCTAAGGGATACCCGCCAGCCTTAAAAGAGGTAAGGACAAAGCTCTTGCTGCAGGAAACAAAGCTCTTTTCTTCAGGCAGGAAATTTTTTGAATTACCAGTTGCCGCCAAGCCCAAAAGAGGGTCGTTGTATTCAAGCGCTTTTATGAATTCTTCGCCCTCACGGAAGCTTTTGGCGTGTGGATAGAGCGCAAATTCAAACACGTGTGTTTTTCTTTCCGGCACAAGCTCGGCCCTTCCCGTAACCTTGCCGCTGTTTCCGTAAAACAAAGCAGTGTGAAAGAGCATTATGTTTAGAGAATTGTCAGCTTCAACGCTTGAAGCCAAATTTCCACGGTTGAGAATGGATACGGTATAGTCATCGGGTGTTTCGGTTTTTGCACAGAGGATACAATCCTTTAGAGTTAATGAGTCACGGCAAGCCAAATCAGAGTATACAGTATCAATAAATTCTGAAAGAAAAAACTCATTTCTTGCTTTAATCAGTATAACATCAATGGGTTTGTTCCAAAGATTATTGTCGTCGCGTGTATAAAGCACGGCGACACCGTTCTTTTTCAATGCGTTTTCAACGCGCTTGTGTCCATTCTTGGCATTTGCTAAGAGCTTATCCTCATATTCATTATTTATCCCTCTGATACTAAGAACAAAGCGTGTATCCGTAAATTGCAAATCGTCGTTGAAATGCGGCAGAAGTGTGGCTCTAACCTTTCTTTTGCGGTCGGGGTACAAGGTTACAGGTATTGCCTTTTTGGTTAAAGCCTCGGCAAGCTTGCTTACGGAATTATTAAGTCTTTTTTCATCGGGAGAAATAAGCGCTACAGGTCCTATGTTAAAGGCTCCTTTTTCCCCAAAGCTAACCCTTACCGTAGGTCCCAGAGCAAACCATTGATTTGCGGCAAATACCGAACAATGTGACGCCATGGCATATTGGTGCGTCTTGAAATCAAGCAAATTTCTGCTCTTCGGGCGTACGGCGGGAGCGAAGCGGTCGTCAAATACAGCCTTGCCGCCTTTAATATTTACGGGAAGGTTATAGGTAAAAAGATGGTCATCGCCCGTATAATCTTCAACGGTAAGCCTTATGTCAATTCTTTTTACACCTTTAGTAAGAGTTATCTCTTGATTTAAGGTACAGAGAATTCCCATATTTGATTTTATTATAAGCTTATCTTCCCTGTTGTCCCTCCTACGCGTTATACTTGCGGTGCCTTCTGCTGAGGAGAGCTTTTCTCCCGTAGTGTAAAATTCGTGCTGGGTTTCCATTCGGTCTCTGAGCTCCTTAAGAGCATATACTGCACCGATTTTTCCGCCCTGTGTGTCGACAATTTCCCTTTTTCCCTTTTTGTCATATACGGAAACGATGCCGCCGCCCTTGCTTTTGTCAACCGTTACGCGATAAAATTCGTTTTCTATTGAGGCTTCATCGCTATTTTTGACCATATTTTCCTGCCTTGCGGGTAGGAGAGAATAGACCTTATACCCGAGAGCCGGAACATCAGGTGTGAAGGTGATTTTCGTTTTGCCGGAAAGATCGGACTTTGAAACGGAAACAGGATATAGCCTTCCCTTAAGATCGGTCATAACATATGATTTATCGGGTTTTATAGGAAGATGAGTTTCGCAGATATCGCGTCTTTTATATGCATGGGGATTAAACACAACTATTGGGTAGCTTCCGAAAGTGGATATATGCGTTAATATAAACTTAAGAGAATTATCAATAATATCACAAGCGAGACAGGCAGCCTCCCTGTATTGTATCACAAGGTCAACAAAGCTGATTTCATTATTTGTTCCCGTAATAGAGTCATGATGCTGACCGCACAGTACCTGCCTCCACGCCTTGTCAAGCGCTTGCTCGGGATAAATCGCTCCAAAATAAGCTGCAATAGCGGCAAATTTCTCGGCCGTTATAAGGAGGTTTTCATCTATTCTGTTTGCTCTTTTTAAATCCTGTCTGGATAACGCTACGCCCGCATGGTAAAGAGAAATATCACGCGATGTTGTCCCCAAGGGAGATTCTCCCGTTTCCTCCTTTTGTTTTTTAGCGTCCTCATTAACGCCGCCTAAAAAGTCTGACATAACAGAGAATTGAGCCTTGCTAATTGTGTTTCTCATCCAGCTTGTGTCATCCTCGCGAGGATATGCGGTAAAATATGAAGCCCTCCCGGAGTCATTTGCGTTGGTTATGCCCAGTTGCAGGGCGTTTTCCCTTGATGTTCCCCCTCGGGCGTGAACTAAGACGGTGCCATCGGGTGACATATGGTTGAAAAGACAATCGAGTCCGAAAATGTGCTTTCCCCAATAAATACCCTCGCAATCTCCCTTTTTGCATAGTTGAGAAAGCTGATTAGGGTGTCCGAAGACATCTCCGGGACCGTACACATAAGCTTTCCTGCCCAGAACGTCCCGGTGATATAGCTGACCGTACACAAGATTTCTTAC
>CAZPPO010000124.1:2823-5769 GCA_964588475.1 uncultured Eubacteriales bacterium
ATTTGGTTGGTTATAAAAGCAGTCCGCCTCCGCACGCCCGCTTAAAAAAGCTTCCTTAAGAGTCTTCCGGTCCTTAGGGTATACACAGTAATAAGGATGCAGATAATCAACTTCCGAAAGGATAGCCTTAAAATCCTTATTGCTCCTTAGCTTATCAAGCATCTTTGAAAGAATATCTATAGCTCCC
The DNA here is from genome assembly GCA_964588475.1 of uncultured Eubacteriales bacterium. Lineage (GTDB taxonomy): Bacteria > Bacillota > Clostridia > Oscillospirales > Acutalibacteraceae > DTU089. Next base: position 3,011 of record CAZPPO010000124.1, read on the forward strand.
AAAGCATAGGTGCGCTGCTCCTGGTGGTATGTAGTATCAAAGTGAAAGTCTGAATAGACATGTTCCTTACCGCAAAAGCCGTCGAATTCATCTATATCTATTTTTCCCTCAAATACGGCTTTTGGCATTTTTCCGTCCTTGACACAGAAAGAAAAATCACGGACGCCTCCTTTTTCTGCGGGAAGGGACGGTCTTATGACCGAAACGGTTGGAGTTCCCTTTTCGGGGGATTCTATTTTGATACTTTCACAATATTCTCCGCTTTTAATTTTTACGAAGCCATCTGTTTTACCCGATGTGCAGATAAAAGTCGGTAAGATTTGTCTTACGTTGTCCTTGTTTCCATAATAGGAGCTTATTTTTGTGGGAGGGCACACACCTATGTTGCCGGATTGCGCAACAATGGGGAAAATTGTAAAACTTGATATTGTAATATCGATAGTATCACATATATAACCCGTGCGAACCTTAAGAAGCAGTAAATTCCTTCCCTTATTGAAACGGACATCGACCATATTTGCAAAGCCCCAAAGCCCCTTAACTCTTCCGTAAGGCTTATTGTCAATCAGCTCGCCGTTAAGATATAAAAGAGAGCCGGAGGTTTCATAACATATAACAGCCTGTGAATTATTTTTGCAATCGACGTATACGGCAGCATAATATGCACAATTCCTCTGCTCGGTAAGGAACAGGGCATCATTGCAGGCATCATAATCCTCCTTATCAAAGCGGAGTGTACCCCATTTTTGTCTGCCTTTAGTCCAAGTCAGTATTTTATCACCGAGATAGTTATTTTTGTGAGAAAGACCTATATACGGAATAATTGCATGCTCTCCGCCCTCATGCTTGAGATAATCCTCCTCAAGCACCTTATGCCTTTCATAGAGGTACTCCGTTTCGAGCGTCCCGTCTGTTTTCAAAACATAAGGACCGTTTACCATAAAACCGGATACCTTAAAATCGGGGAAAGGATTTCTTTTTGAGGGGATTAGAAAATCAAAATCAACCGCTGAAATTTCACCCTTGATTCCATGGGAATAATAGCTGCTGTCAAACATGTTTATTCTCCTTATATCCTCAAAAGGAAATATTTGTTTTGTTAGAGCATAATTTATTGTATAATATCATGTATTGTCTTGCTTTTCAATTATACAGTTGTTATAATTTTCTAAAATGGAGGCGATTTAGTGAGTGATTTTTTTGATTTGGTAAAGACGCGGCAAAGCTGCCGTGATTATGACCCACAAAGAGCCGTAGAAAGGGAGAAGCTTGAAAGAATCGTAAATACCGCTCTTTTGTCCCCGTCTGCCTGCAATTCACAGCCGTGGCATTTTACTGTTGTAAACAGCAAGGAGAAATCTCCGAAAATAGCGGCTGCGGTACAGAAGCTCGGTCTTAATAAATTCTCTTCCTCTTGCCCCGCATTTATCGTTATCAGCGAAGAGCCGGCAAATTTAACTTCAATTGCGGGTGGTAAGATACGCGATCAGAAATTTGCGGCCAATGATATAGGAATAGCTGCGGCGCATATCGTTCTGGGGGCGTGCGAATTAGGACTTGCTACTTGTATAATGGGAATGTTTCATGAGCAAAAGGTAAAAGAAATATGTGATATATCAAAGAAAAAGAGGGTGAGGCTCATCATTGCCGTAGGATATGCAAAAACAGATAAAATAAGGGAAAAGAAGCGTAAGAGAGCTATTGAAAAGGTAACCTATTTGGATTAAAGGGGTGTAATAATGGAAAGCGTAAATTACAAGTGTCCCGCATGCGCAGCGCCTCTGGGATTTAACAATAAAAACCAGAACTGGAAGTGCCATTCGTGCGGTAACGAGTTCACTCTTGAAAACCTCAAGACCTTTTATGACGATGAAATTCTCAGTGACAAGGAAGACAAGCCTCTTGATTGGGAAACATATGATTTTGATTCCGGAAGCGGCGACTGGTCACAGCAGGAGAAGCAGGAGCTTTCCAGCAGCAGATGTGAATCCTGCGGCGCCGAAATTATTATGGATAAGAACACCGTTGCAACCAAGTGCGTTTATTGCGGGAACACGGTCATAATCCCGGGGCAGTTTGAAGGGGTTTTTCGCCCTGACTACGTAATTCCCTTTAAGCTTGACAAAAATGCGGCAATGGATAAATACAAAAGCTTTTGTAAGGGTAAAAGTCTTCTTCCCAAGCTGTTTTTAAGGCACAATCATATTGAAGAGATAACGGGAATTTACGTTCCGTTTTGGATTTATGACTGTGATGTCAGCTCAAAAATAACTCTTAGCGCAAAAAGAACTATTTCTCATAGTAACGGTAAATACATAATAACTCATACGGATCATTTCAGACTTACAAGAGAAGGCTTTATGTCTTTTTCCCACATCCCTGTTGACGGTTCAAAAAAGCTTCCGGACGAATATATGGAAGCTATTGAACCGTTTGACTATTCCGGTCTTATTGAGTTTACGCCCGCTTATCTTTCCGGGTATCTTGCCGATAAGTATGATGTTAACGCCAAGGAAGGTCAGTCAAGAGTTGATTTGAGAGTTAAAACTGCGGTTAATGACCTGCTGATGAGCACAGCGGACGGATATAATTCGGTTACCGTTTCGGGCGCATCTTATAACACGGATAAAACAGACATTAAGTACGCTCTTTTTCCTGTCTGGCTCTTAAACACAAAATATAAAGACAGTACATATACCTTTGCGATGAACGGTCAAACCGGCAAGCTTGTGGGAAAGCTTCCCATAGATAAAGGGCTT
>CAZPPO010000125.1:0-1325 GCA_964588475.1 uncultured Eubacteriales bacterium
GTTTTTTAAATGCGGCTTCAATTCGCTCGGACAATCCCTCAAACGCCATATTTACTCCTTATTCTACCAATGATGATGCAATGGACCTGATTTTTACAACGGCATCATTCACTTCACGGGAAAGCATGTTACGCATATTATAATCGTTTATTTCATTAGCACAGGCGACTATTTCAGTAAGACCAAAATGCACCTGCTGAAATCTTTTGGCAAGTCCTAATCTGTTTTCCATTTCAAAAAGCTGGTTTTCCGCTCTTTTCACTGCATCGCGAACTCCCTGACGGGTAATACCCTCATTCTGAGCAATCTCGGAAAGTGAAAGATCGTCATTGTAATAGTATCCCAAAAAGTTTCGCTGATTCTCAGTGAGCATATCACCGTAAAAATCAAGCAGTAATGTAACCTCAAGATTTTTCGCCATAATTATCACAGCCATCAGAAATATTTGTAAAGATATTTGCCTTTACAGCTGATAATATACCATTAACGTACCATTTTGTCAAGAAGTATTTTTTATTTATCAGAAAAGTCAGCGCCCCGGTTTTATAGCCGGGGCGCTGACTTGGAAAGAGAAAATTGAAATGAAACGAGCAACCAATGTCATTAATATATATACTGCCCAAATATTGTATTAATGGTGCAATTTTATGAACAAAATGTAAATAATGTATTCTATTTATTGAAACATCCTATTTTATAATCTAAAAGTGCATATTCTCTGAGCTCTTCCGATAACAAAAGCAGATAATTGTGCAATTTTTCGTCCATAAGCATATATTTGCCGGCTCTTCTGACAGACCTAACATAGCTATGGGATATTACCGACATATTTTCCGAAAGCGGACAAATTCTCAAAGCCCTCGGGTCAAAGACAACGCTGATTTCTGTTTTTTTATTAACCCTCGTTGCAAGCGGAAAAAGCGGAAATATTCTGCAGGCGAGAGGTCTTTGTTTTCTGCTGCATTTCCCTTGGCAAAGCAAAGCCTCTAAACCATAATTCGCTTGGGTTTTAATAATCTCAAATGAATTCTCACAAAAAAGCTCTTTTTCTCCGGGAAACAAAAACACAGAGTCATTGAGTGTGCCGCCGCAACATTTTTTAAGACACAGCTTACCGCAATCATAATGCTTTATCGGTGTCTCTTTTTCCAATAAATCTAAACATTTCCTCAAATAATACTCGCCCATTTATTACATCCTATAAAACATTCAATAAAACAAAAAATACTAAAGCGCAAGTCCTCAAATACCCTTATAAAGGAGAAGAGCCATGAAAAAAGAAAACGAAAACAGAACAATCGGTTGCCTCGTTGAGTCTTGCAGAT
>CAZPPO010000125.1:1335-5721 GCA_964588475.1 uncultured Eubacteriales bacterium
CATTCAAAAACTAACAATTACTGCTCCTTAAACAACATCGAAGTTGGATCTTGTGTAATCCAACCTAAAGATATCGACTCTACCTGCTGCAACTCTTTCCAAGCCAAACCTGTCTTTTAGCCCTGAGCGCAATCGGATGTTTCTGTATAGAAGCATTCGGTTGTTTTTTATTTATTTAACTACAAAATTGACAAGCTTGCCGGGGACGTATATTTCCTTAACCAAAGTTTTTGTGGATATCTCCCCCGCTATTTTCGGAAGAGCCTTAGCCTTTTCTATGACCTGTTCCTGTGGCGTATCGGCGCTTATCAAAATTCTTTCACGCTTTTTCCCGCAAATTTGAATGACGATTTCAATCTCGCTGTCCTTGCATTTTTCTTCTTCGTAAGTACACCATGGGTGTTGCGCAAGCATACCGTCAAATCCGCATTTTTCCCAGAGCTCCTCCGTTACGTGAGGGGCAAAGGGATTGAGCAAAGTAAGAAACACCTTCATTTGTGCCGTGGTAATTGTGCCGACCTCATATATATCATTGAGAAGTGTCATCAACGCGGCTATTGCCGTGTTGAATTTCAGGTTCTCAATATCCTCCGATACCTTTTTTATTGTTTTATGAAAAGCTATCTCTAACTCTTTTGAGTTATCGTTTGACGCAACGAGGATATCATAGAGGTTCCAGACCCTGTCAATAAGCCTTTTACATCCCTTAACGCTGCTTTCTGACCAAGGCGCAGCTTTTTCGTAGTCTCCCATAAATAACACATATGTTCTAAGAACATCAGCGCCATATTCATCGACAACCTCGTTCGGGTCAACGACATTCCCTTTTGATTTGCTCATTTTTTCACCGTCGGGACCTAATATCAGTCCCTGTGCCGTTCTTTTTGCATATGGCTCCGCTTGAGGAACCTCGCCCATATCATAAAGGAAATTGTACCAAAACCTTGAATAAATAAGATGGCGTGTAACATGCTCCATTCCGCCATTATACCAATCAACCGGAAGCCAGTAATCAAGCTTTTTCCTATCAGCGAATTTTTCATTATTATCAGGATCTGTATAACGCAGAAAATACCAGGAGGAACCTGCCCACTGAGGCATTGTGTCCGTTTCTCTTTTGGCTTTTCCTCCGCACTTGGGACATTCACAGCTTACAAAGTCGTCTATTTTTGCCAGCGGACTTTCGCCGTCCTTCCCCGGCTCAAAATTTTTGCTTTTTGGAAGAATTAAAGGTAAAGATGAATATGGAACAGGAACTATGCCGCATTTTTCGCAATGTATTATAGGAATAGGCTCACCCCAATACCTTTGCCTGTTAAACGCCCAGTCCTTCATTTTATACTGAACGCCTTTTTCTCCCAACCCCTTTTCGTTGAGAAATTCTATCATTCTTTCAATTGACTGTTTTTTATTAGTCAGACCATTCAAAAAACCGGAATTAATCATTTCCCCGTCACCCGGGTATGCGGATTGTTCTATGTCGCCGCCCTTAATGACCTCGATAATTTCGATACCGAATTTTTTCGCAAAGTCATAATCGCGCTCATCATGTGCAGGAACAGCCATTATTGCACCCGTTCCGTACCCCATCATAACATAATCCGATATATAAATGGGAATTTCCTTTTTGTTTACAGGGTTTACAGCCTTTAATCCTATTATTTCAACTCCGGTCTTCTCTTTATTGAGCTGAGTACGCTCAAACTCGGTTTTTCTGCCGCACTGCTCCTTGTATTTTATTAGCTGAGGCATATTCTTAATCTTATCTCCATGCTTTTCGATAATCGGATGCTCGGGAGCTATAACCATAAATGTAGCACCGAAAAGCGTGTCGGGTCTCGTAGTATAAACTCTAAGCTTATCGTTTAATCCCTTAATCTCAAAATTTACAAATGCCCCAAAGGACTTGCCTATCCAATTCACCTGTTGAAGCTTTATATTCGGAAGGAAATCGACTTGCTCAAGCCCCATAAGAAGCTTGTCTGCATATTCCGTTATTCTTAAGTACCAAACATCCTTAGCTTTTTGAACCACATCATTATGGCAAATATCACACTTGCCGCCCTGAGAATCCTCATTTGAAAGAACAACCTTACATGACGGACAGTAATTTACAAGAGCCTTGTCCTTAAAAACAAGACCATTTTCAAACATTTTAAGAAAAATCCATTGCGTCCACTTATAATAGTTTTCATCGGTTGTGTCTACAACGCGTGTCCAATCGAAAGAAAACCCTATCCTTTTAAGCTGCTGTGAAAACCTTTTTATATTATCGTCCGTTACCTTCCTGGGATGAACACCTGTCTTAATAGCATAATTCTCTGTCGGAAGTCCAAAGGCGTCAAAGCCTATCGGAAAAAGGACGTTATAGCCTTGCATTCTTCTTTTTCTTGAAACAATCTCAAGCCCTGCATAAGCCTTTATATGACCCACGTGCATTCCTGTACCGCTTGGATACGGAAACTCTACAAGAGCATAGAATTTTGGTTTGGAAGAGTTATCCTTGGCATGAAATACTCCGCTTTCCTCCCACTTTTTTTGCCACTTTTCCTCGGTTTTTTTAAAATCATAGCGCATTTTTCGACCCTCTCGATAACTGTTTTTATCGTTTATTTTTTAACTAAAGATGAAATATCTAAAAAAGAGCCGTCTTCCCAAAGACGTTCTAAATTGTAATATTTTCTTGTTTCATTTGTAAATAAATGTAGAACTACGGCCCCGAAATCCATTAAAATCCAGCCTGTTGCTTTGCCCTCTATTGAGCGTACGGTTATTCCTTTTTCCGACATACGGTGCTCAACCTCGTCCGATAGTGATTTTAGGTGCGTTGAAGAGGTTGCGGTTGCTATAACAAAATAATCGGCTACGATTGTAAGCTCTGAAATTTCAATGGCAACGATGTCAAGTGCCTTTTTATCATCAATAATTTTTACTATGCTTTGGTATAATTCCTTGCTCATTATTCTTTTACTCCTTTATTATGAGAATCCCTCGCTGCTGAAGACGATGCCGAAACCTCTAAAATCAAAACCTCGCGAAGAATTTGATTATATGCACCTATTGTGTCCGGATGAATTACAAAACGACCGCCGACAAGGGTCTTTATGGTATATTGAAGCCCTTCAAGTACGGCATATTCAAGACCTGAATTTGCCTTTTGACGCATTGAATCAACACAATCATATGACCTGTCTTTACTAATATAATCTGCAGTATATAAAATCTTATCGAGTAAAGTCATATATCTTCTTCCGGTAGTATGACACCTTATAGCGTCAACTATTTCATTATCATATACAAAAAGCTCTTCTTTGACAAAAAAAGCTCCCGCAACGGCATGCCAAAGCTTAGGAGCCATAAGCTCGTAATCCTCGAGTGTAACGCCGTTAATCGCCAAATAATCCCGCTGCTTTGTAAGCTCCGTATCTTTTAAAATATCGTGAAGCAGACCGGCTATATATGCCTTATTCTCATCGGCGCCGTACATTCTTGCAAGCCTGCGACACTCGTCGGCAACATTTATGGAATGCTCATAGCGTTCGTCGCTGAGCCTTGCTCTTATTGCATTCTTAAATTCCTGCTCTCTGTTCATCATTATACAGACCCCGTTCAAAAATAAATTTTTTTACCAGTTCCGGTACGAGCCCCTCTATTTTATCACCATTTCTGACCTTTTCCCTTATTTCGGCAGAGCTGATTTCAAACGCCTTAATCCGGCACACAGAAATGGGCTCGCGAGAAATCACGTTAAGCTCCTCCGCCTTTTTTTTAAGCTCTGCTAATTGCTTTATATCGTTTGTTCTGCAAGCAGTAATAACCTTGGCTAAGCTTAATATATCCTTATATCTGTACCAGCTGTCAAAGCTCATAAGCATATCGGAGCCTATAATTAGGAATAGCTGCTTATCTCTCTTCTCATCCAAAGATAGGAGTGTATCATAGGTATAGCTTATTCCCTTGCGGCGTATTTCAATATCAGAGACCATCATGTTATCGTCGGTAAAGGCAAGCTTGCACATTTCAAGTCTTTGCTGTGCATCTACCTTGATATCAATAACCTTATGCGGGGGGATATTTGCCGGTATAACAACAACCTTGTCAAAACAGTATAAATCGGTGATTTGACGCACTATGCTAATGTGCCCGTTGTGCGGCGGGTTAAATGAACCGCCGAATACTCCGATTTTTCTCATTAGCAGGCGCTCCCTTAATATTTTTACCTTTTAATCTTATAAAAAACGGTGGCAATTGTCAAGTAGAGGTCATTGTATTTGTTTTTTTATAAAAAATGCCGCATGTTAAATGCGGCGAATTGCTATATAATTTTCTTATAATGTGTAATGTGCCCTGAAAACCGAATAAAGAAAGGAAGAAACCAAAGAAATG
>CAZPPO010000126.1:0-5712 GCA_964588475.1 uncultured Eubacteriales bacterium
AGCAGCTGATAGCGCAGGGTAAAAAGGTACAGGTAATTTTAGGCTTTAATTGCGGCGATGAGGTTTTTTATGAAGATGAATTTAAAAATCTTGGGGCAAATGTAGTAGTTGCAACATATGACGGCTCCTGCGGTGTAAAGGGAACTGTTTTGGACGCTCTTAAAAGTGTTGAATCGTTTACTTATTTTTACACCTGCGGACCTGGGGCTATGCTCAAAGCCGTATACAACGCTTGCTCTACCGACGGACAGCTTAGCTTTGAGGAGCGAATGGGCTGTGGCTTCGGTGCTTGTATGGGGTGCAGCTGTGAAACAAAATATGGCAGCAAAAGAATTTGTAAAGACGGACCTGTGCTGACAAAGGAGGAAATAGTATGGTGAATACCGGTGTAACACTCTGCGGTATAGAGCTTTCAAATCCTATAATTCCCGCCAGTGGCACCTTCGGTTTCGGTTACGAATTCTCCGAGCTATACGATATTAATATACTCGGGTCGTTTTCGTTCAAGGGTACCACAAAACAGCCCCGATTCGGAAATCCAACTCCAAGGATAGCCGAATGTACAGAGGGCATGATAAATTCGGTAGGCCTGCAAAATCCGGGCATAGATAATGTTATAGCGCAGGAGCTTCCAAGGCTTAAGGAATATTTTAATAAGCCCGTAATCGCAAACATAAGCGGTTTTTCCATCGAGGAGTATGTCTATTGCTGTGAGAGAATTGACAAAGAGCAGCAAGTAGGAATAATCGAGTTAAATGTGAGCTGCCCTAATGTCCATAATGGCGCAATGAGCTTCGGGACAACCGAAGCAAGTGTATTTGAGGTAACAAATGCAGTCAAAAAGGTTACAAGTAAGCCCGTTATCGTAAAGCTCAGTCCAAATGTAACGGATATAGCCGCGATTGCAAAAGCCTGCCGTGCGGGCGGAGCCGACGGAATAAGTCTTATTAATACTCTTTTGGGAATGAAAATCGATCTTAAGACAAGAAAGCCTGTAATCGCCAATAAAATGGGCGGCTTTTCGGGCCCCGCCATATTCCCCGTCGCTGTGAGAATGGTATATCAGGTCTACGAGGCTGTGGATATTCCTATAATCGGTATGGGCGGAGTAAGAAGCGCCGATGATGTAATCGAGCTTATGCTCGCAGGTGCAACCGCCGTGCAGGTAGGCGCGGAAAACCTTGTCAATCCTTATGCCTGCAAGGAGATTATCGAGGATTTACCGGAAAGAATGAAAAAATACAATATTGGCAATCTAAAGGATATAATCGGAGGAGCGCATTATGAATAAGGATGTAATAATAGCCTGTGATTTTAAAAGCAAGTCTGAGGTAATGGATTTTCTTTATAGCTTTAAGGGAAAAAAACCATTTGTTAAAATCGGTATGGAACTATTTTATTCCGAGGGACCGGATATAGTAAAAGAAATTAAAAACAAAGGTCATAAAATTTTTCTTGACCTCAAGCTGCACGACATTCCAAATACGGTTAACAAAGCTATGGCAGTGCTTTCAAGGCTTGATGTCGATATGTGCAATCTTCACGCCTCGGGAACGAAGGCTATGATGCAGGCGGCTCTTGAGGGACTTACCCGCCCTGACGGTACAAGACCGCTCCTTATAGCGGTAACTCAACTCACTTCAACAAGTGAGGAAAGAATGAGGGAAGAGCTTTTAATAGACAAATCCATGGAAAAGGTGGTTATTCACTATGCCAAAAATGCGGCGCAGGCGGGACTTGACGGCGTAGTGTGTTCACCGCTTGAGGCTGCAGGCGTAAAGCTTGTGTGCGGCAGCGCATTTTTAACCGTAACACCCGGTATACGCTTCTCAGACGGTGAAGCGGGAGACCAGGTCAGAATTATGACGCCCGAAAAAGCTAAAAAAGCCGGCTCTGATTACATCGTAGTCGGAAGACCGATAACCGCGGCAAGGGATCCCCTGGCAGCTTATGAGAGATGCATCAAGGAGTTTATCTGAAATCCAATATTTAACTTGGGAGGGTTACGATGAGCAAAAAGAATAAGATGATAATAATACTGTTTTACTGTTCATGTGCGGTTTTGCTCCTATCAGGTACTTTGTGGGACGAGCAAATCAGCAGATTTCTCTATTCTCCCGACAGTGTTTTCTGCAGTTTCTTCAACAAAATAGGCGAATTTCCGCCGTACCTTACAATTCCCCTATTTGGGACAGTGTTCTTTTACGGAAAACCGGAAAAGGTGAATAAGGCTTTGGGTTTTCTTTGGAGTTTCTTATTCGCCGTTATTTGCCTTGGCGGCTTTATATTTCTGACTGCAAAATTCGGGTCTTACTGGCTTCCAAAAAATGATTTAAGAACACCGATTGAAATAATCCTTGCAGTTGTATTTACAGTATTATCACTTATACTCGGTAAGCGTATACCTAAAAAACACCTTAAGCCTCTAAAAAGGTTTTCGGTATTCGGAGTATTGGCATTTTTAATTTCAGGTCTGGGAGTCGATTTTATCAAATCGATTTGGGGTCGTACACGTCCTCGCGATATGCTTAAAATTAACGATTTTTCAAGCTTTACCCCATGGTACATCCCACAGGGGAAAACCGGAAATAATTCGTTTCCGTCCGGTCACGCCAATCAAGCAACGCTTATGTTTCTTTTGACGGGACTTGCTGATGCTTTCAGTTCTCTTAAAAAGCATGAGGTAAAGCTATTCTTGGCATCAGCGCTATTTTCGTTTACGGTTTCACTCTCAAGGCTTATAGTCGGCGCTCATTTTTTAACAGATGTCACCGTGGCTATAATAATAACATTCACAACGGTTTATATTCTTAGAATTCTTATTTTCAAAAACAATAAGAATAATAATTTAATATAAGGAGAATTTTATGGAGAAATCAACAGCAAAAAATTTGCTCAAAATAGGAGCGGTTTTTTTCAGACCGGATGAACCGTTTACCTGGGCAAGCGGAATAAAGAGTCCCGTTTACTGTGACAACAGACTTACTCTTACATCCCCCGATGTCAGAAATGATATCGAAAACGGTCTTGCGACACTGATTAAAGAAAACTATCCCGAGTGTGAGGTGCTTATGGGAACGAGTACCGCAGGCATCGCCCATGCCGCCATTGTTGCCCATATAATGGGGCTTCCGATGGGCTATGTACGCTCCGGTACAAAGGACCATGGCAGAGAAAATCAAATAGAGGGTAAGCTTGAGAAGGGACAAAAGGTTGTTGTTATAGAGGATCTTATCTCAACCGGGGGCAGTGTTATTCAGGTTGTCGAAATACTGCGCGAGGCGGGAGCAAAAGTTCTCGGCATCGCCTCGATTTTTACCTACAGTATGCAAAAGGGCCTTGACAATCTTTCAAAAGCAGGTGTAAAGAATGTAAGCCTTACAAGCTTTGATGTTGTCGCTGAGGTTGCCGCAAAAGAAGGCTATATTGAGCAGAAGAATATCCGACAGCTACTATCCTTCAGGGACAACCCGTCAGATGAATCCTGGATATCAAAATAAGAATTATACAAGGAGGCCGTAGTATGCGACATTTGATTGATATAATCGATTTAAGCACCGAAGAAATTGACGGCTTAATCAATACAGCCAATAACATCATTGCCAATCCCGAAAAATACAAAGATAAGTGTAAAGGTAAGATACTTGCCACCTTGTTCTTTGAGCCTTCAACCCGGACAAGACTAAGCTTTGAGTCGGCAATGTACGGTCTTGGAGGAAGCTGTCTGGGATTTGCCGAAACAAACAGCAGCTCAACGGCTAAGGGAGAAAGTGTAGGCGATACGGCAAGGACCGTAGGATGCTATGCGGATATAATAGCTATGCGCCACCCTAAGGAGGGGGCTCCGCTTGTAGCTTCACAGAAGGCGGGAATTCCCGTAATTAATGCCGGTGACGGAGGTCATAATCACCCTACTCAGACACTTGCTGATTTGCTGACAATCAAGCGCGAAAAGGGTTCCTTTGATAATCTTACGGTTGGTCTGTGCGGAGACCTGAAATTCGGCAGAACCGTTCATTCTCTGATTATTGCACTCTCGAGATATAAAAACATAAGGTTTGTCCTCATATCGCCGAAGGAGCTGACGCTCCCCGAGTATATGAAGAATAACGTACTTAACAAACAATCTGTCCCTTATGAGGAAACAACCTCCTTAGACTCTGTTATGCCAACTCTTGACATACTGTATATGACAAGAGTCCAGAAGGAACGCTTTTTCAATGAGGCTGATTATATTCGCCTGAAGGACAGCTATATTCTTACTTTACAAAAGCTCTCATGTGCAAAGCAGGACCTTTGCATTATGCATCCACTGCCCCGAGTAAACGAAATAGCCGTAAGTGTGGATGACGATAAAAGGGCGTGCTATTTCAAACAGGTATCAAACGGTAAGTATATGCGCATGGCATTAATTCTTAAGCTTTTGGAGGTGAGTATATGATTGTTGACTCCATTCAAAACGGTATTGTTATCGACCATATCAAAGCAGGAAAAAGTATGGAGATTTATCAAGCCTTGAATTTAGAGCAGCTTAGCTGCCAGGTGGCGATTATCAGAAACGCGTCAAGCAAAAAGAGAATAAAAAAGGATGTTATAAAAATCGATGCACCTATAGACCTGAATCTTGATGTTATAGGATATGTAGACCCCGATATAACGATAAATTATATTAAAGACGGAAAAATTACCGAAAAGAAGCATCTCGCTCTTCCTGAAAGGGTTACCAACGTTATCTTCTGCAGCAATCCGCGCTGTATCACATCTTGCGAGCAGGAGCTTCCACATATTTTTAAGCTGACAGATAGAGAAAGCCGCACCTATAGATGCATTTACTGTGAAACAAGACCAAAGGTGCATGAGGAATAAAAATGTTAAATGTTAAGCTTGATTTTAACGCTGTCGGTGATTCGGTGACTGACGATACGAATGCTCTGCAAAACGCTCTTGACACAATCAAGGACGGCGGTGAGCTTTTCTTTCCTGCCGGGATTTACAGAACAACCGCTTGTCTGATTTTCTATTCGAATCAAAGCCTTATTTTTGAAAGAGGAGCAACACTGCTTCGTGGAAACGAGGATTTAGAGCAGCGGTACATACTTGCCAACCATACCCTCCCCAACGAGGGAGGCTACTCCTCCTGCGAAAATGTACTGATTGACGGCGCATGCTTTGACGGGAACGCCGAAATAGAGCTTTGCGCTACACTTTTAAACACCTGTCACGCAAAAAATATCATCATAAGAAACTGTCTTTTCAGGAACGGTTGCCTTTGGCATTATATAGAGATAAATTCGAGCAAAAATATCCTTGTTGATGAGTGCACATTCGATAGCTCATATTCCACCGACTCAGAAAAAGGAGAACAAATCCAGCTTGATTTGGCCCAAATAGGAAGCTACGGACCCATAATAAACAATAACGGCAAGGAAGTTGAGTTTATGCCGGATAAAACGGTTTGCCGTGATATTGAAATTAAAGGCTGCCGTTTTTACGGCTACGGCTTTGCGCCTGCTATAGGCAATCACGGCAACGCTCCCCATCATGATGTAATAATACATAACAACGAGTTTATAGGAGATTTCGGAAGACGCGGTGCAATAGATTTTGTGGATTTGATGTATAATGTCAAAATTTACGATAATATATTGGGCGATTGAGTTTTCTGTGATGTAAATAGATGTGAACCATTTTCTGAAAAAATAAAACAGGTGA
>CAZPPO010000127.1:0-5627 GCA_964588475.1 uncultured Eubacteriales bacterium
AAGCAGGATGTATTCTTATCCTTGCGCGGCAGTAGCTGTGCTTGGGCAACCTGGTCGGACAGATGGAATTCAATTGATTGGGACTGCAAATATTATAAGGACTTTAAGAACAACATTTTCAAACGCCGAGCATTCAACCGCGCAGGCAAGGATCTATCCCTTATGCTTGACAGGCAGATGCAGCACAAGATTGACTCTTGGGCAGTCAGGTTTGCATTTGCGCGGTATCAGAATAATAAGTATTGGGTTATGCCGAGAGTTTCGAAAATATATAATATAGGTTTTGACAATTCAGGTACCCATTCGGGGCTTACGGACCGTTATGATAAAATTTTATTAGACCAATGTGATGAAAATCAAAGCTGGGCGGGGGCAAGCTTTAATGAGGGAATAAGCCGCCTGCTTCTTAAAAATTATGATATGAGCCTGCTTAGCAGAGCAAAGGTTTACATAAAAACGAATTATTTGCATCGCTGAAACCGCTCTCAAAAGGAAACAAGCTGTATGAATGACAAGAAGCAAGTTAAATACGGAGCTCTACTGTCTTATTTTTTAATAATTGTCAACACTGTATACGGACTCATAATGACACCGTATATCGTATCGAGTCTCGGAGAAGGGCAGTACGGTGTTTATAAGATTGTAGCCTCAATTTCAGCGTCTGTTGCCGTGCTTGATTTAGGTATGTCGCAAAGTACAATGCCGCCAAGGAAAAGGCAAAAATCGAAAACTTCGTTGCAATGAGTATTGTACAATGCGGTCTTGTCAGCGCAGTTATTTTTATTGTTTGCGCAGCAATATATTTTCTGATTCCCCGAATGTACGCAAATACTATGACAGCACAGGATATCGCTTTGGCAAAGCAGCTGTTTATAGGTCTTGTAATCAATATGGGACTTCATATATTTGAAAATATTTTTCAGGGGGTAATATCAGGACACAACAAATTCACCGTGTCAAACTCGTTGAAGCTTGGCAGAGTTGTTATACGAATTATTCTGCTTTATATAGTACTTGCGATATATCCGAGCGCCAAGCTCCTCGTAGGCGTTGACGTTTTTATGACCATAATATTGCTGTTGTGCGAGCTTTTATATATTAAAAAGGCGTTAGGGCTGAAAATACGCCTTAGAAAATGGGACAACCGCGTATTTAAAGAGTCACTTAAATATAGCAGCTTAATGTTTATTCAATCCATAGTCTCACAGGTTAATACAAATCTTGACAATGTAATAATAGGTGTATTCATAAGCACGGTAGCCGTTACCATTTATTCATACGGCTTACAGCTCTTTTCAATGTTTCAGCAGCTTGCTATGTCAATTTCATCTGTAATACTCCCTACGATTATGAAGCAAATACATAATGAAGACACAAATACACAGCTTGAGGATACTGTTATTAAGGTCGGAAGAATTCAGTTTATGCTTTTAGGTGCTGCAATCGCAGGGTTTATAGCGGTCGGCAGAGAGTTTATTCTTCTTTGGCTCGGACCCGATTATTCAACTGTATGGATAATTGCTCTTATACTGATGATACCTTCTATGTTTGAACTTGTTCAAAATGTTTGTCTTGCAATATTACGAGCACAAAACAGAATGAGATTTAAAACCTTTGCGGTGCTGACTACAGCGGTATTAAATCTTATTATTACAATTGTGTTAGTAAAAAGATACGGTTATGTTTCAGCCTGTTATGGTACGGCAATCAGTTATATAATAGGGAACATAATTATTATGAATATTTATTACCAAAAGGTTATTAAGCTAAACATCTTTAGGATATTCAGAAATATATTCAGGCGTACGGGGCTATGTTTGGTTTTACCGTTTTGTGCAGCTTATTTTATGGGCCAGTTTATCAATGATTCATGGGCATATTTGGTAATAAAAGTAGGTGCCTTTGGTTTAGTATACGGCATTTGCTTGCTTGTTTACGGATTTAATGATTATGAGAAGAATTTATTCTTAGGGAAATTGTTAAAAGCAAGAAAAGGATAAGGAGACAATAAATGCCGGCTCAAACAAAAAAATCTTATAAAACAATTGATGTTGCCAAATTTGTGGGGGCAACGCTGATTGTTTTACTGCATACAGAGCCCCTTATAGATGTAAACACAAAAATGCAATGGTTTTTACGAAGTGTTGCCGGAATTGTTGCGGTTCCGTTTTTTTTTATTGCAAGCGGTTTTCTCTTTTTTGCTTCCTCTTTGGATACGCCCTTTGGCGAGCTTTTAAAAAAATACAAGACCAGAGCTACAAGAATAATAAAAATGTATCTGCTTTGGAGCCTTATGTATTTCGTGTTTGTGGCAATCGACTGGGCGCAAAACGGGGTAACAGTATTAGATGTTTTACAGTATATAAAACGCTTCTTTTTTGAGGGGAGCTACCAAACCCTGTGGTTTCTGCCCGCTCTTGCGGTAGGTCTTGGGTTAGTGGTAATTCTGAAGAGATATTTCTCATTTAAAGTGGTTTTCATCATTGGTATGCTTGTTTATGCTTTCACCATATGCGCAACGGCACTGTTCGGCTTGTTCGGTAAGCTGCCGATTATCGGCGACGCTTATGCTGCCTATTACAGCTTTTTTGACAGTATCAAAAACGGACTTTTCGTAGGCTTTCCGTATGTTGCAATGGGCGCTTTGATAGCCTCAAGGAAAGAAGCAAAACAAAAATCAATCTTTTTTTGGGCGCTTCTTTCAGCGGTATTGTTTATAGTCTTAGCTATTGAAGCGTATATAGAGGCTAAGCTTTCACTTTCCACGGGCGGAGTGGATAACAATATAATGCTTGTACCGCTTAGCTTTTGCTTGTTTAATTTGATTTTGAATATCAAGGCAGAGCGTTTAGGGGACAAGCTTTGCACCCATTTAAGAAAAGTGAGCATTCTTATATTTTTAAGCCAGCGTATATTCATTACAATAGGCAGGTATCTTTCACTTGATACAAGACTTAATTCTTTTGTTTGGATGATACTTGTTTTCAGCTTAACAGTACTGTTTTCGGAAGCAATTATTAAGCTGTCCGAAAAAGCAGCTTTCTTAAAGATATTATATTGACGGAGGGTAAAATGTCCGAGGATTTCAGTAACATCAATCTGCCTATTGCGGTATTCGGTCTTATGAACGATAAATGCCGAAATGAGGTTTTTGAGAGAATAAAAAAAGCCCTGCCCGAATATCGGGTAACGGACGATTTTGACAATTTAAGCGATGAAGAACTGAAAAGAGTTGAAATTGTCTGCAAAACAATCCCAAAAGAAAAGCTAAAAATAATGAAGTCCCTCAAGTGGCTGCAGCTAACATCGGCCGGACTTAACGGATATGAAAGAACAAGTCTGTATTTTGATTCAAAAAGACCTCCGATTCTGACAAATGCGAGAGGCGTTTACTCAACACCGATTGCCGAATATGTAGCGGCTTCAATGATAATGATGAGCAGGTCCGCACTTAGCAACAACCTTTGCACAAGATACTCTCATAGGAGTCTGAAGATAGCACACGAGCAGAATATTGAATTGCAAAAATCAACCGTTGTTATATTCGGGTGCGGAGATATAGGCAGAAAAATCGCAAAAAATACTTAAATGCGGATTTTCGGTTAATAAAATTTACGCAGTAGACGCGGTTTTATCACCGCTTGAAAACTTTGACTCGGTTTTATCGTTGGGCGATAGCGTAAATGTATTGGGAGAAGCGGATTTTGTAATCAACGCTCTCCCGCATACAAAAGAAACGGAAAAATTGTTTTCACTGAAATACTTCAGCCAAATGAAAAAAAGCTGTATTTTCATTAATATAGGGCGCGGAATGACCGTCGTGCAAAGGGATTTGATTACAGCCCTTAGGAAAAAACTTATTTCGGGTGCTGTTTTGGATGTTTCAACGCCTGACCCCATTCCAAAATTCAGCGCATTTCGCTTTCACAAAAGACTGCTGCTTACAAATCACTCAAGCAGCTTTTCGGTTTATAATTCTGAAAGATTCAATAACCTTGTATTAAATCAGGTTCAAAAGTATAAAAAGGGCGAGAGGCTTGATAATATTTTCAGTATGCCGATTGAAGGGACAATTATCAGTCAACACTCTCAAGAGTATAATTGATATACTATTTTTAATATGACCGCAGCATCCGCCTGCGGTCCTTTATTAATCGTGTCCGATAGCCTTCGTTTTCTGGGAAATATATTAAAAGTGTAGTTTTTTTACGGAGTATATGCTACAATATTCAAAATGAGAGCGAAGTTTTAGGAGATGAAGATATGAAGACCGTGATTCTTGCCGGAGGCTTCGGAACACGCATTAGCGAGGAAAGCCACCTAAAACCAAAGCCTATGATTGAAATAGGCGATAAGCCGATACTCTGGCATATCATGAAAATTTACTCCTTTTACGGATATAATGACTTTATTATATGTTTGGGTTACAAGCAGTATATGATAAAGGAGTTCTTTGCCCAGTACTATTTGCATACCTCTGATATAACCTTTGATCTTAAAAACAATGCGTTAACGGTACATAATAATACCTCCGAGCCTTGGAGGGTTACACTTGTTGACACGGGGCTAAACACTATGACGGGCGGAAGAGTAAGGAGAATTAAGGACTATATAGGAAACGAGACCTTCATGCTTACATACGGAGACGGGGTCAGTGATGTCAATATCGACGAGCTTGTACGCTTTCATAAATCCCATGGGAAAAAGGCAACACTAACTGCTGTAAGCATAGACCAGCGCTTCGGAGTTCTGGGCATTGAGGGTGACTGTGTCAAAGAATTCAGAGAGAAGTCCAAGGCAGATGTCAGCCGTGTAAACGGCGGCTTTATGGTGCTTGAGCCTTCTGTATTCGATTATATCAAGGGCGATGACACCGTTTTTGAAAAGGGACCTCTTGAGGCTCTTGCCAAAGAGGGAGAGCTGGGGGCATTTCTACATAACGGCTTTTGGAAGCCGATGGACACCCAAAGAGAAAAGCAGCAGCTTGAAGAGCTTTGGACAAGCTCAAGGGCGCCTTGGAGAATATGGGAGTAAAATATGCTTGATGATTTTTATAAGGGAAAGAGAGTATTTGTAACGGGGCACACGGGCTTTAAGGGCTCATGGCTTTGCAGGGCGTTGTATCTTTCGGGAGCCGAGGTTACGGGGTACGCTCTTTCGCCCGATACCGAGCCTTGCTTGTTTGAAATGAGCGGACTTGACGGTAAAATAGTATCAAATATCGGCGATATAAGAAATTTTGAAAACCTGAAGGAGTGCTTTGACAGGGCAATGCCGGAGATTGTGTTTCATCTTGCCGCACAGCCCATAGTCAAAAAGTCTTACAAAAACCCCCGTTATACCTTTGAAACAAATGTAATGGGCACTGTTAATTTACTTGAGTGTGTTCGCCTTTCTCAGAGCGTCAGGTCATTTTTAAACATTACAACCGATAAGGTTTATGAAAATCTTGACGAGGACAGGAGCTTTATCGAGAGCGATAAGCTTGACGGCTTTGACCCTTACTCAAACAGCAAATCCTGCAGTGAGCTTGTAACACACAGCTATTTGCGGTCATTCTTAGGCGATAAGGGCATTGCGGTATCGACGGCAAGAGCCGGAAATGTTATAGGCGGAGGGGATTTTGC
>CAZPPO010000128.1:0-206 GCA_964588475.1 uncultured Eubacteriales bacterium
AAAAATGAAACCTTTAGGGGAGGAATGAACTTGAACGTTCTGATTAAAAGAAGACAACTCATCATGGCGGCGCTCATCGTAGTTCTTGGCGCGGCGGTATTTGTGAATTGGTATTTCACAAACGGGGATAAGAATTTGGGCAAGGACAACAACGCAAGCGGGGAACAATCACAAAATCTCGGTGAAGCGCAGTTGGTTGACAACAA
>CAZPPO010000128.1:216-5608 GCA_964588475.1 uncultured Eubacteriales bacterium
TCCGACACATCCTCGAGCACGGATGCCGTTTCAGCTAAAGAATATTTTGCGCAAATTAAGCTCAACAGAGAAAATTCGAGAGAAGATGCAATGAACAACATCAATGCAGTTCTTGACAGCGCCCAGGTGGATTCAAAGCTTGCGCAAAACGTAGCGCAGTCGCTTGATAAGATTGTGGCGGAAATAGATCTCGAGTCGTCGATAGAAACTCTTGTATCTGCGAAACTCGGCTGCGAATGTGTTGCCGTCAGCAGCGAAAAGTCAATACAGGTAGTAGTGGAGAAAGGTAAATTGAATGACGTTGCCGTTCTTCAAATCAAGGATATTGTCCTCAACAACAGTAATATATCCGCTGAGGATATAACAATACTTGAGGCGGGCTCCTAAAACTTTATTATCTTAATAAATAATGTCAGCATGAGATTAAAAAATCTTGTGCTGACATTCAAATCCATATTAATCTGAGGGCTTTAGGAGTTATTTTGTTCGAAGGGCGTGAGCTTTATGTTTATCCTCCTTAGAGGAAAAAGAATACTTGTCGCTGTCACCGCTGTTATTTTGGTCGTTACGGCTCTTATAGGATGTTTATCGTATTCAGAAAAACTTAAGCCCGCGAGCTTATCACAAGGTGAAGAGCCCGAGGAGAAAAAAGATATTATTAAATGGGTTGATTTCAAGGTAACATATGAGGCGCTCGATTATGCCATTTTGCTTGACATTAAGTATCATGAGAGTGAAAGGCCGGTTAGATTTATTGAGCTGCTTGCCTATACAGCCGCGAAAAACGGAAACAATTTCAACGGATTTAAGACCAGCCGGCTTGACGCGATAATCGATAAACTCAACTGCGGTGAAACGATGGCTCAATTAAGCGAGGGATTGAAGTATTATGACTACTATCTCGAGGCTTATACCGCAATTCTATCCGGTATTGTCGGAGAATACGAGATAGAGGTTGAGGACGAATTATCCGAGACGGGAAAAAGGTGGGAGAGAAAATACGGAATTAAGGCGTTTTCGCCCTTTGCAAAGGGCTTCTATTACAGACATTATGATGACTTCGGAGCGGGTCGCTCATACGGCTTTAACAGAAAGCATTTGGGTCACGATATGATAGGCTCTGTCGGAACGCCCATAATAGCGGTGGAGGGAGGGATTGTAGAGCAATTGGGATGGAATCAGTACGGGGGCTGGCGAATAGGAATACGCAGTAATGATAAAAAGCGGTATTACTATTATGCTCATTTACGCAAAAATTTCCCCTATAACAAGGACCTCAAAATCGGTTCTGTTGTTGAGGCGGGTGATGTAATTGGGTACCTCGGAAGAACAGGATACAGCATTAAGGAAAATGTAAATAATATAAATGTCGCCCATTTGCATATTGGCCTGCAGCTTATTTTCGATGAATCTCAAAAGGAATGCTACAGCGAAATCTGGATAGATGTTTATCCTATAATACAGCTTTTATATAGAAACAGAAGCGCAGTTGTCAAGGACGAGAATACAAAGGAATATCGGAGAGTTTATAATTTTCGGGAAATCACAGCTGATTAGGTTAACACGATGAGTGTATCACAACAAAACAATTTTCATATTATGATTATTATACAAATAATTTGCACAGGGGATGAGGTAGATGTTAATTCACACAGTACAATCGGGGGACAGCATATATTCGATAGCGCGAAGATATGGTGTCTCCACCCAAAGGCTTCTTGATGACAATGCGATAGAAAATCCGCAAAGGCTGATGATAGGGCAGGCTGTTGTAGTTCCCGTAACAAGCGTTAGGCACACGGTCGCTGCAGGTGAAACACTAAGCGCCATATCCCGCAGATACGGCGTCCCCGTTAGTGAAATAGTGGCGGCAAACCCCGCTATCACCAACCCCGATATCATCAGGGCCGGTCAAGTAATCACTATTCCTTTCCCGGACGAAAAGCTCGGCTCGATATATGTAAACGGCTATGTATTTCCGGGAATCAGCACACAAACATTGACAAGGACATTACCTAATCTCACCTTTGTCAGCATTTTCAGCTATGAGGTCAGGGCGGACGGAAGTCTCGGGGGACTTAATGACCAAGGGATAATTAATGCGGCAAGAGCGGCTAACGTTGCCCCGCTTATGGTTATTACAAATATCCGCGAGGGTGGGGGATTCAGCAGTGACATCGCACACGCGGTGCTTACTAATCAGACCGCTCAAAACAATCTAATCAATGCAATACTCGAGATACTACCTAAAGGCTATTACGGGATTAATGTTGACTTTGAGTACATTTATCCCTATGACAGGGGAAGCTATAACCAATTTATCGCAAGAATTACACAAATAGTAAAGGCACAAGGGTATATAATTACTACCTCTCTCGCACCGAAAATTGGTGCGACTCAGCAAGGTACCTTATATGAGGCGCATGATTACCCCTTTCATGGAGATACTGTTGATTTTGTTATACTTATGACATATGAATGGGGTTACACCTACGGTCCTGCTCAGGCTGTAGCTCCGTTAAGAGAGGTAAGAAGGGTTCTCGATTACGCCGTTACAGCTATCCCTAACGAAAAAATACTTATGGGCATACCGAATTACGGGTATGATTGGACACTTCCTTTTGTACAAGGTTCGGCAGCAAGGGTTTTATCAAATACGGGAGCGGCAAATTTAGCCTCTCGAGTTGGAGCGCAAATATTCTTCGATGAAGCCGCGCAATCACCGTATTTTAACTACTATGACTCCCAAGGAAAACAGCATGTAGTCTGGTTTGAGGATGCCCGAAGTATACGTTCAAAGCTTTATACCGTTGATGAATATAACCTTGCCGGTGTCAGCTACTGGACGCTAAACAATTACTTTCCTCAAAATTGGATTGTACTTAATTCGATGTTTAATGTTATTAAGGTGTTGTAACGAAACTCAATAATAACGAAGTCGGTATCGTAACAAAACGGTACCGACTCTATTATTGTTTTATACTTATTCTAAATCTACAAAACCCGCTTTTTTACCTATTCCTTCAACAGCCGCACTCTTAATTTCATCCTTGAGCTGGGAGCCTACGCCCTCTCTTATGACGGTTTTTGCAAGTCCTTCAGTCAGAGGATTGTTATTGAGTATTCTTCCCACACCGAAATCCCCGACATCAACCGAGGAGCCTTTCGGGATAGGCAATTTACCCTTTAATACATCAAGCCCTTTGTCTATTCCCGCATCAAACACTCCCTTTGTAAGACCTTTTCCGAAGGCATCCTTAATATCCTTGCCTTCTATCGAGGCATCAATAGCACCCTGGAGACCTTCGTTGAGTATGCCTGTAGCGGCCTGCTGCCACGGATTATCATCTCCGAATTTATCCTTTAAAACCTCTGTACCGGCGTTGAGAATTCCCTTTGCAAGATGCTTTGAGGCGTTTTTGGGGTCTGCCATGCCTTCGCCCATACCGCTTGCCATTGATTTGCCTGCCTTATAAGCGAGCTTAATTTTCTGACCTGCAGGTCCAGTAACATACGAAAGTCCTTCGACTGCGACATCAGCCCCGTACTGAACGCCTTCGGCAGCCTTCAGTGCCATATCAAATCTGTCAGAGGTTTGCATTTTAGCCTTATATTCAGCGATATTTTTTTCCATTTGCTGTTCAAGCTCTTTTTTTCTTGCTGCATTTGCGGTCTTTACAGCCTTTTCATAGGCCTCTCTTTCAGCTCTGATTTTATTTGTCAGCTCTCTTGATTCCTGAGAAGGACCTATCTCACCGCGATCTTCTGCCTCATACTCTATACTTGCATCGTTTTCGGAAAGAGTCTTAGAAAGCTCCGATTCTCTTTGCTTAAGCTGTTCTAAACGCGTTTTTACTGAATCCGTGTTATAGCCCGGTACGTTGTATCCCTTAGCAACTGCCTCGAGCATGGCCTTTTCTTCCTTAACCGCAATATAATCCGCCTGTCTTTGCCTTACCCACTCGTTCTTTGATTCGAAATCCGCGATTTTTTGAGCCTTTTCCTGAGCTATAAGCTGCTTTTGATGTTCGGTATTCCTGATTTGACTTTCAAGATAGCCCATATATTCTTCGTATTGTTTTTTCAGATTATCGTAGCCCGGGTCCGTCTTGTCAGCGGTTTTTTCGGATTCCTCCCAAGCTTGCTTATATTCGTTCAACTCGCTTTCAAGCGCATTCTTTGCCGCGTCAACAGTGTTTTCAGCCTCGTTATAAGCGTCCTTTACTATATCCTCTTGCCTCTTTGCGTCTTCCACCGCAGCTTGTGCTATGGTTTTTGCAATATCCTCGGCATCTGACGGGGCTTCCTTAAGCTCGGCACCAAAGCCGCCCGAACCGCCGCCGGATCCTTCATCCTCTTGGTCCTCTTGGCTAGCGTCCTTGCAAGCTCTGAACAGTGCTTCAATAGATATCATAAGCGCTCCCACTATAGCGGAGCTGCCGGCAACAACGCCGAAAACTTCACTCGAAGAATTGGTTACAAAGTCAACCTTGATTTTCATTATGTATTCGCCTCCAAATCAGTTTTTTTATATTTGCTGTTACACAGTGTAATTTCGGGAACAATGGGACAACCCCCGAAACATGATTTATACCTCGGACAACCGGGACACTTGCTTTTTTGCCTGTTTCTGAATTCATTGAAGCATTCGCTGTTCCAGGCCTCCTCGATGCTTTTATTTTCAAGAGATACTGAAAAATATGGATTTTTCTCAAAGCTGCAAGGAAACAGCCTGAAATCCGGAGAAACATAGGCTGAAAACCTTCCCGCCTCGCACGCTTCTATGCACATAGGATTGATTTTGCTTGTAAAGCTTATCAGCGCCGGGACACTGCAGCTGTCAAAGCCTGCCCTATCTGCAATCTCCTTTTCATCAAACATAGAAAAAAACCTTTTGACTCTTTCATCGTCGATGCTAAGGACATTGTCCGCGGTTCCCAAGCCAACGGGCTTGTGCAGAAGAAAAATAACACGATTTATACCCTTGGGATAGCTTTTGTTTTTAACTAAATCTATTGCCTCATCTATAGTGCTGTTTGAAAGGCAATAATGAATATTTGTCCTTATTGCGTATGAAATGAACATTTCTATAGCTCTTAGTGTATATTCGCTTCGGTACCAGCTTACTGCAACCGCTCCGCAATATTCCTTAATAGCGGGAAGAAGCTCTTTTTTGAGCCCGAAGCCCGAGGTGGTGAAATTAGGAATAACACCGTTTTCACGGGCATATTTCATTATTTCTTCTATTTCCTCGTGCATATCAGGGTCGCCTCTTCCTCCCAAAGCAACCTGAAAGGTTTTGCCCCTGCATTCGTCAATTATTCTCTTAAAGCTTCTAAGAGGCATATTATTTTCAGATATTTCAATGCCATTTTGATAGCATTGAACGCCT
>CAZPPO010000129.1:0-5604 GCA_964588475.1 uncultured Eubacteriales bacterium
TATTTCAAAATCAAAAATTTTGCCGCATTTCTCACATTTGAAATGTCCGTGGTCATGAATATTAAATTCATATCTTATTTCATTTTCTTCAATCGTAATTTCTCTTATGAGGTTTGCTTTGTATAACGCCCTGAGCGTATTATAAACGGTTGTTTTTGATAAGGTAGGAATTGAACCTTTAAGGCTTTCATAGACCTGCTGTGCCGTAGGATGAAGAGGATTTGAGGCTAAAAAAGAATAAATCATAACGCGTTGATAAGACGGTTTAATATTATTCCTCTTTAATATTTCAGCAAACTTGTTGTCAATATCCATTAATAAATCCTCATAATCATTGTAATGATTATTTTATTGTAATCATTACAATAATTAAATCACAAATATTATAACAAGTCAATACTATTTTCAATACTTTTTAATATATTATTCTACGTGTTGATATATAACGCTGCTTCCAATACTCAACATCAATATTGGCGATTTTAACCGTATCTCCAGGCTTTGGGCTGTGTATCATCTGTCCGTTGCCGATATATATACCTACATGGTCAACTCTCCCCGTGCCGTCAATAGAATAAAAGATGAGGTCTCCTGCCTTCTTGTTTGCATTTGCCACATATATTCCTTGTGTTGCTTGTTGATATGATATTCTGTTTAAGGTATATCCTACCTGTGCAAAACAATAATATGTCAGTCCCGAGCAATCAAAGCCTCCGTCTGACGGTGATTTACCGGCATATACATACGGCATACCGAGAAGAGATTTTGCCGTTTTTACTACTTTATCGATTTTTTGCTGCTGTGTCATTTCAGAGGTTTCACTGATATAGCTTGCGCTTACCCAACCTATTCTCCCGTCTGAAAGTCTGATTCTGCACCATCCGCCTGAAACCCCGATAACGCGTATTTTATTTCCTCTATAAAGCCTATGAATAATATTATGAATGCTTGACGGTCCGCTTCTGACATTAAGACTTGAAGCCGTTACAGTGCCTGTAGTATTGTAGTCTGACGTAATATATGATTTACTTACCCAGCCTGTCCTACCATCTGACAGTCTTATTCTGAACCAGTTCCCCGATTCACTTATAACTGTTATTCTTATACCCGAGTACAAGGCATGAATAACAGAATTTGATGTTGAGGGACCGCTTCTTACATTTAGTTTGGATGCAGTTACATAAAAAGATGTGCTTTGTTGCATTTGTGAAACACTCGTAGCAGGTTCTGCGCTTGCAGCGTGAGTTTTCATGTTGCCCGCGTATAACGGAACTATTGCAATAACGGCAGCTCCTATCATAAATCTTACAGCATTAATTTTGATATCTGAAAATTTATCCTTTATAAGTTTAAGTGCCTTACTTTCGATATCAACAGGTTTTTCGTCTATTTTCGAAAAAAGGTCATCGGCAAATTCAGGTGCGTTCTTATCTAATACAATTTCCAATATATATCCGTCGCCGTCCGGAATCAATCTGTAGTTCTTAATTATATCCATGCTTCACTTCCTATTTAATGATGCTTATGCTCATACTTATTATTATTTATAAACTAATATATATACAAAAAGAGCCGATAAAATATCAGCTCTTTTTATATTTGATTATTATAAGGTATTATCAGAATAATTTAATATCCTATTGGTTATTCTTGCTTTTTGACGCGATGCGTCTTTGTGCAAGCTCCATGAGAATTTTATCCTTCTTTTTTCCGGAGTAATCATTAAACAGCATCGGAACGCACGTCAAAAGGAAGCCTATTGCCGGCAAAAGTGAAACCATAAATAAAAGCCACGATCTTGTACTGTCTGACTGCTGAAGTCTAATACCGTTTAACGGCTGCAAAAAACCGCTGTATTTTAATGTGATACTCATTGAGAAGGTTGCAATACCTGCTGTTATTTGACTTAAAAGGGTTTGAAAGGAAAAGCATATTCCGTCTAAACGCATATTTGTCTTCCACTCTATATAATCAACCGAATCAGCAATCAGCGCATATGTAATCACATTGTAAATCCCTAAGGGAAGACCCATAAAGGCAAGGCAAACAAGTACGGTGTATATATTTGAATAACCGATAAACCAAAAGGCAATATGAACTACGGCGCCGAAAATACTCGAACAGATATAAATTGCTTTTAATGAAAATCTCCTTCGCAAAAGAGGAAGAACAAGCATCGCAGGTACCATTCCGACTCCAACAGCAATAGTAAGAGAGGTCATTTTTAATCCATCGGGGATAATTCCGTAATTGTCAACACCTATCAGGTAATAATGAATATAGCTTGCGGCAACATTTGCCATTACCATAGTAGAACCGAGAATTGAAGAAATAATTACTATAAGCAGGACCTTGTTCTTTACTACGAGTTTGAGGGTATCTTTTATCCCGAACCTTTTCACATAAGACTGTTGGATTCTTTCCTTAGTTGTAAAAAAAGCAAGGCTTGAGAGCACACAGCCCAAAGCTCCGAATATAACAGCCGAAACAAAATAGCCCTTTCTCAAGCCTAATTTGGAGGCTGTGAGAATCGGAACGATAATCGTAGGCAAAATACCTCCTGCTGTACTTCCTAAGCGGGCATTCGAAAGAAACGAGGTTCTTTCCCCTTCATTCGGTGTTATTACAGAGCAAAGTCCCCAATGAGGTACATCCTGAACGGTAAACGCCGCTGCCCAAAGAAGATATGTTATTAGGGCATATGAATAATTAAACAAATAGCTGTCGGAACATGGAGCATAAAACATTGCTGCCGTTGTAATTGCAATAGGAACAGGCGAATAAAGCAAAAACGGTCGCATTTTGCCCCACCTTGTATTAGTCCTGTCTATAATAATTCCCATAATGGGGTCGTTAACGGCATCAAATATACGACCGATTAATATAATAATTCCGGCATGTATGGGGTCAAGCTTAGCAGCTTCGGTATAAAATATTAGCAGAAACATCGACATTGTGGTATAAATACCGCTTCTGCCAAAGGTAGCTATCGGAAAAGAAATACGCTCTTTGCGGGTCAAGTGCTTTTCGTTCAATTTAATTCTCCCCTATATCGACAGTCTAGAGTGTTTACGCTTTCAGGACGGCTTTAATAATAGAAGTGAGCTTCAGCTTTGTGCCGTAAAGCAATACACCTACACGATATATTTTTGCGGATATAACTCCGACGCCAAAAACAGAGCCTATAAGTATAGCAATTGATATCGCGATTTCATACCACGGTACTGTACTCATTGCAATTCGTGTAAACATCGCCATTGAAGAAGTAAAGGGTACAAAGGAGCAAACCTTCATCAAGGTATTATCTACCTGCCCCGACATAAAGGAGACCATTACAACAAAAAATCCTATGATAAAAAGGAACGTAACAGGCATAACAGAAGTATTTATATCTTCAATCTTTGATACCGTAGAGCCTACTGCGCCGAACATAAATGCGTAAATGAGAAAGCCCAGCACAAAGAATAAAAGCATAAATCCGAAAAGCTCAAGCGGCATATCAAATATCGAGGCTATAATTTGATTGTCGCTCCAAAACTCTTTATTCAAGCTGTAAAATAAGATAGCAGAGCCAAACACGGCAACAATCTGAATAAGCCCCGCAAGGCAAGAGGCGAGTACCTTACCAAACATCATACTTACAGGCTTTGCACTTGTAATGAGCACTTCCATAGCACGAGAGCTCTTTTCGGTAGCTACATTGGTAGCAACCATCTGACCGTAAAGAAGAATAACCATATAAAGAGAAAAAATCATAATATAGGTATACCAATAGTTTTGCATTTGGTCAACACCGAGATTTTCGGTTGTGCCTTCAATATGTACCGACATAACGTCACCTGCTTGTTTAGGTGTCATACCGCTGCCTATCATAGCGTTCACCTGATAAATGTTTCTCAAAACCTCGTTTGCAACTGAAGTGTTAGTATCGTGAATCGAAAGATTATTTACATAATATGTGTAGGAGGTATCACCGGTAATCACAAAGGCACATTCCACATTGCCGGAAGTAATTTTCTCCTTAATTTTATCTGGGGACTCCTGTGTGCTTTGAACATAATAATCCTTAAAGGCAGCATCAAAAGCATCTTTTATGATTTTGGCTTGTGTTGAAGATTTTGCTTTTACCAGCATTGCAGAGCGATTATCAAGGCTGCTATCTTGCGCATCCTTAGACTTAAAAACTGCTGAAATTCGGGGAAAAAACAGTGCGGCTGCTAAAATAACAAGCAATACGGTAACGCATACAAACACCTTGTTTTTAAGGTGATTCTTAAGTTCAAAGCTTAATATTTTTACAAACTGTTTCATTTTTAGCCCTCCTTTGCGACATCGCCCGCATATTCTACGAAAATATCATTCAGCGAGGGCTCAAACACTTTTACCTCGTCAATATCGTAGGCTTCTACAAGCTGTTTCATAACAGTTTTCTTTTCACCAACATCTCTAAGCTGAATAATAAGCTCGCCGCTGTTCATATAAGTACAGCTTTCACCATAAGCTGTTTTTATTTTTTCGGGATCGTCGGTGCGTACAACCAAACGGTCACGCACATAGTTTCTCTTTATTTCGTGAAGATCGCCTTGCAATACAACCTTTCCTTCGTTTAGGATTGCTATACTGTCGCAAAACTCCTCAATATAGCTCATCTGATGGCTTGAGAACAGCAGAATTTTTCCCTTTGCAATCTGCTCCTTGACAACATCCTTAAGAAGCATCGCATTAACCGGGTCAAGACCGGAGAAGGGTTCGTCAAGAATAATAATATCAGGGTTGTGAGCTAAGGCAGTTATAAGCTGAATTTTTTGCTGATTACCCTTTGAAAGAGTATCAAGTCGCTTATTACGGTATTCGGTCATTTCAAGTCTTCTAAGCCAATAGTCTACCGCTTCAACAGCCTTCTTGTGTTTGATGCCTTTGAGCTTAGCAAAATATGTAAGCTGTTCTATTATTAATTTTTTCGGGTAAAGACCTCTCTCTTCGGGAAGATAGCCGATTCGAACCTTTTCATATTCAACGGCTTTATTATTTATCAGGACTTCACCGCCGTTTGCGGGAAACACATTCATCAGGATACGAATACAGGTCGTTTTACCTACACCGTTTCTGCCCAGCAGTCCGAAGGCTTTCCCTCCCTCGGCCTTGAAGGATACACCGGCAAGAACCTTCCTGTCTCCAAAGCTTTTTTCGATATTTTTCAGTTCCAAAACCATTTTAACATATACCTCCGATTATAGTACGCCACAAAATAAGGCAGTCGCGGAAACGGACAAAATCAGTATAACAAATTCGGATTGTTGTTTCAAGTGATTACTATGCCGCACACAAAACTAAATTTTTTCTGACGGAAAAATATTAATATCCGTATTTCTCAACAAAAATATATTGTTTCACAAAAATTAATCGTTCTAATGATATTTTCACAACTGAAAAACGACTTGTCAAAACAAGTCGTTTTTCTGTAAAGAGGTAACGAAAAAGATGCCGACGATTTTAAATAGGATTATGCTTATACTATTCACTACGAAAAAATGATATCCGACCGCCATTTCCGATACCACGATATTTTATTCCATCTTTTTCAAAAACCAACAAAGAACCCAT
>CAZPPO010000130.1:0-5414 GCA_964588475.1 uncultured Eubacteriales bacterium
ATACCTAATACTTCTGCATACTCCTCAGGCGTTATACCGTCGGTTAAATTGTCGTCTTCATTAATAATTTGCCCTATATTTGTACAATTTAGTTTTTTCGCAATATGACTATACTCTTCAAGCGGGTGACCGGAAATATAAAGCCCGGTGGCTTCTTTTTCAAAGCTTAAAAGCTCAGCTTTAGGAATTTCCGACAGTTTTTTAATAAAAAATTCAGGCTGTTTGATGTCCTCGTTGATGCAGGCAAAGGACATTTGACCTTCAAGATTCTTCCTCTTTTCCGTTTCAAGCTGTTCCAAAATAAGTGCAAAGGATTGGAGCATTTCTCTTCTGTTATAACCGAGATTATCAAGAGCCCCGCATTTTATGATACTCTCTGCGGCGCGTCTGTTAAAATCTTCACCGTAAAGACGACTGCAAAAATCGTAGAAGGAGGAAAAAGGGGCTTCCTCGCGCTTTGCAATGATTTTTGAAATAAAGCTTTTTCCAAGATTGCGAATAGCAAGAAGTCCGAATCTAAGATCATTACCCTCAACCGTAAAACCGTAAAAGCTGCTGTTAACATGGGGAGGGAGAACCTTAATTCCTAATCGAAGACATTCCTGAATATATAGGGTGATTTTGCCGCTGTCGTCAAGAACGCTGGTCAGAAGGGCTGCCATAAACTCCTTTGGATATTTTGCTTTAAGGTATGCCGTTGTATAGGCTATAAGTCCATACGCTGCTGTATGGCTTTTGTTAAAACCGTATGAGGCAAAGGATATCATATCAGAAAAAATAGCGTTAGCGGTTTTAGCGTCTATTCCTCGGTTAACGGCACCTTCAACAATAATGCTTCCGTCTTTGTCCAAAAGACCGTTTATGAATATATCCCGCTCGTGCTCCATAACATCATGCTTTTTTTTGCTCATAGCCCTTCGGACAACGTCTGCTCTGCCGAATGAGTATCCCGCAAGGGTTCTGAATGTTTGCATTACTTGTTCTTGATATACCATACACCCGGATGTTTCATCGAGGATATCTTTTAAGAGGGGAGTTCTGTAATTAATAAGATTAGGATTATTTTTGTTAGCTAAATATGAGTCGATAAAAAACATAGGTCCAGGTCTGTATAAGGCTATAGCGGCGGCAATATCCTCAAAGCGCTTTGGTTTTAGGTTGACTATTAGATTTGTCATCCCCGAAGATTCGCATTGGAATACGCCCAGTGTGTTGCCTTTTTGTAATTCAGTGTATACTAAAGTGCAATCAAGAGGAATATTTTTCACCGAAAAATCGGGAGTATGCTTTTTAATGAGCTTTTCGGCGTCATTTATGACCGTTAATGTGCGAAGCCCTAAAAAGTCCATTTTTAACAGTCCCAATTCCTCAATTTCAGTCATTGTATACTGTGTTACAACCGAATCGTCATTTTTTGAAAGAGGAACATAATCGGATACCGCGTTTTTTGTAATGACGACTCCCGCTGCATGTGTCGAGGCGTGACGGGGCATACCCTCGACTTTTTTCGCAGTATCAACAACTCTTTTTACTCTTTCGTCAGAATCATAGAGATTACGCAAATCCTCGTTCTTTTCAAGAGCGGAAGAGATTGAAATATTTAACTCTCTTGGAATCAGCTTTGCAATCGTATCACTTAACGAGTAAGGATATCCCAAAGCACGCGCCACATCTCTTATGGCGGCTCTTGCGGCCATTGTACCGAAGGTAACGATTTGGGCAACTCTGTCCTCACCGTACTTATTAATTACATATTCAATGACCTCGCCTCTTCGTTCATAGCAAAAGTCGATGTCAATATCGGGCATACTGATTCTTTCCGGATTTAAGAACCTTTCAAATAAAAGACCGTGTTCAATAGGGTCTATCCCTGTAATACCCATACAAAAGGCTGCAAGACTTCCTGCGGCGGAGCCTCTTCCGGGTCCGACGGGAATGTCATTTTTTACGGCAAAACCTATAAAATCGGCAACAATAAGGAAATAATCTGTAAAGCCCATTTTCCCTATGACCTCAAGCTCATATGTGAGGCGGTCGATATATGCCTCGGGTATATGGGATGCGAATTTAATGTTTAGCCCTTCGTAACAAAGCTTCTTCATATAGTCATGATGAGCAATATCCTCGTCTAAATGGAAATCAGGCAGTTTAGTAATACCGTATTCAAATTCAAGCTCGCACATATCGGCTATTTTTACGGTATTTTCGATTGCACCTTCAAAGCCTTGAAAAATATTCTCCATTTCCTTTGCACTTTTTAAGTAGAAAGAATCTGATTGGAAATCAAGAGCTGTGTCTTCATCAACAGTTTTGTTTGTTGCAATGCAAATTAAAACCTTCTGTACACGGGCATCTTCCTGTATTAAATAGTGAACGTCATTAGTCGCGACATAAGGTATACCAGTTTTTTTATGAACGGCACGAAGACCGCTTAATATTATTTCATCTTCGGCTGTGCCGTGATTTTGAAGCTCCAAGAAGTAATTTCCGTCACCAAAAACATTGTTGTACCACTTAGCCGTGGATACGGCAGCGTCGATATTTCCTTCTAAAGCGTATTTTTGAACCTCTCCGAACATACAACCGGAAAGGCATATCAGACCTTCGTTATACTTTTCAAGCAGCTGTCTGTCTATTCTCGGTTTAGTATAGAAGCCCTCCGTCCAAGAGAGAGAAACGAGCTTAATCAGATTTTTGTAGCCTTTTTCATTTTTACATAATAAAATTAAATGATATCGCTCACTGTCAAACAAATGATTTTTATCGAGTCTTGAGCGAGCGGCTACATACATTTCACAGCCGATAATCGGCTTTATTCCGCGTTTTTTTGCGGTTTTGTAAAACTCCTGCACCCCATACATTACACCATGGTCGGTAATGGCAATACTTTTCTGACCGAGCCCTTCTGCCCGGTCGAACAAATCCTCAATGCGGCAGGCGCCGTCAAGAAGACTGTAATGTGTATGCAAATGCAGATGAACAAAATCAGTCAATAAATCACTTCCTTGTCTGACCGTAATATGCATTTTTACCGTGTTTTCTCAAAAAATGCTTTTTTGAAAGAAAATCGTCAACCTCAGCTGCGTTGTTTCCGGAGAGAGCCTCAGTCATAAAGGCCATTTTGGATACAGCTTCGAGAGTTATTGCGTTATTTACGGCGTCAGAAGCATCTTTTCCGAATATAAACGGTCCGTGGCATGCCACAAGAACGGCGGGATTAAAACTCGGATTATAACCGTATTTTTGAAAATGCTCAGCTATTACTTTTCCTGTGTTAAGCTCATAGTCATTTTCAACCTCTTCCCTTAAAAGCCTTCTTGTGCAAGGGATTTTTGCGGATGAAAAATCTGCGTGCGTCGTTCCGAAGACGGGTATTTCTCTGCCGGCTTGCGCCCACGCTACAGCATAGGGAGAGTGAGTATGGACAACAGCTCCAATATTCTTGAAAAAATTATATAGATAAAAGTGCGTTGCCGTGTCGGAGGACGGCTTCAGACTGCCGTCAATGACATCCATGTTGTCAAGAGAGACAACAGCAAGATTATCAAGCGACAGCTGAGAATAAGCAACGCCTGAGGGCTTTATGACAAAGCAATTGTATTGCCTGCAAACGCTTGAAACATTTCCCCAGGTAAGTATTGCAAGATTGCTTGAAAAAAGCTCTAAGTTCGACTTTAGAACTTGTTCTTTTATTTCATTTAACATACTCATTTTTTGTTTTTCCATAATAATTCGCTAAGCTCAAGCTCTTTTCGGAAGGCTGAAATTTCAGTATCTGTGTTAATATGTAAAAACTCAATTCCTTTTATTTCGCAAAAGTCACGCATATGCTCAGCGGTTAAGTCGTATGATAGAACGCTGTGATGTGCTGCGCCTGACAATATCCAAGCTTCTGCTGAGGTTTTCAGACTGGGTAAAGGCTTCCAAAGGGCACTTGCGACAGGAAGATGCGGCATCTCATATTTTTGTTCTTGACATTCGATGTCATTTACAATCATTCTGAAGCCATATCCCATATCTACAAGCGAGGCGACGATAGCTTTACCGGCTTTAGCCGTGAATACGGCTCTTGCAGGGGGCAGACGATTTCCGATAGACAGCGGATGTACTTGAATTTTTGGTTTATCCTTTGCTATTGACGGGCAGACCTCAAGCATATGTGCTCCCAAAAGCATTTCGTTTCCGGGCTCAAAATGATATGTATAATCCTCCATAAAAGAAGTGCCGCCATGAAGATCCTTTGACATAAGCTTCATTATTCTTGTCAGCGAGGCTGTTTTCCAATCACCTTCGGCTCCAAAGCCAAAACCTTTTTTCATAAGATTTTGTACAGCAAGACCGGGCAGTTGTTTTAATCCACCCAAATCCTGAAAATTTGTGTGAAATGCACCATAACCGTTTTTGTCCATAAAATTCTTAAGCGCAGCCTCGATTTTTGCCTGATACCTGACAGCGTCAATGTTATCGGTATCTATTATATATTTTTGCGAATATTCATCAAAAATCGAGTCGACCTCAGCATTAGACACAGAGCTCATTTCGTTATCGATGTCTGTTATGCCGTAATGGTCAACCTGCCAGCCGAGCTTTATCTGAGCTTCGATTTTATCGCCCTCGGTAACAGCGACATCACGCATGTTATCACTAATTCTGAGGGTCTTCAGTCTGTTGCTTTCAAGCGCGCCTACAGCAGCTCTCATCCAAACATCTATTTCACGCCTTACACCGTCATCCTGCCAGTGACCGGCAATTACTTTGCGGTGAAGTCCCATTCGCGCAGCGATATGTCCGTGTTCACGGTCACCGTGGGCACTTTGATTGAGGTTCATAAAGTCCATATCAATAGATTTCCAGGGAATATCGCGATTAAATTGAGTATTAAAATGAAGATAAGGCTTTGTCAGCCTTTTTAAGCCTGCAATCCACATTTTGGATGGGGAAAATGTATGCATCCACGTTATAATTCCTGCACATTCCGGATCGTTTTCGGCCTTGAGAATGGATTTTTCAATTGCGTCGCTATCACTAAGACAGGGAAAATAAACAATTCTACAAGAAATAAATCGGGAAGAATTTAAGCCGTCGACAATTTCCCTAAGATTTTTGCTAACAGAATCCAAAGTAGCGCTTCCATAAAGATGCTGAGATCCCGCAAAAAACATAAATTTATAATTTTTCAATTAAAGCCCTCCTCAAGCAACCTCAAAATACGACAAATTTATTATACTTGTACTGTCATACTATGTCAATAAATGAAAATATCAAATAGGGGGTGACAAAATATAAAATATGTGATACAATTCATTATGAAAAACGATAAGGAGGTGTATTACACACATGTTTAAGAGAAAAGCCATTGTACTTATTTCAATTTTACTAATAATGAGTTTTTTTGCAGCGTGCGGTGACTCTGT
>CAZPPO010000131.1:0-1324 GCA_964588475.1 uncultured Eubacteriales bacterium
GAGCGAAGCGTCACCTCCGCCGCCGAATACTGTTGTTCCAGCCTTAAGCCCCAACTGCTGCGCCGCCTCCTCGCTTAAAGCTCCTGCCTTATCGGTTGATTTAATTATTTTGGTCAAATGCTCGTGATTCACTCCCAAGAGCCTGCAAATTTCTTTGCTGAAGCCCTGCTTACCGTCCCTGATATCATAAAGCAGCGTTGCAAAGGCAGAGTCCTGCGTCATACAAAATTCGCCCGTCATACGGCAGATTATGTATTCCTTGACATCGAGCCATTTGTAAACGCGCTTAAAATTCTCAGGTTCGTTCTTTTCAACCCATTTATATTTCCAGACAGGGTCTTTGACAGAAAGAGCGGCGGCTCCTGTTATCTGAAGTGAACGCAGCAGCTTATAAACATTAGCGCCCGCAACCTTAATAACACCGTGTGCCATACCCTCCTTCAGCTCCTGCCTGGCACGCTGGTCCATATAGCTCATTGCACGCCTTACGGGAACACCGGCCCTGTCTACAAGGACAAGCCCCTGCATTTGTGAGCAAAACGAAATTCCCTTGATTTCTTCCGGGGAAACCGCGGCTTCCTTAAGCAACCTCTCGGTAGTAGAGCAAATTGCCTTCCACCACTCATCAGGCTCCTGCTCTGCACCTCCATCGGGAAGCACATAAAGATTATAGCCCTGTGAGGCTCCCGCTATCATATGTACATTCTGCCCGAGACTGAAAATGCATGTTTTTACTCCCGTAGTTCCTATATCGTATGAAATAACATATTGTTTATCCATTTTCGCATAGCCCCCTTACCGTTAAATTATGCAATAATTTTTGGCTTATATCAACAGTTTTTCTGAAATTTAGGTAATTTATTTGGTATTAGTTGAAAATGTAAGAAAAACGCAAAAAAATATTAAAAAAAGCTTGCATTTTAAATATCCGATGATATAATATGTCTACATCGAAAGGTTATCTTCCTTTCTTAGTCGGTGTTTATGGCAGTGAGGGTCCACCCGTTCCCATCCCGAACACGGTAGTTAAGCTCACTTGTGCCGAAGATACTTGGCGGGCAGCTGCCCGGGAAAATAGGACAATGCCGACACTAATAAGCAACTGCCCAATAGGGCGGTTGTTTTAATTTGTAGGGGATGGCGTCCTCGACATCCCGTTGCGTCCTCGACATCCCAAGCCAAAACCCAAAACAATCCGTAGGGGATGGCGCCCTCGACATCCCGTTGGCGCCCTCGACATCCCGTTGCGTCACAACATCCCCAAATAAGGTGAAATAATGAGCATAAATAAACCACCGCTTGTTGAGCGTAAAAGAATGAGAAT
>CAZPPO010000131.1:1334-2121 GCA_964588475.1 uncultured Eubacteriales bacterium
AGCCGTCAGCATATTTTATAACAATTTGTGCAGCAGAAAAGAAACAGATATTTTGTGAAATTGTGCAGGGGAATGCTGTTTTTGAGTTACCCAAAATCAAATTATCAGATATTGGTTCAGTCGTTAATGAAACCATTATAAGCTTAAATGAGAAATATGATAATATAATTGTTGAAAAGTATGTTATTATGCCCAATCATATACATATGATTGTTACAATATTAGCGAGCGATGATATGTTTTTAGACGGGATGTCGGGGACGCCATCCCATAATTTGAACGGGATGTCGGGGACGCCATCCCATAATTTGAACGGGATGTCGGGGACGCCATCCCATAATTTGAACGGGATGTCAGGGACGCCATCCCATAATTTGAACGGGATGTCGGGGACGCCATCCCCTACGAATGCGGCGGCAAATGCGGTGATTCCGAGCTTTGTCGGTACACTTAAACGCTTTGCAAATAAAAGATGCGGATTTTCAATGTTTCAACGTTCATATTACGATCATATAATTCGCAATCAAAGAGATTATGATGAGATTTGGGATTACATAGATAGTAATCCCGTGAAATGGAAACAAGATTGTTATTATTTTTGAACATACATGAAATAATCCGTAGGGGATGGCGCCCTCGACATCCCGTTGGCGCCCTCGACATCCCGCTGGCGCCCTCGACATCCCGCTGCGTCACGACATACGAATTACTTATCTGCCAATATTAATTTTCCAAATATCAAAAAGCCTATACCACTAAATTCGGTGATATAGGCTCTTTTTTAGTG
>CAZPPO010000131.1:2131-5346 GCA_964588475.1 uncultured Eubacteriales bacterium
TACTCTTGATTTTACTGGTGTTAAGACGATTTTTCCTTACTCTTTATAGCTGCCTGTGCTGCCGCGAGACGGGCTATCGGCACGCGGAAGGGTGAGCAGGAAACATAATTGAGTCCGACATTGTGACAAAACTCAACCGACGACGGGTCGCCGCCGTGTTCTCCGCAGATGCCCAGCTTAATGTCTGGGCGTGTCTTTCTGCCAAGCTCGGCAGCCATTTTAACGAGCTTGCCAACTCCGTTTTGATCGATTCTTTCAAACGGGTCGGATTCGAATATTTTAGTTTCATAATATGACTCAAGGAATTTTCCTGCGTCATCACGGCTAAAGCCGAAGGTCATCTGTGTGAGGTCATTTGTACCAAAGGAGAAGAACTCGGCTTCCTTGGCAATTTCGTCTGCCGTGACAGCCGCTCTGGGAATTTCAATCATCGTGCCCACATGGTATGTCAGCTGAGCGCCCGATTCCTTAATGAGCTTGTCCGCAGTTGCCACAACAATATCCTTAACAAATTTAAGCTCCTTGACCTCTCCGACAAGCGGAATCATAATTTCGGGAACCACCGTGTAGCCGCGCTTTTCGGAGTTGACCTTGACAGCCGCATTGATAACGGCGGTAGTTTGCATTTCGGCGATTTCCGGGAATGTCACCGCAAGACGGCACCCGCGATGTCCCATCATCGGATTGGACTCGTGAAGCCCTTCTATTACAGCTTTAAGCTCCCCTGCAAAAATGCCCATATCGCTTGCAAGCTCTCTGATCTCCTCATCCTTTTGGGGAACGAACTCATGAAGAGGCGGGTCAAGGAAGCGTACGGTCATGGGTCTGCCCTCAAGTACCCTGTACATCTCTTCAAAATCACCCTGCTGAAGAGGAAGTATTTTAGCAAGTGCCTTTTTACGCTCCTCAACGGTTTTGGAAACAATCATCTCACGAATTGCCTTTATTCTGTCACCCTCAAAGAACATATGCTCTGTACGGCATAGACCTATTCCCTCGGCGCCGAACTTAACAGCCTGCGCCGCATCACGGGGATTGTCTGCATTAGTGCGTACCTTAAGGACACGGCGCTCGTCGGCCCACTTCATAAAACGGCCGAAATCGCCGGAAATGGTTGCCTCGACAGTCGGCACAGCTTCTCCGTAAATTTTACCCGTAGAGCCGTCAAGGGAAATATAATCGCCCTCGTTATATTTTTTCCCGCCAAGCTCAAAATACTTTTCGTCTGCGTGCATTTTTATCTCACCGCAGCCGGACACACAGCAAGTGCCCATGCCTCTTGCAACAACAGCTGCGTGAGAGGTCATTCCGCCGCGTACGGTAAGAATTCCCTGAGCGGATACCATACCCTCAATATCCTCGGGAGACGTTTCAAGACGCACAAGGCAAACCTTCTCGCCTCTTGATGCCCACTCTTTTGCCTCCTCTGCGGTAAATACAACTCTGCCGCAAGCCGCTCCGGGAGACGCGGCAAGCCCGGTTCCTATCGGCGTTGCGCTCTTAAGAGCTTTGGGGTCAAACTGGGGATGAAGAAGGGAGTCAAGCTGCTTTGGCTCAACACGCAGTACAGCCTCTTGCTCGTCTATCATTCCCTCGTCAACAAAGTCAACGGCAATTTTCAAAGCTGCAGCCGCAGTTCTTTTACCGTTTCTCGTCTGAAGCATATAGAGCTTCTCATTTTCAATCGTAAACTCCATATCCTGCATATCTTTATAATGCTTTTCGAGATTATTTGCGATTTGAACAAACTCCTCGTAAACATGAGGCATTTCATCCGCAAGCTTCGCAATCTTATTGGGCGTACGAATACCGGCAACGACATCCTCGCCCTGCGCATTTATCAGATACTCTCCGAAAAGCGCTTTTTCGCCTGTGGCAGGGTCACGCGTAAAAGCAACACCCGTGCCCGACTTGTTGTTAAGGTTCCCGTATACCATTGGCTGTACATTGACTGCAGTACCCCAGGAATAAGGAATGTTGTTCATTCGGCGGTATACATTTGCACGGGGGTTGTCCCATGAACGGAAAACCGCTTTAATTGCTCCCATTAGCTGATCCTTAGGATTTGACGGGAAGTCTTCTCCTATTTTCGCCTTATACTCCTGTTTGAACTGCTGCGCAAGCGTCTTAAGATCAGCCGCTGTCAGGTCAATATCGTTTGATACGCCTTTTTCCTTCTTCATCTTATCGATGAGTTCTTCAAAGAATTTCTTTCCGACTTCCATAACAACATCAGAATACATTTGAATAAAACGACGATAAGAGTCATAAACAAATCTTTCAAAGCCGGGATCTGCGTTTGCGGATATAAGCCCTGCTATTACCTGCTCGTTAAGTCCGAGATTAAGGATTGTGTCCATCATTCCCGGCATTGAGGCGCGGGAGCCCGAGCGGACTGAGACAAGTAGCGGATTTTTTGTGTCGCCGAACTTTTTTCCGTTTACTTCTTCGATTTTCGCAAGATTTTCCTCAATTTCAGCCACAATGTCCTCGGCGATTGCTTTGCCGTCGTCATAATAGCGTGTACAGGCCTCTGTAGTAATTGTAAAGCCAAGCGGTACGGGCATTCCGAGTCTCGCCATTTCCGCAAGATTAGCACCCTTGCCGCCAAGCAGTTCTCTCATTGAACCGTCGCCCTCTGTAAACAAATACACATACTTGTGACTCATATAATACCTCCAAAATTTAATAACATCCATACCTTTGCCAAAATGGCAGGGATAAAAATACCACATATCATTATAACAGACTTTTACTGCTGTTACAATTGATATGCGGTAAAATTTACTTTCTGTCTGTCTGTTTTTTTTGTATAATTATAACAATAATCAGATAATTGCTAATATATCGTCTGTATTAACACTGTCTCCTTTTGAAACAAAAATCTTCTTTGCTACTCCGTTTTCGGGGGCGACAATATCATTTTCCATTTTCATTGCCTCAAGCACAAACAGAACGTCTCCCTTTTTTACCTGTTTACCCTCACAAAAATTAACCTCGAGCACTGTGCCGGGCATCGGAGATTTTATTTTTATACCCTTAACTTCTACATCATCGGATTTAGAGGCGCCTTCGGAAGGCGCACAAGGAGTCTCGGCCCCTACAGGCAAAGAGACCTGAGCATTAGAATTTTCCTCAGCTACTCCAAGCAGAACAGCCTTGGTCTTTTCAACCTCCACTTCGTATTTTTTCCCGTTAAGAGTTACATATGCGTT
>CAZPPO010000132.1:0-5243 GCA_964588475.1 uncultured Eubacteriales bacterium
TCTTGATGATTTTTTAGCGCCGCCGAAAATAGAGGATATTAAAACCGCGCTTTTTATTCAGCCGCATCCGGATGACAATCAAATAGGCGCCGGAGGTCTTATCGCAAAGCTTGTTGACAGCAAAGCAGAGGTTTATGAGCTAACTGTGTGCGACGACCGCTTTGTTGATTTGGGGTACAACGGCGAAGGGTTAACAGCTCGTCAAAAGGAAGCGTTGGCAGCGCAGGAGAAGTTAGGAATGAAGAATGCGGGGTTTCTCGGCTTTGCGGACAAGACGCGTGCGAGAATAGAGGAAATTTCGGATGCAATTTTGCCTGTTATCAGAAAAATAAGACCGGATGCGGTTTTTTCGGTTGACAGCAGCGTTGCGAATGAATGTCACTCGGACCATATTAAGGTGGGGCAAGCCGTAAAGTATGCCTGTATGGACAGCGAA
The DNA here is from genome assembly GCA_964588475.1 of uncultured Eubacteriales bacterium. Taxonomy (GTDB): domain Bacteria; phylum Bacillota; class Clostridia; order Oscillospirales; family Acutalibacteraceae; genus DTU089. Next base: position 437 of record CAZPPO010000132.1, read on the forward strand.
TGCGCGTTTTATCCCGACTATGTTGACGGCAGGCTGAGGGAGGATGCGTTTATAGTTCCCATTCTCGGATTTTACTATACGGATAAGCCCAATACAATTATCGATATAACAGAGTATTATGATAAAAAGATGGAGGCTGTCGGGTGCCATAAGTCTCAGACCTCACTGCCGCTTATGGTTGCAATAGGAGCCCTGGCAGAAAAATGGGGAGAGCAAAAGGGCTTTGAATATGCCGAGGCTTTTAAGCTAATCGGGTCCATACATATGCATTGTTATCCCTTTGAGGTTAAAAAAACAGAAGGTGAGCTTGATGATTAAGAAAACTATATCTGTATTGCTTTGCGTATTTATTGTCTCCTTGACCTTTCAAGCCGCGGTTGCGGCACAGGAGCCTACCTTTGAGCAGAAGGCGGCACAGCTAAGCAGGAACGGCTACCTCGGTGATTTTAACATGGACGGCAAGATTAGAATCAGTGATGTAAGGAGTGCTTTAAGGGTTGCGGTAGGCTTGGATGTATGTACCCCCGAGCAGCAAAATAATATTGACGCGGACTTTAGCGGCGGTAGAATTACAATTAACGATGTAAGGCTATTGTTGAGGTATGCCGTCGGCATATCGGGTTTTGAATTACCTCTTACCGGTGAGGAAATAGTGAATTATTATGTTGAGGCGGCAAACAGGGTAAAGGTTGATAATCCCGGTCTTGACAGGACCACCACGGTTGTAAGCCCGAGCATTAGAGTTTGGGTTTCAAATACCGAGGTGCAGGATATGGAATTGTCCGAAACTAAGGATTATATGGATGAGCAAATTGCCCTTCTTGAGCAATACAGAGACCTATGGGGGCTGATTTTATCCGAAGAAAAAATAAAAGAGCTTGAGGACAGTATAGTACAGTGGAACGAAAACAAGGAAAATATTGACAAGGCATACGAGCCCAACACGGAAGCATTCCATGTACAAACCGGAAATTCGCATTATGCCGCATTTACCGTAAGGGGAAAGACCTGGTCAAGCAGAGCCTCTGCCGAAGATGTCAAATCCGCAAAGCTTATTTATAACAGGGGCAATTATGAAATTGTGATAAATTACGACGAATATTTCTATACTGCTCTTGCGTCAGATATGACAACTCTTGAATACGGCAGGATGTTTGATCTGCCCTCACGCACAGCTCTTACAAAACCGAGCGATACGAGCTTTGTATTTAATTCGTTAACTCTTAAAAACGGTCTGGTAAGAAGTAAAGTTGATTTGACTACGGGGTCTGTTAAGGACGCTGAGTATTACTTTGAATATATTTGGGATTATTCGCAAATAGGCAAGGACTCTACAACCAATGAGGATACCGAAAGCCGTTTTGTATACACGGTTCAAAACACTGCTGAATATGTAATGACAGAAAACCCGCAAGCTCCTGTATAAAAATATGAAGCAGATTATTAAATAAAGGAAAAATACTATGGACAATAATGTTAAGGTTGTAATGGAGAACGGCGGGGAGTTTATCATAGAGCTTTATCCTGAGCACGCTCCAATAACGGTTGAAAATTTTACTTTTCTCGCAGAGAGCGGATTTTATAACGGCTTGACCTTTCACAGGGTGATAGACGGCTTTATGGCTCAGGGAGGCGACCCCGAGGGAACAGGAACGGGAGGAAGCGAAAAAAGTATAAAGGGAGAATTTAAAAGTAACGGAATAAACAACACATTATCCCACACCAGGGGTGTTGTTTCCATGGCAAGAAGTCAAAATCCGAATTCGGCAAGCAGTCAGTTCTTTATCTGCTATGGTGACTGCTCATTTCTTGACGGTCAATATGCGGCTTTCGGAAAGGTAACCGAGGGTATGCAGACAGTTGACGATTTTCTAAGGGTTAAAAGAAAAATGGGCGGCGACGGAAGCTTGTCCTCACCCGAGGTACCTATAGTAATCAAAAGCATTGAAAAATTCTGAAAATCATAAACAGTTTACGGCAGCTTCAAGGCTGCCGTAAATTTGTTTTTATAAAAATAACACTTGTAATTTTAAGCATTCTAGGTTGTGTTTTACATACGCTTGTGGTAAAATATTCATTAAGGAGTTGTTGAGATGACAGTTAAAAGCGAAAAGGGAATAAGCCTTCAGCAGATAAGAGCGGCTTGCCTGAAATCGCTTGAGGGAAAGAAGCTTCGCAAGGTTTTGATACTCCCTCCTGATTATACGAGGATGCATTCTGGGGCGGGTATTATAACCGCCGCTTATTATGAAATTCTCAAGGATTACTGCACTGTTGACATATTGCCCGCTTTAGGCACGCACGAACCGATGACAAAAGAGGAATCCCTTGCCTTCTTCGGCGAGGAAGTACCTTTTGAAAAGCTTATAGTTCATAATTGGCGAAAGGATGTCGTAAAAATCGGGGAGGTACCCGCAGATTTTGTAAGCTGTGTCTCTGAGGGTCTTGTAAATACTAAAATCGATGTCGAGGTCAACAGGCTTATTATGGATAAAAGCTATGACCTTATAATTTCCATAGGGCAGGTAGTACCGCACGAGGTTGTGGGAATGGCGAATTATTCAAAGAATATTTTTGTCGGCTGCGGCGGTGCGAGTATGATAAGCTCCTCCCATATGTTAGGCGCGTTTTACGGTATGGAGCGCATTATGGGCAAAGACTTTTCCCCTGTTAGAAAGGTTTTTGATTATGCGCAGGAGCGTTTTTTAAGCGGTTTACCGCTGCTTTACGTATTAACAGTCACGACAAATACGGATAGTAAAACAGTTATTCACGGTATGTTTCTGGGAAATGACAGGGGGCTTTTCGAACAGGCTGTTAAGCAAAGCAGGGAGCTTAACTTAACCTTTGTCGAAAAACCCTTGAAAAAAGTAGTTGTCTATCTTGACGATAAGGAGTTCAAGAGCACCTGGTTAGGGAATAAAGCCATATACAGAACGCGTTTGGCAATAGAGGACGGCGGTGAGCTTATTATTCTTGCGCCCGGTGTACGTCGTTTCGGTGAGGACGACGAAAACGACAGACTTATAAGAAAATACGGATATGTCGGAAGGGAAAAGGTTTTAGAGTTAATAAAAGAAAACAAGGATTTGCAGGGCAATCTTTCAGTAGGAGCGCATCTGATACACGGCTCGTCCGACGGCAGGTTTTCGACAACTTACTGTACAAAAAAGCTCAGTCGTCAGGAAATTGAGAGGGTTAATTTCAAGTATATGCCGTATAGCCGGGCGGCAAAGCTTTATAACCCTTGTGTTTTAAAGGAGGGCTTTAACACTCTTTCAAACGCAGAAGAGATTTTTTATATCAGCAATCCCGCGCTGGGTCTTTGGGCGCTAAGATAAGAAAGAAGACAAAAATGGAAAAATATATAGATTTACATACACACTCAAACAAGTCCGACGGTTCAATGACACCGCTGCAGCTTGTTCATCACGCCAAACAGGCGGGACTTGCAGCAATTTCTCTTACAGACCACGATTGTATAGATGGGGTCAAACAGGCTCTCTGTGAGGGTGAGAAAATCGGACTTGAGGTTGTTCCCGGTATAGAGTTTTCTGCAAAATCAGAAACGGAAACACATATACTGGGCTATTATATAGATATAGAAAACAAGGATATTCTTCGTAATTTAGAAGAAATAAAGCGTGTCAGAATCGAGCGCACGAAGCAAACGAGCGAGCGTCTTAGGGAGCTTGGATTTGACATTTCCGTTCAGGAGGTACTTGACATTGCCCCGGGCGGGATAGTCGGGAGGGCTCACTTTGCAAAGGTTATGGCTAATAAGGGTTACGTTTCCTCGGTAAAGGAGGGATTTGACCGATATCTTGCAAGCGGGAAGCCCGCATACTGTAACAGGCATCACCTTACAGCCTCACAGGCGGTAGGTCTCATAAAGGGTGCGGGAGGTCTTGCGTTTGCGGCTCATTTGCATCTTATGAGAAAGACTGACGAGGAGCTGTTTGCATTTATTTCACGGATGAAGCAGGAGGGTCTTGACGGTGTTGAGGGCTATTACACCGAATATACCGCGCAAATGCAGGAAAAATATCAGGCACTTGCAAAACGACTCGGGCTTTTAATTTCAGGCGGCACCGACTTTCACGCTCAGATGAAACCGCATATTAGCATAGGCAAAGGCTTAGGAAATATGAAAATACCATATTCTGTTCTGGAAAGAATAAAAAAAGAAAAGGAGTTAATTGATAATGGCAAGTGATATTGGACTTATCGGACTTGCGGTTATGGGTGAAAACCTTGTTATGAATATGGAAAGCAAGGGCTTTACCGTTTCTGTTTACAACAGAACCGCTCAAAAGATAACCGATTTTGTCGAAGGGAAGGCAAAAGGGAAGAATATTTGCGCCGCTTATTCACTCGAAGAGCTGATTTCGACTCTAAAAAAGCCGCGCATAGTAATGATGATGATTAAGGCCGGCAAGGCGGTGGATGATATGATAGAAGCTCTCATTCCCCTACTTGAAAAAGGCGATATTATAATTGACGGAGGTAATTCTCATTTTCCCGATACCGCGCGTCGTACGCAATATGTGCAAGGCAAGGGACTGCTTTATATAGGAACGGGCGTTTCAGGCGGAGAAGAGGGTGCGCTTAAAGGTCCAAGCCTTATGCCGGGAGGGTCAAAGGCTGCCTGGGAGAGTGTCAAGCCCATTTTCACAGCTATATGCGCAAAGGCGGACGGTTCACCCTGTTGTGACTGGGTAGGAGAGAACGGCGCAGGTCACTTTGTTAAAATGGTTCATAACGGAATAGAATACGGAGATATGCAGCTAATATGCGAGGCATATCA
>CAZPPO010000133.1:0-5130 GCA_964588475.1 uncultured Eubacteriales bacterium
ATACAAAACACATCTGGAACAACAGGAAGCACTATTGTCTCTTCCAATTGAGGAAAATACCGTTGTCGATACAAAATGGGACGGAATGTATTACTCGGAAAATATTGAGTTTGGGAAACCCGGAGGTTCTTACTTACCGGATGGCAAAACAAAAAAACAGGTTGCTACAGATATATCTCAGCTTGCCGGCAGCAATTATGCGGGGCTTACTAACTGGGAGGCTCTGGATGACAGCTCTTTTTCTGCGCTCTTAGAGGACCACAAAAAAACCCAGCCTCCGTTGAATTGGTCAGAGTTCATGATAAGTCAAGGCTGGCCGGGGGTGAAGGTTAAAGGTATAGTACTGGTTTTGTTCTACAAACCTAAAAATGGTAACCTTATGTTTTTTGCTCATGATGATGCTCATTTCCATTTTATAAATGATTATCCGGATACAGGATTAAAGAATTATGATTTCAGCATGATTATGGCTTTCCACAAGGTGACGGCTAAAGACTACGGGTATGGGCATCTGAAAAAATGAGAAATTTTTAATTCCTTATTTAACATCTTTTACGCACCTGATTTGTCTAAGGGTAGACAAATCAGGTGCTTTTGAAGTATGCCTGACCTTGGCAAATGAATTGAAAATCTCATAGCTTTGTTATATAATGTTGCTGATCTTGACTGAGAAACAGAAAATGCAACAGTACGGGAAAGAGGATTGCTATGTCAATGTGGAATCCGTGGAGAGGCTGTAAGAAATGCAGTGAGGGTTGCTTTAATTGCTATATTCACAAAGGCGATGCCAGAAGAAATATTAATACTAATGATATAATAAAGACAAAGGATTTTGAAAAGCCGATAGAAAAATCAGGAAACGGAAATTATAAGATGAAATCAGGTTTAGTCTATCTGTGCTTCTCAACCGATTTTTTAATTGAAGAGGCCGATGAGTGGCGAAAGGATTGCTGGAAAATTATTAAGGAAAGGCAGGACTGTACCTTCTTATTTTTAACCAAAAGAATAGATAGATTTTTAAGCTGCATTCCATCTGATTGGGGTAACGGGTATGAAAATGTTATTGTTTGCTGTACTATAGAGAACCAAAGGACAGCAGATTACAGACTGTCTATATTCAAGGCTTTGCCTATTTTGAAAAAGTATATTACGGCACAACCGTTGCTTGAGAAAATAAATATAGAAAATTTTCTTAACGATATAGAGCTTGTGGTGGTAGGAGGCGAATCTGATTATAACGCGCGAGTGCTTGATTATTCGTGGGTTTTAGATATCAGAAGGCAATGTATTGACCATAATGTCAGCTTTCAGTTCAGGCAATGCGGTACTAATTTTATAAAAGATAATAAGCACTATAAGCTGCAAACAAAGGATTTGATTAAACAGGCAAAGTCAGCAGACATAGACTATAAAGCTAATTAATATGACAAAGCAAAAATAATCGAAAATAATCGAAAATTCTAATAAAAAAACGCGTAAGACTAATAGCCTACGCGTTTTTTGCAATTTTAATTTTTTGTCGCTGTTATTTCGATTTCGACAAGGGCACCCTTAGGAAGCGATTTTACAAAAACGCACGAGCGGGCAGGTTTGGAAATAAAATATTTAGCATATATCTCGTTAAAAGGGGAAAAGTGCTCCGGCTCGGTCAAAAAGCATGTTGTCTTTACGACATTTTTGAAGCCTAATCCTTCCGCGTCTAATAGCGCACGTATATTTTCGCATACCCTTTCGATTTGAGATTGTAGCGTACTTTTTAGTATTCCCGTTTGCGGGTCAATTCCTATTTGACCCGAAAAAAAGACGAATCCGTTTTCTCTAATACCTTGACTGTAAGGTCCGATAGGTTCGGGCGCATTTTTTGTGTATACCTTTTCCATAGCTATTACTCCTTAACCGCAAAGCATAAAACCGTTATCGGTAAGAGCCGCGCGAATTTGTTCTAAATGCTCATGGTTTCTCGTTTCCATAGATATATTTAGAAAACAGCCGTTAATATCCATATTTTCGCCGCCCTGAGTATACTGAACGCTTATAACATTGGCGCCCTCGTCGGCTATTATTGCTGAAACCGATTTGAGCTGACCTGGCTTGTCAACAAGCGCAATAGTCAGGTTTGTAAGTCTTCCGGAGGTTAAAAGGCCCCTGTTTATAACTCTTGAGAGGATATTTACATCAATATTGCCGCCGGATATAATGGCACAAACCTTTTTTTCCTTAAGCGGCAGCTTGTTGAATTCAACCGCCGCCACCGATAACGCTCCAGCGCCTTCTGCCACAAGCTTATGCGTTTCGATTAATGAAAGAATTGCTGCCGCAATTTCATCCTCTGTTACCGTGATTATTTCGTCCACATAATTCTTGCACATATCATATGTAAGCTCACTGGGTTTTTTAACCGCGGTACCGTCCGCAAAAGTGCTCACATAGTTTAAGGCCTTGCAGGTGTTTTCGTTAATTGAATACATCATACTTGCGGCGCCGACTGCCTGAACCCCGTATACCTTGCACGACGGCTTAATTGTTTTTATTGTGTATGCTATACCGGATATCAGACCACCTCCGCCTATAGGGACTATAACAGCGTCCATATCGGGAAGCTGTTCAACAAGTTCGAGCGCGACGGTAGCCTGTCCTGCTATTACGTCTTCATCGTCAAAGGGATGTACGAAAAGCGCGTCGGTGTCATCACGAAACTTTAGTGCTGCTATGTAGGCATCGTCATAAACACCGTCCACAAGCTCTATTTGTGCCCCGTATTGCTTTGTTGATTCTATTTTAGACAAGGGAGCGGTAGCGGGAAGAAAAATTGTTGCTTTAATCCCGAAGCTCTTTGCGGCGAGGGCAACACCCTGGGCATGATTGCCCGCAGAGCAGGCAACGACTCCCTTTTCCTTTTCCTTATCGGTCATCGCCGACATCTTGAAGTATGAGCCTCTGACCTTAAAGGAGCCTGTTCTTTGAAGGTTTTCGGTTTTTAAATAAACCTCACAATCGGGAGCTATCGTCGGAGCGTAAATCAAATCTGTTTTTTTAACAATATCTTTCAGAACTCTGCCGGCAAGATATACCCTGTCTAAAGTCAACATAATTTTTCCCTTTCTTAGCTGATAACGGCACCCTTATCCGCAGACGAAACATTTTGAACATAACGTTTAAGATAACCCTTTTGCTGTGTGCTTTTTCTTATTTTTGTTTCCTTTTTGCGTTTTTCCAGCTCTTTGTCGGAAACAAGCAGGTGTACGGAATATGAGGGAATATCAATTTCTATTTTATCGTTATCGTGCACATAAGCTATTGTGCCGCCGGACGCCGCTTCGGGTGAAACATGACCTATTGCCGCACCGCGCGTTGCTCCCGAAAATCTGCCGTCCGTAATAAGCGCCACGGACTGGTCAAGGCCTATACCGGCTATTGCCGAGGTAGGGGAGAGCATTTCTCTCATCCCGGGACCGCCGGCAGGACCCTCATATCGTATGACAACAACGTCTCCCGAATGAATTTCTCCTGAAAAAATTGCGCTGACTGCCGCCTGTTCACCGTCAAAAACCTTTGCAGTGCCAGTAAACTTAAGCATAGAGTCTTTTACTGCGCTTCTTTTAACAACGGCGCCATCCGGGGCTAAATTTCCGAACAAAACGGCGAGTCCGCCGGTAGGGGAGTAAGGATTCCCCGCAGGGCGGATTACCGAGGTATCCTTAATTAGACTTCCTCTTACAGCCTCTTCAAGCGTTATCCCGTTTACGGTCATTGTGTCCGTGTTAATAAGCCCAAGCGTCATCAGCTCATTTAGGACGGCATAAACGCCGCCGGCAGCGTTAAAATCCTGTAAATGGTGGTTTCCTGCAGGCGCAAGTCTGCAAAGATTAGGGGTTTTTTGGCTCAATTCATTTATCTTTTTGAGACTAATAGAAAATCCCAGCTCCTTTGCCAAAGCACAAAGATGCAAAACGGAATTAGTAGAGCAGCCTATGGCTAAATCGGCACTTAAAGCGTTCATAAGGGCTTTTTCCGTTAAAATATCAGATGGTCTGATATCCTTTTCGAGTAAATTCATAACTGTTTTTCCGGCTTTTCTTGCAAGGCGTATTCTGTCAGAGTATACCGCCGGTATTGTGCCGTTCCCGGGCAAGGCTATCCCGAGAGCCTCGCAAAGGCAGTTCATTGAGTTTGCCGTAAACATTCCCGAGCAAGAACCGCAACCCGGGCAGGCGGAGCATTCAAGTGATAAAAGCTCATCCTCGCTAACAGCGCCGGAATGATAAGCGCCTACAGCCTCAAAGACTGTGTTCAGGTCTTTATCATCAAGCGACAGCATAGGACCTCCCGAAACAAACACGGACGGCAAATTCAGCCTTGCCGCAGCTAAAAGCATCCCGGGGACAACCTTGTCGCAGTTGGGAATAAAAACGAGTGCATCAAACATATGAGCGTGCACCATGCATTCAACACTGTCCGCAATAAGCTCCCTTGAAGGGAGAGAATAGTGCATTCCCATATGACCCATTGCTATTCCGTCACATATGGCTATCGTGTTGAATTCTATAGGGGTGCCGCCTGCCATCAGCACGCCTTCTTTAACGGCAGCGGATATATTTTTTAAATGTATATGTCCCGGAACGATTTCATTAAAGGAATTGACTACTCCGACAAGCGGACGCTTCAATTGCTCGTCGTCATACCCCATTGCCTTAAAAAGAGAGCGTTTCGGAGAGCTTGATATGTCTTCTAAATTCAGTCTGTTTGCCATCCGAAGTCCTCCTATTTTTTACCGTTTTGCTGCCAACTCATTTTTGCGCGAAGATCTGCTCCCACTTTTTCTACGAGAAGGTTTGCCTCCTCATCGCGTCTTTTACGGAAGGTGGGTTCACCCGCTTTGTATTCGGCTATCCATTTTTTGGCAAACTCGCCACTTTGGATTTCACTTAATACCTTACGCATTTCCTTTTTTGTATCCTCTGTTATGATTCGGTCGCCCGTCATATAATCGCCGTATTCGGCGGTATCACTAATTGAGTATCTCATAAAAGAGAGACCGCCCTTTATTACGAGGTCAATTATAAGCTTCATTTCGTGAACACACTCAAAATATGCGCTTTCGGGCTGATAGCCTGCCTCAACAAGTGTCTG
>CAZPPO010000134.1:0-5032 GCA_964588475.1 uncultured Eubacteriales bacterium
ATTGTACCTATCTGAGAACGAAGGCCTTTTCCTAAATCCTCAAGCCCTGATCCTACTAAGAGTCCTTCCTCTGAAAAAGCGGATTGAGTGCGGCCGTATGCAAATTGGAGGAAAATCTCCCTCATCGCAACATTTATGGCATCACAAACAAGGTCTGTGTTTAAGCACTCAAGCAGAGTCTTGCCCGGCAGGATCTCAGCCGCCATAGCCGCGGAATGTGTCATTCCTGTACAGCCGAGAGTTTCAACAAGCGCTTCTTCAACTATACCGTTTTTAATATTCAAGGTAAGCTTGCATCCACCCTGCTGGGGAGCACACCAGCCTATTCCATGCGAAAAACCCGATATATCCTTTATCTCATAAGCCTTAACCCATTTACCCTCCTGCGGTATAGGTGCGGGACCGTGATGAGGTCCTTTTTTGACAGGGCACATTTTTTCCACTTCGTGGGTATAATTCATATTGTATCTCCCTTCGTAATTTGTTAATTATTTAACCTTTATAATTTTACCCTTAAAATTCCTTTTAGTCAAGCTTTGCCGTCTCTTTTACCAATATATTGTTGCACAAAGAATTAGCTGATATCAATAATTTTTTTATGGAATTTCAAGCTCGAAAACGTAATCGGTAGGATGCAAGCCTCTGCCGCTTCTGTAGATATCTGCTCCGGACTCAAAAAGCAGGAAAAGCTTGTTATTTATCCTGTCTATCCCCTGTGACATCGGAACGGCGTTAAGCTCCTTTATCATGGTATCCTCTGTAAAACAATAAAGCGGTACACTAAAGCCTTCTATCGAAATGGTCTTGTAAGCATTCCTTAAGAATACATCCTCATAAACAGCTATCTTCGAATCATTTTTTCTACCGTAGGAGCGGCTGAAAACAAATCTGCCGTCGCTGATTCTTGCCATCCCCTGTATTTGCGTAGGAATGGAAAGAAGGCAATCGGGAACATAGCCCTCTTCGTTTTTAGTCTTTCGCTTCTCGTCAGGAAGTCCCTCAAAGAGCTTATAGCCCTCACATTGAGCATAAAATGTCTCGCCACTGTTAAGAGTCACGATATTCGGAGCATTTAAAAGCTCTGATTTTTTATCCTCTACAAAGTCGCCGACCCATAAAATTCCGTCCTCATAATTTGCAAACGAGCCAAGTGTTCGAAGCTTAAATTTACCCTCAAAGCATATTTGTGAATTGTTTTGGGCCTTTTTCAAGGAAAACAAGGAAATATAATATGCCTCCCCCTCAGATGTGATATAAACAGTGTTATCACAGCACGCTATACCCCCTGCATGACCATAAAACGCCTCGCCATCTGATTGTTTCAAGCCTACTGACAATATAAGCTCTCCCGATTTGTTGTCAATTACAGCAAGCCTTGAAGGGAACTGAGACTTCATGTAGTATCCGCTTATTATTACAAGCTCTTCATCGGGAGAATAACACAGTCCTTGCGGTATAAAGCCCTCAAGAAGCCCCGGTACAAAAAAAACGGGACGAGCTGCGGCAAAAAAATCCGAATACTCTTCTTTTTCAGTCGGTAAAGAGTCCAAAACAACCTTAGTCTGCGTTAAAATCGGAGAAGTCTTTTTACTTTTAACAACCTTGTTGCCACACGCCGATATAAAAGTGAAGGCTGTCAAAGCAGCAAAAAGCAAACACAATTTCTTTTTCATTTCTTCTTTTCACCTAAATCTAAAGTAAAAATCAGTCCAAAATATTCTGCACAAAAATAACCTAAAACCCCAAAAAAACACCTTGACAAAAAAACGCATTCACTATATAATCTAATCCGTCCCTCAAAACAGAAACGAACGAGGGCCATTAGCTCAGTTGGTTAGAGCAACCGGCTCATAACCGGTTGGTCCGGGGTTCGAGTCCCTGATGGCCCACCAAATAGATGTTAGATATTAGATGTAAAACGCGCATTTAATATCTAATATCTAATATCTGAAGGGGTATAGCTCAGCTGGTAGAGCAGCGGTCTCCAAAACCGCGTGTCGAGGGTTCGATCCCTTCTGCCCCTGCCAAAGGAAGCGACAGTTTTCGACAGAAAACTGTCGCTTCCTTTTGTATGGCTTTTCACTCATTCACTAATCCCTGTGTAGCGCCTTGCGCACCTCTGAAAAGGCGTCGCCCACCTGTATTGTGCTCGCTACCATAGGCAGCTCAACAGTAATTGTTTTTTTTCTGTGTAAAAATTTTTGTATTATTCTTTCAGCCTTAGAGGGACCGGCAAACACACGCTCTCTTTCGGAGATTTTGTAATCAAACGGCCTTTTTTCAAGGCTGTCGTACAGCTCCCGTGCACATTGAAATCTGTTTTTATTCAGAGAAGCCGTCGCCGCAAGGATAATAACGCTCTCATTTCCCGGCAGGACTACCGGGGCGTCGGAGCTTATTGAAATTTCAAGCATAAACAAATAAAGCTGCTTTGCCGTGACATCATCGCCGTTCTTGTGTATATGAGTAGCATCCCAGACAAATTTGTCCTTTTTAATATATCCCGTCTGTCCCAGCCCAATCATATCCCAATTTCCTACACGCTCAAAGCAATCCGCCACTCTAATCGGATAATTTGTTTGACCTACTCTGATATTAATGTTCTTGTCGCCGTTTTCGGAAAATCCGAGAAGATAAAGCTTACTTGCACCCTTTGGCAAAATTATCTCTTGGCAGCTGCACGCTATTGCGTTAGGTCCGTCCTTTTTTATATTGAACTCAATACCGCCGCACGAGATTTTGTCGGGAATAAGCTCGGCGGGAATAGAAATCTTGCCCGAAAGCTCTCCCTTGTCTTTTTCCTCGTTTGACGTAATAACCTGCAAATCAGGCTTTATATCTACGGGACTAAACGCGCTTTTTACGGGGAGCTTTTCGGTATCCTTAAGAGTTAGCGCGAAGGTCTTGACACTGAAAGCGCTGATGTCAAAAACAAGACTTCCGTCTGAGACACTCGCTTTGGCGATTTCATTTTCACAGCCGTCAAGCTCAAAGGCGGATACTATTCCCTTTCCCAGAGTCAGGCGCACGCCTTTTCTTGCCTTGCCCTCACCCTCATTAAGACGCACCACTACTCTGTTTTTGTTATGCTCCTTCTTAATAGCACGTATAATTACATCATTGTCACTGATGCTTCCGAATGAGTATTCTCTCCCTAAAGCCCCCTTGTGCTTTGCGGTTACAAATGCTGTAAGGGGATTGTCCCAGCACTGGGCTTTCGTTTGCACGTTTTTACACACGCCTCCCGTATGAGGGAATATGCCAAAGGAAAAGCGATTGAGCCCTAAATCCATAAGGTGCTGTGAGCACTCCCAGCGGTATGAATAATACGGCGTATGAACGACTGTAAGTCTTAAAGTGTTATTGTCCGGCTTATCCCAGCCTGCTCTTGAATCAGAGAAAAGCGACACGCCGAACCCCTTCGAAGAATCTGTAATATCAGCCCAAAGTTGAGCCGGTACCTCGTAAAGCTTTTCTGTATTATTTCCTCTTTTAATCGTGCCGAGCCCTAAATCGTATGTTGCGTTAGAGCTTTCGCAGGCAAGCGGGAATTCCACCTTCAAGAGACTCGATGTGCTTCGCCAGTCAACCTCATTGTATACCGAAATTACGGGCGAAAAAGCGTCAAGCGATAATATTTGCGTAAAGCTTGATTGCCCTGCTTTTTTAGTTATTTTATACGATGCTCTTGCGGGACCGAACTCAAGCAGCTCGATTTTAGCATTGCGGGCATATTCTCTGGGCGGTACGCAAAGCTCTTTATACGTTAGCTCCCATGCAGGCCATTTCTTGCTGCCCTTGTAATCAAACACGGCAAGTCTGACAGGCTTTTTCAAGATATTTTTGCCGATATCCTTATAATATATCTCGCATATATCGCCCGAGTTGTTGAGCATAACGCGAACAAAGTCATTCTCCAATGTGTTTCCGCCGACCTTCAAAGGCGTTTCAATTTTAGAGGGCGCAGCATTTGTCCTAATATCAAAAACGGAGAATCCCAAAGACGCTACAGTACCCGTAAAGGTAACGCAAGATATTCCTTCCTTTTCAGTCTTTCTTAGCTGTGCGGGAAGCTCATTGCCGTCCTTATCAAAAACACGGACATATCTTGTGTTTGCGGGAAGCTCTATTTTTGCGCTTATCGTTTCCGCTCTCTCAAACTCAAGCGTATTGCTCACGACAAGCGCGATTCCCTTGACGAATGATGTGTCAAGCCCTTCACTGACGGCCGCCGCGGCGCCCTCGTACTCATTTGCGAACTGCTTTTGCGAAAGCATATAATCGTTCCAGTTGCGAAGATAGCACTCCATAAATGATGTGCCTGTTATATCATCATGGAACTGGTGCGCAATAAATCGCTTCCACGCTTTATTTAGATTATATTCAGGATATATATAATCGGTAAGATATGACGCCATAACGGCAGCGCCTTCGGCACAGCCTGCAAGCCGCTCGCAGTTTTTGTTCCAGCGTGTGCCTACCGCACGCGAGGTATAGCTGCCGACCCCGTGGTCAGTTAAAAGAAGCTCATTGTCCCAGACGGGCATTTTTGCCTTTATTTCCTCGGGAAGCTCGTCAATCGCCTCAAAAAGCTCCGTGGAGGAGACCGAAAGCACATCGATATCACTTTTCGCATTCTCCTCAATGCTGTCGCAAACCGCCTTGACGGAGCCTTCGGCAGGGGCGCCGCCCCTGTCACCCGTGCCGTAAAAGGTTGCTGTTAAGGGCAGGTCATACTTCTCATTGTCGGCAAGCTTCGGATATACGGCTTCGTCCTTTCGCACATCTCCTATGGTTCTTGCATAGGAGGACGGTTTAATGTTCGCGTAAACATACCTGCCGTCCACGCCGTACCATTTGCCGATATCAAATGGCTGACCGTATGCGCTGCCCCAGGCAAGCTTACCCGTGGAAAAGCCTTTAAGCCCTGCGTGCGCAGCTATTGAGGGCAAGGCATAGCCAAACCCAAAGCAATCGGGCAGAAAAATATCGTTGGAGGTCTTATTAAATTTCTCCTTAAAATATGTATTGC
>CAZPPO010000135.1:0-5026 GCA_964588475.1 uncultured Eubacteriales bacterium
ACACAATTGAGCCGTTTTTCTCCTTAAACTTATCGGCGAGCTCCTGAATGAGCTGGTAGTGCAGAGTCTTTTGCCTTGCGTCGCCCGCATTCGTGTAGCCTGAACGAAGGCCCGCAATCATAAACATAGCAGTAACAGCCCCGCATACTTCGCGTAGTCTGCCCATTCCCGCACCGAAGGAGGAAGCAAGCCTTAAAGCAATATCGTCATCTAAGCCCAACTCTTTTGAGAAGGTCAAAAGCACCGATTGAGAGCAGTTATATCCTTCGCGGAAGTATTCCATAGCCTTTTCAGAATATTTATTCATAAATTGCCTCCCGTACAGACGCATAAATTAATATGAGTATATTATTATGTTTTAGAAAAGTCAATGAGCATATTTTATCATTCACGTGTTAAATAATGCAAACGAATTTTTGATAATTTTATTATTATGTTGATTTGTTCGGTAAAAAAGTATAAAATATCATTATTAATGCATTGCTCAACTACACTCAAGGAGAGGCAAAGTGAGAAAGTCAACAGCTTTGAATAAAGGCTTTAGGCGGCGTCATTATCGCATTTTGATTATCGTAGCGTTAATTCTTGTTGCGCTTGCGGTATTTCTTTTGATATGGTCCGCAATTGCTCAGATAGAGGCCATTGAATTGCGATATGCAAAGATGCAGGCTATGTTTGCACAGTGGGAGATTTTTATAGCCTCTCTTGAAAACAAATGGCTTTTAATTCTTGTCCTTTTTCTGCTTTATTCACTCAAGTGCTTTGTTCCGATTATTCCTTTGTCTGCTCTTTTTATAATCTCCGGTATGGTTTTTAATGTTCAATACGCAACAGCAATAAATATAGTCGGAGTTGCGATACTAGTCAGCATTAAATATTTATGGGGAGACAAATTCGGCGGCGGAGGTCTTTCCAGGTTTATTTCGCGTTCCGACTTTGTGAAGGATTTTATGAAGCTTGAAGGCAGCGGAAATCCCTGGATGCTTTTTTTGGCGCGGCTTGTGCCGTTTGCTCCCGTAAATACGGTAAGCAGACTCTATGGGGCATCTGAAATTCAATATGATAAATATCTTCTGTTGTCGCTTTTAGGCTTTGCACCGAGGATATTATCCTTCAGTGTACTGGGCAATAATGTGTTTGACCCGTTTTCCGTAGGATTTTTAGGACCGATTATAATAATGCTGTTTTTGTCCGGAATATCTATACTTATACTTGATTTTGCGTTAGGACTGTTTGGAAAAAGAAGAAGATTAAGTGAAATTGATAAAGAAGAAAGGGATAGTGTGATATGACTGTTCGGGAGCTTACAAAATCTGTGCTAAGCGGGCAGCTTGACAGAAGGCTTATCGATGTTTATGAAGGAAAGGCTCAAGCCATGAGCCAGCGAGAGAGATATTCTACACTGCTTGAGTATTTCGACAAGCAATATCCGGGAAATCCCGAAGGGATTAGGCTGTTTTCTGCACCGGGAAGAACAGAAATCAGCGGTAACCATACAGACCATAATCACGGTAAGGTTTTAGCAGCAAGCATTGACCTTGACACAATAGCCGCCGTTAAGGCTAACGATGACAATATCATTACCATTCATTCGATAGGAAACGGCTCGGTCGAAATCAACATTGATGATTTATCCGTAAGGCAGGATGAGAAGAGGACCTCGGCGGCTTTGGTGAGAGGTATTTGTGCGGGACTTGTAAAGCGCGGTTTTAAAATAGGCGGGTTTTACGCCGCGGTGTCTTCACAGGTACTTATTGGCTCGGGACTTTCGTCCTCTGCCTCGTATGAGGTGCTTATAGCTACAATTCTAAACTGTATTTACAATGAGGGTAAAATAGAGCAGCTTGAGCTTGCACAGATATCTCAATATGCGGAAAATGTTTATTTCGGGAAGCCATGCGGTCTTATGGACCAGACTGCGTGTGCAATGGGCGGGTTTGTCTACATTGATTTTGAAGATCCGGAAAAGCCGAAGATAGAAAAAGTGGAATTTGACTTTGAGGCGGAAGAACACGTTTTGTGTATTGTTGATACAGGCGCTGACCATTGTGACCTTACGAATGATTATTCCGCCATTAAAGAAGAAATGTGCGCGGTTGCAGCGTTTTTCGGGAAAGAATATCTGCGACAGGTGTCATTCGAGGAATTTAAGGAGAATATTTTGTCAATCAGAGACAAGACCGGAGACAGGGCCGTTCAGCGTGCCATACATTTTTTCACTGAGAATATCAGGGTTGACAAAGAAGTTAAGGCCCTGCTTAAGGGTGATTTTGAGAAATTCAAAGCCTTAGTGCAGCAAAGCGGAGATTCCTCGTTTAAGTATAATCAGAATGTGGTAGGGGGGAACGACCCAAAAACTCAACCTGTTGCCCTTGCCCTTGCCTTATGCGAGAATATTCTTATGGGGAAGGGTGTAAGCCGTGTTCACGGAGGCGGCTTTGCAGGTACCATACAGGCATTCGTTCCAAGAAGCGAGCTGCATAAGTTTACGACGGAAATGAAGAAGGTATTCGGGAAGAAATCCTGCTATATTTTATCAATAAGAAGTGAAGGAAGCAAAGAGGTATAGCTTGGCAAAGGAGAGACGCTTTGAAAAGGCTTTTAAGAGAACTGTGTGACAGTGCTGAGAAATCAAAAGGGGAATTTTCTTTTGCGGAATATGTGATAGAGGCCCTATCGCAATTTGCCCGGGTAAGGCAGGATGCGCTCGGAAATATTATAGGTGAAATAAGCGGAAAAGGCGAACACCTTCTGCTTGATGCTCATTTGGATACAATAGGACTTATAGTAACCGATATAGACAAGACCGGTTTTTTAAGGTTTTCGACTATCGGAAAAGTCGATTTGAGACTGCTGTGCGCGGCAGAGGTAACAGTATGGGGTAAAAAGCCGCTTTTCGGCGTAATAACAAGCACTCCGCCTCATCTTGCAAGCCCCGATGACTCGGGGAGAATAATCCCTATAGACAGACTTGCGGTTGATATAGGATATGACGAAGCAAAAGCGAAAGAGCTTGTTTCAATCGGAGATATGATTACTTTTAACGGCAACTATTGTGAAATGCAAGGCAGCACGGTGACTTGTGCCGGTCTTGACAATAAAGCAGGGGTGGCTGTTATTTTAAGAGCGCTTGAGCTGTTGAAGGACAAAAATCACAATAAAAGAATATCGGTCTTGTTCTCGGTATTCGAGGAGACGGGGGGCGCAGGCGCCACAGCGGCTGCCTTTGGGATAAATCCCGATAAGGCCATAGCCGTGGATGTCAGCTTTTCCAATTACCCCGGAGCTTCTTTTCCGCAATTGGGCAGCGGGGCGATGATAGGAATATCTCCCGTCCTCTCAAGAGAAATGACGAACGAATTAAAAAGCATTGCAGTTGATAAAGCTATACCCTTTACTATTGAGGTGATGGGTGGTCTTACAAGTACAAATGCCGATAAAATAGCCATAAGCGGTAAAGGAGTAAAAACCGCTCTCATTTCAATAGCGCTCAGGTGTATGCATTCTGCGGCAGAGGTTGTGGATTATGTAGATTTAGAGTCATGTGCGAGGCTTATTGCCGAATTTGTAATGAGGAAGGGCGAGGACAATGCTTAATTTGTTAAGGGAGCTTTGCTCTATTTACGCAGCCTCGGGCGCTGAGTATAAGGTTGCGCAGTATATAGTCGAAACAATCAGGAGCATTGAGGGTGTAACATATCACATAGATGCCTTGGGAAATGTTCTGGTATTTAAAAAGGGAAAAAACAGACCCAAAAAAACAGTTATGCTCGACGCTCACATGGATGAGGTAGGATTTATTATTTTAGATTCGGACGATAATGGATTCTTAAAATTCGCATGCATAGGCTCAGTAGATGAAAAAGTGCTTTTAGGCAGGAGAGTCGTTGTCGGTGAGAGCCAAATTAACGGTGTTATAGGTCTTAAGCCCGTGCATCAGCTCAATGAGGAAGAAAAAAAGAAGCTGCCGTCCGTTAATGAGATGTATATTGATATAGGCGCAAGGGACAGGGTACAGGCGCTCCGGTGTGTTTCTCCGGGTGATTTAGCGTATTTCTTTTCAAGGTTCACTGTTTTTGGAGAAAACAAGGTAAAATGCCGTGCCATTGATGACAGATTCGGTTGTGCTGCATTGCTGCAAATAATTCAGCTTCCTCTTGAATATGATACCTGGTTTTCGTTTTCCGTGCAAGAGGAGGTTGGCCTAAGAGGGGCGGGCGTATCCTCATTTTCTGTAAATCCCGACTATGCTGTAATTGTTGAGGCGACTACCGCCGCCGATATTATCGGGGTAGAGGGAGGGGACAGAGTTTGCGTCCAGGGAGAAGGTCCCGCAATATCATTTGCAGACAGAACCACGCTTTATAATAAGGAGCTTTATAATAAAGCAATGAAAAATGCGCGGGCTAAGGGAATAAAGTGCCAGCTGAAAACCCGCATAGCGGGAGGGAACAATGCAGGGGCAATTCATAAAAGCCGTTCCGGTGTAAAGGTGCTTACGGTGTCGCTTGCGTGCAGATACATTCACAGTGCGGCAAGCGTTGCCGATTTGAGAGACGCGCAAGAAGCCGTCAGATTTATTCGTGCTGTTTTGCCGATGCTGTGTAATGATTAAAAGGGTTTTTGATTTAGGGTGTTTTCACCCTAAGGACAATTGTCCCTTAACAATAAGGGCATTTTCTTTATTTGACACCTACGGCGCCGATTGTGAAAGAGTGAAGTTTTTTATTCAGGATTGTGGCGGACCCTGTGCAATGTTAGTAAGCTTTTTCTCGGATATAACACTGATTACATTTGGTAAGGCTGATTATGAGGAAATTGCGCAATTCTTAAAATTTACGGGCTTTTCAAGCATAATAAGTACTGAGGCTAACGCCAAACGGCTCTTTGGTAAGTATGACTGCTTCTGCCTGATGCGATTTGCAGGAAAGCCGCAAGAGAAAAAGCATAATGAGGCGGTATTTTTATCAAACAGCTTTCGCGAGCATGAATATCGGGAGATTTATGCTCTTTCAGGGATTTTAGA
>CAZPPO010000136.1:0-5024 GCA_964588475.1 uncultured Eubacteriales bacterium
AAAGAGCCTCGGGAGAGGGCATATTCACATCGCCGTTCTCATAGGAGCTTCCGACGGGATACCACCTGCCCTTTTCGACATATTGCTTAAGCCTTTCAAATGCCTTGGGGTAATACTCCTCCATAAGCTCATACCTATACGCGCCCTCAAAGCCGAAGGTGTACTCCGGGTACTTATCGAAAAGCTTAAAATTCCTGTAAAGAGTATTGGGTATATACTCGTCAATTGTCGTCTCAAGCGTCCAGAGCCAAGATGTGTCAAGATGGGACGCGGCAATTGTGAAAATCCTTTTTTTATCCTTCATCACAAATCCTCCCGTATATTTTTTATCCAAAAAATTATACCATATGAAATATTTACCGTCAATAAAAATCAGGGCGTCAGATGTCAAGTTTAATAATCCTTATCATTTTCATATGTTCATTGACATAGAGAAAAAATGTGATAAAATAATCGTATAATAAAGGGGGCTCTGTTATGCTTATAGGTACGCAAACAGATTTTGCGGTTATAAATTTCGGCTTAGAAAAAGGCATTGAATTAATTGCCCGGGCGGGCTTTAAATCACTGGATTACAGCATGTATATTCATCCCGTCTTGGAGGCACCCTTCACTCTCCCTGAGGATGAATTTTGCAAGTATTTCAAAAGCGTCTGTGAAGCTGTTAAGAAAAACAATTTGGTTGTGGGGCAGACTCACCCGCCCTTTCCGACATATACGGGCGACGAGAAAAATGACGATTACCTGCTTGAAATACTAAATAAAAGCATTCGGGCGACTGCGCTATTAGACTGCAAATACGCCGTTATTCACCCTGCTATGGACAAACGGCGCAAATATGGTCAGTTTGCCGCCCAAATGAAGGAAATAAACATAAAAAGATATCTCGCTTTATATGAAAGTCTTGAAAAGTATGACGTTTACTGCTGTATCGAAAATATGTTTTCAAGGGACCATATTTTAGAACGTATCTGCCCGACAACGTGCTCTACCGCCGAGGAAATGGTTGATTATATTGATACGCTCAACACTCTTACAAACAGTAACAGATATGTTGCCTGTCTTGACATAGGGCACGCAAATCTTATTCGTTATGAGGGCTATGATACGGTAAACCCCGTTGATATGATTCACATTCTCGGCGACAGACTGAAGGTGCTTCACGTTCAGGATACGGACGGGAAAAACGATTTACATATGCCGCCGGGGTTCGGCAATATTGATTTTGATGCTGTGTGCAAGGCGTTAAAGGAAAACGGATATAACGGTGTTTTCAGCTTAGAGTCTGATAGGCTGTGTTTTAAGCTCGGCAAGCAGTGCGCAAAGGAGAGCGAAAGACTTATGTACTCTATCGCGAAAAAGCTTGTTGCCACAATAGGAAAAACAGATTAACCAAAATATATGCTATATCTCATCTTAGATGACAATGCGGTACCAATAACCGAGAAAGAGGAATGCTATGCGCCTTATAAGTCAGAATACCAGACAACAAATCAAAGAAGCGAGACAACATCCCGTTCTCTGGTGGAGGGGCGCACATCTGCCGGAGGATAATATAAGGCCCTGGGAGGGCGGTATTCAGTTTTTGGCGGAAGCTCTAAAGGGTTTTATGAACGGTTTTACGGATATTCGCGGACGGCTTTATCTCGGGATGGGAGAAGGCAAGGTCCCCCCGATGATGAAAAGCGTTTCGGATATTATAAACATCACCTGGGACGCAATCAATGATCCTATGGTAGGCTTGTATATGGACCGTAAGGTTTTCGGAGTTAACGTACACCGCCTTGTGATGCGTTTAAATGCGACGCTAAGTCCCCTACTGATTCTGATTCAGTGCTTTGATTTCGGATTAACGCCTTTGCAGCGCGTTATCCAATGGACAATAATCGGTTTGTTTGCCGATCTTATGAGTACCGCCAACACCGTTAGTGAGTCAAAGGTTTGGGCAGGTATTACACCCTACTCCGAGCAACGCGGTACATTACAGTTATGCCGTACCTTTGGCGGACACACAGGAAGTGTATTTTCAGGTATATCACTTATACTTATGGGACTTAAGGACGTTCTAAATATTACTGACTACCAGATTATGATCTGGGGCGCCATCATATTCGCCCCTTTGACCATCTTCAGCCGCTTTTTACCCTCCTTTGCCAAGCAACGCGTGGATTTTACCTTAAAGGTCAATGCCGAGGGCGAAGGCACGACAGATGCAACCGCACAGCGGAAGCTCTCTTTTCGCGAAAGCTTTGCCATAGTAAAGCACAACAAATGGTTTCTTATGTGGATGGTTGTGAATTTCATCAGAATAATCGTCCCCCGCACAGACGGTCTGTTTCTTTACCGTTTCCTGTTGCCGAAGATAAAGATAGGAGGTCACGAGCTGGGAGGCGAAATTTTATATACAGTTAAATCCGTTATCACCGGTCTTCCCGCTTTTCTCTTGTCGCCCTTCGCTGTCAAGGCAATAAAAAGATTCGGCGGCAGCTTAAACTTCATTAAGGGTCACGTCCTCACAATAATGTTCACACTATCTACGACATTCTTTGTCGGGTACAAGTCCTGGCCGCGCATTATATACATGTTCCTCATGGATGCGCTAAGAAGCGTTATGGATATGTGGTCTCCTGTTGCTCACGGAAAGATGAATTACGAGATGTATGACTATGTTGAATGGAAAACCGGCTACCGCAGTGAGGGGATAACAGCTTCGGTTGACGGAATGCTTAATAAGTTGATTAAAAACAATCTCAGCTCCCTGTTCGGAAACGCCGTTACACAGTGGACCGGCTATAAAGGCTGGGACATTCCCGCAAATGAACAGCCTGAACGCTTTCTAAAGACAATTTGGCCTTTGATGTATGTAGGTGTTTTTTTTGGCGAAGTCGTTGTGCTTATAGCTTTGTTTTTGTTTAAGTATCCTCACGACCCTAAAGAAGTAGAAAAGGATTTAGTCCAGCGTCGTGCACAGGTAAAAAAATTGAAGGAAGAAGAAGCAAAAAAGCAGCTTCATTAGCTGCAATGGTAAAATACATATAAAAATAGGCTGTAGCTTGCGCGAATTCGCGTTTTGTACAGCCTTTTTCAATTATTTTTCTACGGTTTTCAAGTCTAAAATCAGCTTTCCGCCTCTAAATCCCGCTACCTTTATCTTATCCTCAACAGCCGTAAGCGTAATGGCCTCAACGGGGCTATCCGCGCTTGCTATAATAATACCCGCTATTTGGTCCTCCACCAATTTTCGCAGCGTTCTTCTGAGTTCTCTTGCGCCGCGAGCTCCGTCAACACTCAGTTTAGCTATAACCCTTGCTACGCCTTCACCGACCTCTAAGGCTATACCCTTTTCTTTTAACGGCTCTTTGAGCTCATCTATAAGGATTTCGGCTATCTTTTCATAGTCTTCAAGCGTCAATTCATTGAACACGACAATTTCGTCTACTCTGCCTAAAAACTCGGGACGTAAAAAATCCTTGAGCGCTTTCATCATTCTGTCCTTTGTAGCGTCCGATTTCAGTCTGTCAAATCCGAGTGCGCTTTCTTTATTTTCGCTCCCTGCGTTTGAGGTCATAATTATAACAGCGCTTTCAAAGCTTACCGTTCTGCCCTGTGCGTCGCTCGTTTTACCCTCATCAAGAATTTGAAGCAAAATGTTCATAACATCGGGGTGTGCTTTTTCAATTTCATCGAAAAGAATTATGGAATACGGCTTTCTCCTTACCTTTTCGGTTAGCTGCCCTGCCTCGTCATAGCCTACATATCCGGGAGGCGAGCCGATTAGTCTTGATACGCTGTGTTTTTCCATAAACTCGGACATATCAAGCCTTATAAGAGTTTCGGGAGTATCAAAAAGCTCGGACGCGAGCTGCTTGACAAGCTCGGTTTTGCCGACACCCGTCGGACCTATAAATATAAATGACGCGGGTCGTCTTTGAGGCGAAATTTGAACACGGCTTCTGCGTATTGCGGCTGCTACAGCCTCTACCGCTTCATCCTGACCGATTATTCTGCTTTTAAGCTTCTTTTCAAGGTCGCTAAGGCGCGCCAAATCTCCTTCAATTACCTTCTGCGCCGGAATTCCGGTCCAAAGGTTTATTACCCTTGCCAAGTCCTCAGCCGTCACCGCGTTATCCGCCGCCTTGACCTGAAGCTCTTTTGCAAGCGGCTCGAGCCTTATAATTTCCGCGCGGATTTTCGCGAGCTGTTCATAATCTATTTCCTCTGTGGTTGAGATAAAATCCTCCTCATCCTGCTTAAGAGCCTCAATATCTGAAAGAATTATTTCGTGCTCGCTTATTGACTTGTTTCGCAAATTGGCGCAGGTACAAGCCTCATCAAGTAAATCAATAGCCTTGTCGGGAAGGAACCTGTCATTTATATAACGCTCGGATAATACGACCGCTTTATAAATAAGACTGTCAGCTATAGTGACCTTATGATAGCTTTCGTAGTAGCCCTTAATTCCCAAAAGCATTTGATAACAATCGGAAATAGAAGGCTCCTCAACCTTTACGGGCTGGAAACGCCTCTCTAAAGCAGCATCCTTTTCGATATGCTTACGATACTCTGTAAACGTAGTTGCGCCGATTACCTGTATTTCACCCCTTGAAAGAGCGGGTTTAAGGATGTTTGCGGCGTTCATTGAGCCTTCGGCGTCACCTGTTCCTACGAGATTGTGCACCTCGTCAATAAAAAGAATTATATTCCCCTCTGCCTTCACCTCGTCAACAAGCCCCTTTATACGGCTTTCAAACTGACCCCTGAACTGAGTGCCCGCAACAAGTGCCGTCAGATCCAAAAGATGAATTTCTTTGCCTCGGAGTCTTGCGGGAACATCACCCGAGGCGATTTTCAGGGCAAGACCCTCGGCTATTGCCGTTTTGCCGACGCCGGGCTCACCTATGAGACAAGGGTTATTCTTCTGACGGCGGCAGAGAATTTGAGTTACCCTGTAAATCTCCTGCTGTCTGCCTACTATCGTGTCAACCTCCCCAGCACGAGCCTTTGCGGTCAGGTCTGTACAATAA
>CAZPPO010000137.1:0-5002 GCA_964588475.1 uncultured Eubacteriales bacterium
AATACATGGCAGAGTCGTCATGCTCCTTAATAATATCCTCTCACAACCTCTCCGAGCTCGCGGATTTGTGTGACACAGTCTGTCTTATAAATGGCAAAAGGCTTGTCCTAAACAGCAAAACAGAGGATTTGGGTCTGAGCATTCGCAAGGTCCGAATAATTCTTGATAAAGAAATACAAAAGGAAATGTTCTCCCCATTAAGTACAGAAAAGCTTAATATTCAAGGGAAAAGTGCCGTGTTCGTTCTTCGAGGCGATATTGACGAGGGAATAAAATATTTGAATTCCCTAAGCCCCATAAATCTTGAGACATTTAAAATGTCGCTCGAGGAAATATTTCTGAATGAAATGGAGGATGATTCTCTTGAAGTTCAAGGGTTCTTCGATAAAGAGTGATACTTTATATGATTTTACCCGCTCATTAAAAAGCGGAATAATCCCTTCTCTTATTGTTCTGATAGGCTTGCTTTTTATTTCTACATACGAGAGTCTACATATGATTGTAAGCCAAAAAGATGGTTATGCGATGTTTTTTATTCGTGAATACGCAGACATAACTTTAGCAGCTTTAATGCTCGGAGCAGGAGTTTTTGCTGGATTATTTGCGTTTCGTTTTTTAGGAAGCAGACAGCACGTAAATGTTTTTTTGAGCCTTGGTCTTACAAGAAAAACTCTATTTAAGAACAGATGCCTTGCATTTTTTTCTGAAATGCTGTTTGCCGTTATAATTCCTTTTACAATAACTTTAGCGATTAATGTGAGAGCATATGGTGTCAGCCTCTATATGCTTAAGGTTTATCTTTTCTATATTATCAGCTCCTTTTCCATTATTCTTGTCGGCTTTTCAATCGGTACGCTTTCCATGGTTATCTCGGGCACAAAAACGGAGTCGGTACTTACAAGCTTTGCGTTATCCATTCTTCCGAATGGTATCGTGTTATTTGTTTTCTCTTGTTTTACGTTCTTCTTGAAAGGATACAAATTTCCTTTTGATAGCGGTTTTTCTTTATTCCCCGCTTTTGATTTCTTCCAATTCAGGGGATTAAATACGGCTTTTTTGCGCTACTTGAATCCGCTTATGTTGACATCTTATGAATACTATTTTACGGGAAATGTTGGAAAATATTCAATGGTGTCGGGTCAGTATCGTACAGCAGAGTCTTATTGGTATTCGACTGATTTTAATTTAGCCTTCTCAGAGTTTTTTCCGTTTGTTTTTTGGGCGTTTGTCGGTGTTTCTATTCTTATTTTATCCGCACATTTGCTTGTTAAAAGAAAAGCGGAAATCACGGGACTATTTAACAGCTCAAAGCTTACGGCTATAATAATAAGCGTTTCAGCCGTTTTATACGCATCGGGCTGTGGTCTTGCCCTTGGAATATTCGACGCAAGAGTGCATATGAACAGCACCACCTGCTCCTTTTTTATGATGGGCGGTTACGAAAAGCTTACAGTTTTAGCGCAAATGCTCTTGTGGGGGCTTCTTTCGTTTATGGTTTGTATGTTTGTATACTCATTGAATTTCAAACGCTTTATCTCTCGTCTAAAATTTTCTTTGCTTGTTCTTTTAATTCTTATTGTGCCCGTCATATGTATAACCGGTGGTTTCGGTTTTTCAAGCAGGCTGCCAAATGCCGATGAAATCAAAAAAATCGATTTGGATTACCCCTTTGCCCCTAACAATCAAGTGTTTGATAGTGTTATCGATTCTGATGAAATCCATCCAATTAGATGGAGTAATTTTCAAAGCGAAAAAGATAAACAGCTTGTTCTTTCTCTTCACCAACTTCTTATTGAAAGTGAAGGCAAGCCGGATTTCTCTTTTATTCAAATCGACTATACTCTTGTGAATGGAAAAAAGATTTGCAGATACTATTCGGAGCCTTCAAAGGAATCCTTGCTTGAAGCGTTAAAGCTTTTTGACAGTGACAAAGTCGAGGAGCATTTTACTAATAGGCTAAGCGATAAGGATTCCTGGCTTTCTGGGGAGGAAGCTATTAAGCGCCTTAAAGAGAATAGCTCAATAGACCCAATCGAGGTAATGGTCGATTTTCCTCTTTATAGTTTTGAAAAGTTGTCGGGCGTAAGTCTCAAAGCAGCCGAAAGCTCGGAAGCTATAGACATTTTCGCCCGTCTGGATAACGAAAAGTATGACAGGCTTTTACAGGCGATAGCTATTGATTATTGTCAAATGACCTCAAACGATTATTATTTTCCAGAAGATGTGTGTAAATATACGCTAATAGTTACTACCGACATCACTCACGCGGCTCCTTATAAGCTATACATCTACTCCTCAATGAAAAACACTTTATCATTTTTTAATACTCTGAACATCGGCAATACTCAAAGCTCAAACAAAATCACAAGTATAGCCGTGTACGAGTGTACCGTTGACCAATTTTACAGACAAAGCCCCAATAATTTTGAAGAGGGTAAAGCCCATACCTTTATAGCCGCTATGGAAGACAAAAAAACTGTACGACCTTATTGCGTCTATGCAAATGCTAATGATATAGCTTCTTTTGCCGGGGCGCTTCACAGCTCTTACATGACAATAGGCAAAAATGTCAGCTACGCGCTTGTTACATACTCCAACACAAGCGAGGCAGTTTATATTGTTAAAAGGTAGACATAATTTTCCTAATAGGAGGTTTCGCTGTGCAGATAAACTTAAAAAAAGATTCTCATTACGATTTTCGTCGCTGTTGCCTTGCGGCGGCCTTCCCTGCAGTAGTCACAACGGCTATGCTGGTAATACAATTGTGTTTGCCCGTAGTATCAAAGCTTGCTACCAACGCTTCGGCATATAAGCTCTTGTTTGTCGATGATACGTTCATAAGCTCCCTAATATATTTGCTGCTTCTTGCGGCAGGAATGTGTACTGCATTTTTCCAATTCGATTTCCTCAGTAACAGATCAAAATCCAATAATATAATGAGTCTTGGGCTGAAAAGAAACCAGCTCTTTGTAAACAGACTCTTTACCTCAATAGCATCATTGTTCTTAACGGTATTTACTCCTCTAACCGTGACTTTTCTTGTAAACATACACTATTTAGGAATAAAAAGCTATATGCTAAAAACATATGCGCTTTATGTTTTAAGCTTCTTTACCGTCATTCTCATAGGCTTTACTGTCAGTGTACTCTCAAGCGCTTTATGCGGAACGGTTATTGAGTCCATCCTTTTAAGCATCTCTCTTTTGGCTTTCCCGTATGCGATTATGCATTTTATTGCTATGTGCTGCAGATTTTTCCTTAAAGGCTACTGCTATGCTCCCGTATACGGCGAAAATTCTATTAACTCTCTGTATTGGCTCTGCCCGCTTAACCTCACTTACTCAAGCGGAAACTATTTTGACTATTTAAATCATAGTTCAGTATGGGATGACAGGGGCGTAATACAAGCCAAAGCGTTTTCGGAGATTCCTGAATATGCAAAAGCCGTCACAACCTTTTCCTCTTATGATTACTTGTTGTTCATCGCCTGGTTAATTATATGTTTATTCGTTTTGTTTTTAGCTCGCCGTTTATTTATAAAGCGTAAAGCCGAAATATGCGGCCTGTATAAATCCTCAAAGCCTGCATCACGCATTTTGTCTTCATTTGCCATAATCGCTTCGGTAGATATTTCAATGTTAGCGGCACAAGAGCTTGGTATTTTTGGGCGCCTTTCTTTACCCGAATGGCTATGCCCATTAATTTTGCTAACTTTGATTACTATTATTGCATATATTGTTAGCGCGTTTGTTTTTAACAACAGCCCCCGCAAGCCGCTTGCCTTGCTTTTGCGCTCAGACCCTTTACTACTCATGTATATAGTTCCAGTATGCTGTATTTTTGGTGGTTTCGGCTTTTCTTCGAGGGTCCCCTCAAGCGACGATATTGATACAATAAAAATATCTTTTCCGTACAGTGTAGATGCTTCCGAGGCTGCAAGCTTTAAGATATTGTCCGGTTTTGAAACCGATTCTGAAAAAGCAATCATTGCGGATATCCATAAGCGGTTAATTAACAACAACTCCTTTGAGGGTGGTTCTCAAAGCATATTGATAAAATACACTCTGAAAAACAAAGGGCAGATATACAGAGAATATAAGGATGTTCCTGCTGACATACTGTTAGAAACAACACGGCTGTACGACTGCAAAACCGTAAAGGATTATATATATTCGCAAATAGCTGACAAAGCTTCCTGGAGTTCGGAAGAACTCTATCCGAATTTTTTCAGAGAAAGAATAGGCTTTTCGTTCAAGCCCAGAGATGTAGACTGGCTCCATTTTGAAAATATCAAAGTATCTCTTCGTCCTAATAATAACTTCGCGAGTACGGACATAACCTCAAATATGACAGCCGAAAGCTTTGAAATGCTGCTTGATGTTCTTGCCAAGGATTTGTCAAATCTTTCCTCCAAGGATTTTTATACGCCCGATGAGCCTCCCATAGGGGCAATTTCAATAACTCACATGGGTAAATTTGTGTCGCTTTCGTTTATCTATGAAGGTGATTCATTAATTCATAACTTTTATGTTTATCCCTCAATGAAAAATACGATTGACTATCTGAAATTTTATGGTGTTTATGATGCGCTTAGTAAGGAATCCGAAATAATTGAGATTGCTCTATTCGATTGTAAGTATGATGATTTTTTCGTTCAAAACTCAAGCAAGTTTGAGCATAACAACGCCCTCGCAATAAACACAAGACTTAAAGAAGATCTATATAAATCGTTGAAAATTACTGACACCGTGCCTTATAAAAGCTTTACAGAAAAAGAGGATATAGCATTAGTTAAAAGCAAGTTGTTTCCGTATTATTTGACCGTTAAACAAAATCTTAGCTTTGCAAAGGTAAAATATGCCGATCAAAACACTGCGTTCTTTATCATAAAAAACGACGACATCTCCCATTAAATTTGAAAAGACGGCTTTTCCATAAGGATTAGCCGCCTTTTTTTGTTTATTTATAGGATACTCAGCTTGTCTCTCAGTGCGAAAAAATC